>JADFHN010000020.1 GCA_022567155.1 Bacteroidota bacterium
GCTCAGAGGACAAACCGATTAGCCATAAATTGATTTTGGGAAAGAATTTCCGTATTCGTTTTATGAACAATATTGTATAAATCAGTTAAATCGTTTGGGTCTTTTACACTTACAGTAAATCTACTTTCATAACTATCGACACATTTATTACCAATGGGCTCCCAAATATCGTTTCTGCAGTCATCAGTCCGGATGGTGTAATGAGCGTAGTCCACGATTTCATTTTTTTCAAGGTTGTTGATAATTGATGTTATTTCAGTACAGTTCAGGCTTGTTAAAGACTTGGCAACCACATGTTTGTAGTCGTAATACTGATATTTTATAACATCTGATACTGAAATCTCTTCAAAGATGCCTTGTGCGTTGATGAAGTTTTCGATATCCTCATCTGAAGTGACGCTATAAATACCGATCAATACATAGTCATTGGATATTTCCTCTAACCATAGTTTTTCATCCTGATAGTAGTAAAAGCCCTCATAAGAGCATGTATCAATGTTGGTTGTTAAAAGTGAATCTACCACCAGTTTTATTATGTTAGGTTCAGCTATTTCAAACAAACCTGTTTCATAAAAGTAGTTGGCCATTTGTAAGGCGTCGCCCTTCGAAGCTTTATTTGCTCTTAGCGTAAACCAATCCTTTAAAAATGTATTTTGCTCTAATTTTTCTGTATTTGTCTTTTGAACAATTTTATCCAAATCAGTTAAATCGTTCGGGTTATTTACTTTGACATAAAACAGATCACTATAGCTATCTACACATTTATTGCCAATCTGTTCCCCAATAAGGTTAGTACAATCATCCGTCTGGATTGTATAATGAACGTAGTCAACAAATCCATTTGTTTCAATTTCATTGATGACAGAAGTTATCCCATAACAGTCATTACCAACTAAAAACTTAGCAACAACATGTTTAAATCTGTAATTGGGATATCTAATGACATCAGATGCTGAAATACCTTTGAAGATGCCTTGTGAGTTAACGAAATACACGATATCGTCGTCTGTAGTGGAGCTATCAATACTGATCAGAATGAAGTCACTCGATAATTCCTCAAGCCATTTTTTTTCATTGTTATCGTAGTAATAGCCATCAAATAAGCATGTATCTTCGTATTCAAACTTATAACTCTCACAACCAATTAAAAAGGTACTTAGCAAGGCTGGAAATCCTACGAATCTTGTTATTGTGTAACACCTTATGAATGTTGTTAATAGTTTACTCTTCAAACTCTGTATTGATGAAACCATTTTCCGCATACATCATTAATTTGCTACCCTCAATTGCGAAGCTTTGATTACTGATGTAAAGGTAAAGAGTAAATTGAATATGAGGAAGCGTTGTGTAGTCACATTGAACCAAAACCATCAAGGTCATGAGGACTATTATAGTTTTAATATTTTTCAATATTTACCTGGTAAACTTAAATGAAAAATCACCATCTACATCTTCAACCTAACTTTCCACCACTGGATCTGATAGGTGAAGCTAACGAACAAGAACAATAAAAGTCAATGATGTTGGTCATATTACGGATGGGGTGATACAGATTGAATGGTATCCTCTCATAAATTAACTTTGCATGTAAAGAAAAGGACTCTGTGATAATGAGAAAATGAGATAAGCACTGGCACGGGTTAAAGCTTAAATTCTAGTCCGATACAGATTTGTTACGTATAAGATAAACCTGAAGTCCTGCAAGAAATAGGAGCCTTTGCTCTTTTTGATAGTAAAACATCCCTTCCACGGAAACATTCTTCGCGATAAAATAGCCTATCCCTAATCCAAGTTGGAAATCGGTACTTCTATATGTCTCCTTATCATCGGTTACATTAAAACTCCAAGACCAGTTATGACCGGCGTGCATGATCCCAATCCATCTTGGGACAATGGGCACATAGTACCTAACCAGGGGACCCAGGTAAAGGTAATGCCTACGTCTTGAAGGGAAGTTATCATAGTCGCTTCCGGAATAAGAATAACCCAGGCGTGCACCAACAATGAAATTATCAAATAGAAAATATCCAACATCAGGAGCAACACCCGCATTGAAATTCTTACCGAATTCCGACTTATTATAGTTAGCTGATATGTAACCACCTATCCCTATATCACCCTTAAATGTCTGGGGGTATGAGCGGATTGAAAACAAGCAAAGAACTACCAAAAGAAGATTTTTCATAGTTTCAAAATATTTAATTCATTTTACACACCTATCACATCTGTGTCATTGGAGATGACGTCCAGGAAGCTCAGAATTAATAGATATTTCATAAGTATAAAGTTCACATTAAATTTACCAAGTTGCCTTAGTATTAGTATAAATGCTCCCGAAGTATATGGTTTTTTTAAAAGCTAACCGTTTCCTCTTCTGCAACCTCCACATGTCCGTTTGGGTTGATACGTGCCAGGGTGACAGTTTTTATTTCATTAATGAGGGCAGGATCATATCTGGCGGCCACACGAATATAATTACGTGTAAAACCATGTATCATTCCCCCTTTGATATCATTTTCAAAAAGTACGGTTTCGGTTTTGCCGAGGTTTTCTTCATAAAATCGCCTTCTTTTTTTCTCCGACAGATTTCGCAGCATTTTGCTTCGTTGATGTCGCTCGTAAACAGGTACTACGCCTTCCATTTTTACGGCCAGGGTGTCAGGGCGCTCGGAGTACGTAAATACATGAAGGTATGAAACATTCAGTTCGTTGATAAACGTATATGATTTCAGAAATTCTGCTTCTGTTTCGCCAGGAAAACCCACGATCACGTCCACGCCAATACATGCATTTGGGAGTAGTTGCTTAATTGTGCGTACACGCTCATGATATAATTCAGTAAAATACCTCCGCTTCATAAGCTGCAGGATTTTGTTTGAGCCGGATTGCAGGGGTATGTGAAAATGAGGAACAAACCGGTTTGATTTTGCCACAAATTCAATGATTTCGTTCGTTAGCAGGTTGGGCTCTATGGAAGATATCCGGAACCGGTCAACGCCTTCCACCTCATCGAGGGCAATTATCAGGTCAATAAACTTTTCTTTTCTCCGTCCGTTCCAAATGCCAAAATCACCCGTATTTACACCTGTGAGTACAATTTCTTTTACCCCTGATCCGGCGATTTCTTTTGCCGAATCAACTACGTTGCTTATCATTCCGCTGCGGCTTTTACCCCGCGCAAGCGGGATTGTGCAAAAGGCACATCCGTAATTACATCCATCCTGCACTTTAAGAAAAGTGCGTGTACGATCGTTAATTGACCAGGAGGGATTAAACCGGATTGCCTCATTTATCTTTGAAGCTAATACAACCGGTTCATTTTTTCGTTCGAACCCCTCCAGCAACTCCATGAGTCTGAACTTTTCAGCTGCTCCAAGCACGGCATCTACACCTGGAATTTCTGAAATTTCCCGGGGTTTGAGTTGCGCATAACAACCTACCAAAGCAATAAAGGCTCCGGGTGATATGCTCCTAGCCTCCCGGACTATTTTCCTGCATTTTTTATCGGCATTTTCTGTGACCGAGCAGGTATTGATGATAAAGATATCAGGTGAGTCAGCAAAGTCAACTTTTTGGTATCCGTCCGATTCAAACATCCTTGACAGGGTGGATGTTTCGGAAAAGTTGAGTTTACATCCAAGGGTATAAAAGGTAACCTTTTTCATGTTCATTAAATCACAGTATGCAAAAGTAAAGAACACCTCTTTAAATACCTTCATTGATGTGTAAGACACAAAATATTAGTTTAGGAAAAAGAGAATATAAATTCCGGATCAGGGCAATAAATTATTCAAAATTGACATGATATTGAAAAAATAAAGAAAACAGGATAAAAAATAGCCCAAAAATTTTAAGAATTATGTATTTCGTATATTTTTGAGGAAATTTTAAAACAGATAAAAATTATGGCCGAATTAAGATTCAAAGCACTGGAAATAGTGGAAAAGCGTTCCACTGAAAGGGTTTTCCCTCCTTCTGAAAAAATTTCAGATTATTTTGCAGAAGATGCCTTCACATTGGATAAAATGAAGGCAACGCTCTCGCCAGACGTATATAAGCGTGTGGCAAAAGCCATAGAAAGAGGTACCAAAATTGATGAAGTAACGGCGGATTCCGTAGCATCTGCAGCAAAAATGTGGGCAATATCAAAAGGCGTGACCCATTACACGCACTGGTTTCAACCGCTTACCGGCGCCACTGCTGAAAAACATGATTCTTTTTACGATGCACAATCAGGTATTGAAAAGTTCAAAGGTACCATGCTGGTGCAGCAGGAGCCTGACGCCTCTTCCTTTCCACACGGAGGTATAAGAAGTACCTTTGAAGCACGTGGATATACCGCATGGGATCCAAGCTCACCTTTGTTTATATGGGGAAGAACACTATGTATTCCCTGTGTGTTCGTTTCATATACCGGAGAAGCGCTTGATTACAAAGCTCCGCTGATGAAGGCAGTGGATGCTGTAAACATAGCGGCGACCAGGGTTTGCCAGTATTTCGACCGGAATGTAACACGTGTAAATGCCTCATTGGGGTGCGAGCAGGAATACTTTGTGGTTGACCGCGCTTTATTTAATGCCCGCCCCGATCTGGTGATGACAGGCAGAACAGTTTTCGGGCATAACCCCGCTCGTGGCCAGCAGCTTGATGATCATTATTTCGGTGCCATCCCCAGCAGGGTGTATAATTATATCAAAGATTTTGAGATAGAGGCGTTAAAACTTGGTATTCCCGTAACCACGAGGCACAATGAGGTGGCTCCAAGTCAGTTTGAAATTGCCCCCCTTTTTGAAGACATAAATGTAGCTACGGACCATAATCAGCTGCTTATGGACGTAATGAAAAGGGTATCAGCAAGGCACAATCTAAAAGTTTTGTTTCATGAAAAACCCTTTGCAGGATTAAATGGAAACGGGAAGCATAATAACTGGTCGCTTATAACCAATACCGGAGTAAACCTGTTTCAGCCTAGTAGTTCCGCCCGGGAGAACCTGCAATTCCTCGTGTTTTTGATTTGCACCATCAAAGCTGTGCATGAATATAATGACCTTTTACGTGCTTCCATTGCATCGGCAGGCAACGATCACCGGCTTGGCGCCAACGAAGCTCCTCCTGCAATTATGTCCGTATTTATTGGCTCTGAGCTTACCGCAGTACTCGACGAGATGGAAAAAAGTGGCAACATACGCCTTGATAAAGGCGAAAACATGTATATGAAACTCGGAATAGATAAAATTCCTGAAATTATACTTGATAAAACGGACAGAAACAGGACCTCACCATTTGCATTTACAGGAAACAAATTTGAGTTCAGGGCTGTGGGAGGTTCTGAGAATGTAGCTGCGTCGATGACCGTATTGAATCTGATCGTTGCCGACCAGCTCACGAAATTTAAAGCGGCGATTGATGTTCAAATTGAAAAAGGAAAGGATAAGAAAGTAGCCATTGCCAATGTTTTGAGGCAGTATATAAAAGAGTCAAAAGCAATTCGTTTCGAGGGAGACAACTATTCCGAGGCATGGATAAAAGAAGCAAAGAAAAGGGGATTGCCCAATATAAAAAATACACCTGAAGCGCTTTTGGCGTATCAAACCCCGAAAGTCCGGACACTTTTCGGGAAATACGGCGTTTTGTCTAATCGTGAAATTGATGCACGCCAGGAAATTAAGCTGGAAAATTACATTCTGAAAATTCAGATTGAATCGAGAGTGATCGTAGATTTGGTGCTGAACCATATTATACCAACAGCTTCAAAATACCAGAATACATTGATTAAAAATGCACTGGGCTTGAAAGAGCTGGAGATGGATAATTCGGAAGTCAGGAAATCAATTGATGGGATATCCAAACTGATTAAAACCATCTCTACCGAGGCTTACAAGATGACTGAAGAGCGAAAAAGAATCAATAAAATTGAAGACAACGCAGAAAAAGCAGCTGCATATTGCAACGACATAAAAGAGAAATACTTTGATCAAATAAGATATGCCGTAGATAAGCTGGAACTCCAGATTGATGATGAAGACTGGCCGCTGGTGAAATATCGGGAGATGTTGTTTTTAAGATAGAAAAAGAGGGCTGGCAGACCTCTGAAACCTGTCAGCTACTAATGACTAAATATCCTAAAATGCTGATTGTCAACTAACTCTAATTCCCCTCCGACGCCGTGCCTGCCGGATTTGTAATCAGTGGGAGCAAGCCGAATCTCAGCTCAAATTTTTATCGCCTTGAAAATCTGGGCAAAGTCAAAGGCTTTAACCCAAAATTGTCAATAGGATTAACAATTTTGCCCTATGGGCAGACGAAAGTCATTGATAAACAATGACTTCATCTGGGTAAACCCAGGCATCCCGCCTTGGCGGGATCGCCTGCACTTCGTGCAAAAAGTTCTAATGAACTTTTTGGGTTTAATAACTTGTGATATCATCGTACCCACTTTTTTCACTACTCATATCCAGAATAGCTTCCTTGATCAGCCGGGGATTGTTCCAGGGGATAAAGTGGTTAATGTTTTCATAATACCGGATGTCCACTTCGGCATTTATGAGCATTCTTTCTGCAAACTCTGCATTCTTTGGATTTACCAGACTGTCTTTACCACCTTGTATAATCGTTACCGGTATTCTGATATCCTTCCAATGTGGCAGCATATGCTTTAATTCCTGTTTAAGAAAATATATCTCGTCATTGGTTACACGCAATGAACGCGGTACTACCCAGTTCAACATTGACAATCGCAACGGACCGCGCCAATATTCGCTTGGTTCCAGCTCTGGATCAATGGAAGGGGCTACCATGATCACACCTCCCACCAGTTCGGGATACTGCATCGCTATTTTAGCAATAACCGGCCCGCCAAGCGAATGTCCAACCAGTATTGGCAGTTTATCATATCTGTTAAGCTCCAGAACCGGTTTTATCAGTTCGGCCTGACGCAATAGTGAAGGTTCGGCTATGCCGAAATCAGAGTATCCGTAACCCGGTCGGTCTACCGATATCAGCCTGAAATTATCAAGCAACTCTTTATCGGCCATAAACGCAATAAAGGTGCTCCAGGAGCCCGGAGCGCCGTGAAAAAAGATAACCATTTGTGAAGTTTCTTTTCCTATGTCTGCAAAGTAAATTGTGCGACCGTCTGTTTTATAACTTTTCAGACTGGGCTGTTGCCCGGAATCTTTGAAATATTCATAAACTTCCGATTTGCTCATTCTGAACTGAAAGCATCCGGATGTGAGTTGCGTGAATAATAAAAGCAGGAATGCTGCAATTATCAGCCGTTTGATGGGTTTACGAATGGGAAAAATCATAGAGAAAGCATGTTGAATACTGGATCACTCCAGTACACGGGCATATTTTTCAGAGCTGGAAAGTATATCTATGGTTTTTTGTATAAACGGATCTTCATCAAATCCGGCTTCGATGGCTCCGTGTTCCAGATAATACCGTGAAACGATTTCTTTTTCCAGGAGCCTGACAATATCTTCTTTATACCTGTAAATATCTGATTTTTTTTGCTTTTGGATTTTGTCCTGCAATTGCTTATACGCATGTTCAATAACTTTCCAGTTTCCTTCTTTCTGGCTGTATGATTTCAGGTTTAACAGGTCTTCTTCAGCATTGGTTTTGAAGGTAAATCCCTCCTTATTCAACCATTTTAAAAACATTTCATATTCTTCTTCCGACAAATGAAATTGTACGGGGACCGCAATTTTTTCATGATCATGATGAAATATCGTGGCATATTGGAAAATAAATCCCTGTGTTGTAAGCGACTGAACAACGGGTGGTAAATGATGTTCTTCAATTTCAATATCAGGATCTATTCCACCTCCATCGAATACAGTGCGGCCGTTTCTTGTCTTGAAAGCAGTGATAAGTGAATCAGGCACTGATCCAACACTCCCGTCAGGCCTCCGGTGGGCATAATCCAGCATCTGAATGCATCTGCCGCTTGGTACGTAATATTTTGCAGTGGTTATCTTGAGTTGGGCGTTATAGCTCAGGCGGCGGGTGGTTTGTACCAGCCCTTTTCCATAAGACTTCTGACCTACAAGGAATCCACGGTCATAATCCTGAATTACCCCGGCTACAATTTCTGACGCAGAGGCACTGCCGCTGTTGATCAGTATTGCCAGTGGGATTTTGGTATCCAAAGGGTCAAACATAGCCCTGTAAGCAGTATTATTTTCTTCTATTTTTCCTTTGGTGCTTACAATAGCTGATCCTTTGGGAAGAAATATATTTGAAATGTTAACTGCCTCAACAAGGAGGCCGCCCGGATTCCCTCTCAGATCAAGAATGATACTCAGTGCTCCTTGTTTTTTAAGATTGTTTACGGCATTCTTTACATTTCTGGAAGCATTATATGTAAATTCGTTGAGTTTGATGTAGCCCACATTTTCTTTCAGAAGGCCGTAAAAAGGCACATTTTCGATGGTTATTTTTTCCCTTGCAATTCGGAAATCCATTGGTGCATCAAAACCATATCTTTTTACCGTAAGTATCACCTCCGTCACATTCTGGCCTTTCAAAAGCTTGTTTATATCATCACGCGACTTGTCTGTAATACTTATATGATTAATGGCCAGCACCTGATCACCGATCTGTAATTTGCTGCCATGCGCAGGATAACCTTCAAAGATCATGGAAATGTATGTTTTGTCTTCAATTTGAATTGTTGAGGCGCCGATTCCTCCGTACTGGCCTGTATTGAGTGTCCTGAAATCTTCAATACGGTCTTCAGAAATATAGGTGGTGTAGGGATCAAGCGATGCAAGCATGGCGTCGATGCCCGATTTCATTAGTTTATTAGGATTTGTTTCGTCCACATAAAACGCGTTAACTTCTTTATACAGAGATGCAAAAATGCTCATGCTCCGCGTTATCTTAAAAAACCTGTCATTGAAGCTAAATGCAGTAAAAAGCAATAGCATGGTGAGCATTGTCAGGAAAAACAGTTTTTTTTGTTTCATTCTGTAAGTATGGATAATGCGAACTTATCACGAATTTACGATAAAACATTAATTCATGTATATGAGTTCGGCAATTTCAGGGCTGTCAGGTGCTTGATTTTTTCCGGATCATAATATTTCAAGTAGCCTGTAATAGCAAATAACCATACCATAAGCGTAATTTTTAAAAAGATAATGGGGATTACATTATCCCGTAATTCTACAATTGAGATTTTTAACTTATTTTGTAATCTGTAATCTGTAATGATATTGCCTTGTATTAATTGTGACTAATATCATTTTTTAATATCAAATCAAATGGGAATTTGTAAAAGGAAAAGTCAAAGACAGGAAAACACATTTGAAAATAATATAAAATCAGAATGGCCAATCACGAGGTATTTTCAATGGAGGATTTGGATAAATTCCACACCAGAGATAAACTACTGGAATTTCTGAAGGAAAAAGCCTATCCACTTGACAAGGTTTTGGACACATTGCGATATGAGGAGGAACTCATCAGGTTGCAAGGCGAACTTGTAAAGCTTCAGAACTAGGTGAAAAAGAAGAAAAAAAGAATTGCCATAATTTTTGAAGGTCGTGATGCGGCTGGAAAAGGAGGGGCAATCAGGAGACTCACGGCACACCTTAACCCGCGACATATGCGGGTAGTGGCGCTGTCCAAGCCCACCCCGGTATAGAAAAAGGGCAGTGGTACTTTCGCTGGTATGTGAAAGAATTGCCAAACCAGGGAGAGATTGTGTTTTTTGACCGTAGCTGGTACAACCGGGCGGTAGTGGATCCGGGGAATAACCTGTGTAGCAAACAGCAATACGATCTGTTTATGTATCAGGTTGCTGAATTTGAGGATATGCTTCATGAAGATGGTATCAAAATCACTAAATTCTGGCTATCAATAAAAAAAATGAACAAAAAAACGCCTGGAATCTGTAAAAGACGATCCGCTTGCCTCCTGGAAACTAAGTGGGCTGGGTAAGAAAGCTTTGAAACTTTGGGATGAATATACCCGGTTTAAAAAAAGAATGCTGAAACGCACGGATTTGCCCTTCTGTAAATGGATGATTTTGAATGCTAATTACGCGCCTGCCGTAAGGGTTGAAACCATTAAGCACGTGCTTGCAAATGTGCCTTATCCGAAAAACAAACAAAGTATAAAATTACTGAAACCAGACACTGGGATTATTTCAACATATAAAGGTGATTAATGGGATTTTCATAGTTCAGCCTCCTGCCTGTTTTCTTTAACAGGTCAATATGTATCACCTGCTAAAACCAGATATCTGCAGCCCGTTTATTATCCATAACTCAATTGCCATGTATTACCTCCGGTTACCAATGAACAATTGTTGTAAGCCATTGATTATCAGTTGATAATAATTTTCGTAAAAATAAGTCCCCTCCTTCGGGCGCCTACGCTCCTTTCTGTCATTTCGATCCCGATGCCTCGGGTGAGAAATCTTTACAGAAGTGATAGCAGGCAATCTCCTTATAAACTAAACTATACCACCAATCGTCATTACCCGAATCGCGATAGCGATGTCGGGTAATCCCCTTGTAAAATTTGTATTTGTGAATAAATTGAAATCAGTGTATCGTTAAGGGGATTACCCGGATTCTGCCTACGCTAAAGCTACGGCAGACAAGAAACCGGGTAATGACGTTGTATTCCATTCATCATTACACATTTACTATCATATTATGAGTAAACAGTTTATTTTTTTCAAGTTGAATGCATTTTTGGAGGCAACCTGATCAGATGAGGGTCAATATTGTATTTACCGGTGTCGAGTTCCTCCTTTAGCTCTTGTGCCGATGCTTCAAATAGACTTGTAATCTTCTGCTTTATGATGTGTCCGGTAAGCAGAAAATCAGTATCGGCAAGATATTTTAATTCCTTTTCGGTAAAAAGTATATCGGCCATCGGGTAAATATAATATAAAGACGACCTCGCTAAAACCTGTCCGGTTTTTGTATCACCTTGATAACGATTTCATGATGATCTCCGTCCTCATCCATGGTCTTGATGATCAGGCTGGGATTGTCTCCCTGCTTGGTTGTGATTTCCTGCACATTATTGGTTGACAGTCCTGAACTGAGTTCATCTTTAAGACGCACAAGTATTTTTACAAACTCAACTTCGAGAAGACTTGGGTTGTAATCCAGTGTTTTCATAATTGATTTCTGATTTTCTATTTATACAAACAATAAAATTTTCTGGTTGGCCTACATTCGTATCAGCGCCGATGCCCAGGTAAATCCGCTGCCAAAGGCTGCAAGGCAAATGATATCGTTCTCATTTATTCGCCCTTCACCAGCGGCTTCGCTGAAACAAATCGGTATTGATGCTGCTGTCGTATTTCCATAACGCATAATATTATTGTAAACTTTGTCGTCAGCAAGGCCGAGCCGCTTTTGTACAAACTGGTTGATCCGCAGGTTGGCCTGATGCGGGATAAGAAGATCAATGTCTTCAATTGTCAGATCAACGGCATCCAGTGCTTCCTGGATGACTTCAGGAAAACGCACAACCGCATGTTTGAAAACCTCTCTTCCATCCATATAGGGTTTAAATGATTCATCATCAATAATGTCTTTACTGAGCCGGACTTTCCTGCTGCTACCCGGATCTTTGAGGTATAACAATTCAGCATACCGGCCGTCGGAATGAATATGGGTTGTCAGGATGCCTTTACCGGCTTTATCCGAAGCTTTTAAAATCATAGCCCCGGCACCATCGGCAAAAATCACTGTCATGTTTCTGTGAGCCGTGTCGAAGGTCATACCAGAAGACTGAATTTCAGCGCCTACAACGAGCACAGTTTTATACATACCGGTCTTGATATACTGATCAGCAACAGACAGCGCATATATAAATCCCGAACAAGCATTTCTGATATCCATGGCAGGGATGCTATGAAGCCCAAGTTCACGTTCCAGAAGTACGCCTGATCCCGGGAAAAAATAATCGGAAGAAATAGTGGCAAATACAATAAAGTCAATCTCATCTGCATTCATACCTGCCTTTTCAAGCGCCATCCTACTGGCTCGAGCCGCCATATTTGCTACGGTGTCTTTTTCAGGATCGAAATACCTGCGTTCTTTTATCCCTGTCCGTTCTATTATCCATTCGTCAGATGTATCAATCAGTTTTGTTAGGTCCTCGTTAGTGACTACTTTTTCAGGAACAAAATGCCCGGATCCAACTATTATAGAATGAAACATATTTCTGTTATTAAGTGGACTTTAATTTAAACATATTTGCTAAAAATCGATTCATTGAACTTGAAATCCGTATCAGTCAAACAGTGAATAATTACCGTACTGGTCAACGGGTGATGAAGGTTGTATAAGATCAGGACTGTCGTACGATGTTTTATTAATTCTGGAAGACACCGGGTAAGACTCCATTTTTTCATCCAAAACATTTGAAAGCACATCTAAATGTTGATCCATGGTCAGATTATCATCAAGCCATTTCCAGCCATTTTCCTTGTTTAGCAATAATGGCATATCCATTGTAAACGATTGTAATGACTGTTCAGGTTTCAAGGTAATTATCAGGAATGTATGTACAATCCGGCCCTGCTCGTCCTCAAATTCATCCCATAAACCGGGCATTAAAAATGTTTTATGATTGTTTAAAATATACCGGTATGGGATTTTGCCTTTTTTTGAAACCTTTTTCCATATGTAAATACCATCTGCAGGAACAAGGCAGCGTCTGCTTATCAGGGCGTTTTTGTAAGAAACTTTTGAAGTAAGCTGATCTAAATCGGCATGAATAAGCTTTTGGCTTATGGATTTATTTTTTCCCCAGGATGGAGGTAGACCCCAGTAATATAAGGAGATATCATTAGGGCTTGAATTTGTTATCACCGGCAATAGTCTGGCTGGTGACGCATTATAGCAGGGTTTGTATTCCGGAAGGATCTCTATTGAAAATTTTTTTTCAAGTTCTTCAGACGTTGCAGTTATGGTATATCGTTCAAACATCAGTGCTAAGCTAATAAGATCGCGTCTTAACAGGTTTATTCATTGAGAGGAATTGAACCGCCCTGCGCTCTGACCAGTAATATTCCGTTTCAAAACTTGCAAACCCGCAATGCCCGCCCCGTTCAGGGGCTTCAAAGTAAATATATTGATTATCGGCAAGTTTTTCGAAAGGGAAACAGGTTTCGTCTAAAAAAGGGTCATTTCTGGCGTTTACAATCAGCACAGGTTTTCTGATGTTGTTCAGAAAAAAAAGCGAACTGCAGGATTTATAATAATCTCTTGCATCCCTGAATCCATGAATAGGCGCGGTAAAAAGATCGTCAAAATGGAAAACATGCCTTACCTTATCAATCTGCTCAAGCGAGATATGCTCTGGCAGCCTTCCTTTCTTTTGTTTCACTTTGTTTTTTAATGATTTCATAAACCTTTGTGAATACACATAGTTATACCATTTCATCATTTTTTTGCTGCTCGCTTCCAGATCGAGAGGAACACTGAAAACAACCCCGGCGGTAACCGGGTGAGCGGGGTCTGCCCCGATTTCTCCAAGATATTTCAATACAAGGTTGCCACCGAGGCTGAAACCAATGAGTGAAATTGATTGATAACCCTGATTCATGGCATGTTTTACAACTACATCCAGATCATCAGTAGCACCACTGTGATAAAATCGGTGATGTAAATTTATTTCGCCACTGCAACCCCGGTAGTTCCATGCCAGCGCATCGTGTTTCAGTAGATTCGATACCGCACGCGTCATGCCAAGCATATAGGGTTGTTGTGAATCGCCTTCCAGTCCGTGACAAATAATAACGAGTTCTTCCGATCCGGTTTTTAACCAGTCAAGATCAACGAAATCCTGATCAGGTGTGGTTATTCGTTCACGTGTAAGTTTTACATTTTTTATTTTTCGGAATAGCGCCGGATAAATGGTTTCGATGTGACCGTTAAAAAGTAATGGTGGTGGGCTGTATATTGATTGAATAACCAAATTCTGTTCTGGATTTTTGTCAATAATACACCATTCATCAAAAAAAATTAAATAATTAGAAATTTTGTAACCTTTCACTGTACTTTTTCGAAACATATCCGGAGTTCGATTGTAAGGGTAAATAATAATGGTTATGAGATTTTTTACAAGTATTGCCCTGATGGTAATGGCATTAACCCTTATTGGTAATGCACAGAATAAATTTACGCTCAGTGGTTATATACGGGATGCTGAAAACGGGGAGGAACTGATTGGTGTAACGCTTTTTATACCTGATTTAAACTAACGGAGTAGTAACCAATGTATATGGGTTCTATTCACTGAAAATAAAGCTGGGAGGGATGGATTTCACCGCCATTGATTCGATGGTACGTGTGACCCCTATTGACAGCCTGGGTACACAGATAAATGAGCATGAGAGAGCAAACGCCGGATCTGATAGTTTGTATTGGGAAGTCCTGCTGTATGCCAGAGAACCACAGGAAGTTAAAAACTATTATTTATTTAATTTTTACAGAAATGGCCAACTGGCCAGAGATAATATCATGGATATTTATGCATTTGACGATACGGCATTAGGAGGATCGCTCGACCGACTTGCCTCTCCCTTTTTTATGCAAGAGGAGATACCGCTACGGTGGAAATGATGAGCCTGACCCGTAGAGGATATATAAATTATTTTGATCTCGTGAACGTACTGAACAATGACAGCGGTTTGTTCGGTCCGACGCCAACTAATCCAAGATTGAATATATGCGGGGCGCTGCAGGCATCTGGCATGTATCGGCTGTGGCTCGTGAGGAGTTGGTGGTAAAATGAGATTGCGTCTGAACAAAGGTTGTGGAATTTTTGTCAAGGTAAACCGGTTATTTTATTATTCCTGTTGATTGTTCAAACAAATTCCTATTTTCGAAAAAATTTTTTAAAAGCACAAATGATAACAAGGCTGTTTTTTGTTTTATTTTTCATCCTTCCGGCAGTTGTCATCGGGCAGATCGTACTTGACAATGCCCCTCCTTCATTGCATTGGTTCCAGATCAACACGGAGGATTTTAAAATAATTTTCCCCAAAGGGTACAACACAGTAGCTATGCGGGTAGCCAATACAATGCAACATTTGTATAAACCCGTATCAAGCAGTCTTAAAACGGAACCAAAAAAATTATCGGTAATTCTCCAAAACCGAAATGCGGTTTCAAATGGATTCGTAACCCTGGCACCCTGGCGCACTGAGTTTTTTACCATGCCTCCCCAGGAATACAAATTTCTGGGAACAAACGACTGGCTTGATCTGCTTGCAGTGCATGAGTTCAGACACGTAGTCCAGAATGACAAAAGTATTGTCGGATTTAATAAACTGATTTACTGGCTGCTGGGTGAAAGCGCGTTGTCGGGTATGGGATTTGCTTCAGTTCCTATCTGGTTTGACGAAGGTGATGCGGTAGGTATGGAAACAGCACTAACGCATAGCGGAAGAGGGCGGATGCCTTCCTTTAATATGGCCCTGCGTGCAGCCTACCTCGAACAAGGCCCCTATAATTATCACAAACAGTACCTCCGGTCTTTCAAAGACTTTGTTCCTAACCATTATGTGCTGGGTTATCACCTTTCTACGTATTTGCGGAATTCGCACCAGGATGAAAAAAATATCTGGGAGCCCATTACGCTGAATGCCTACAAGTATTCCTTTCTGCCTTTTAATTTCTCAAATTCGATCAAGAAATATACCGGCAAACGAGTTGTAAAAACGTATAACGCCATGGCCCGGCAATTAGTGGATCTATGGAAAAAGCAGATCGCCGGCCTTTCATTTAGGCCATTTACACGTGTAAACCACCGAAAAAACAATGTCTTTACCAATTATGATTATCCGCATGTGCTGGAGGACGGATCGGTAGTGGCATTAAAATCAGGTTTATCGGATATTAAAAAATTTATTTTGATTTCTGCGGATGGCAGTGAAAGAAACGAATTTACACCCGGCGTTATCAATGACCCGGGATATGTTACGGTAGGTGGTGACCTGATCGTTTGGACCGAATACGCGTTTGACCCCAGGTGGGCAAAGCAGGCGTATAGCGTAGTTAAAACGTACAATTTAAAAACAAAAAAATATACATCACTCACACATCATACGCGTTTTTCCGGAGCGGCTGTTTCACCTGACGGCGTCCGGATTGCAGTTGTGAATAACCAGGAACAGGGGCTGTATCAGATTATGATAATAAGCGCCAACATGGGCATAGTTTTGAAAGCGCTGACCACGCCTTCATCTGCCTTTTACTCTATGCCGCACTGGTCGGATGACGGCCGCTACATTGCCGTCCTGAAGCACAGTCGTAAGGGGAAAGCTGTGGTCAGAATCAATGTGGAAACCAGTGAAGAGGAAGTGTTGGTTGACTATTCCAGAGAAAATATAGGCTATCCGGTGCTGTACAAAAACTACCTGTTTTACAATTCAGCTTACAATGGAATTGACAATATTTATGCCCTTGATCTGGAAACGGGTAGTAAAAGCCAGGTTACATTAAGTAAATACGGTGCTTTTAACCCTTCTTTCGCACCTGATGGAAGTGAGATTTATTACAATGATTTTACAAAAGACGGAATGGATATTGTGAAAATCCCCTTTGATCCTTCAGCCTGGACACCTGTTGAAAATGTTGAAATACGTCGGGTAGATTATTTTCAGTCCCTGGTTGAACAGGAAAACAATCCGGATGTATTAAGTCAGGTGCCGGATAAACACTATCCGGTTACCCCTTATTCCAAAGGCAAACAACTACTGAATATTAATAGTTGGGGGCCGTATTTCAACACTTCGGTATTCAACTATAATATTGGAATTTTCTTTCGGGATGTTTTAAGTATCAACAACGGTTTTCTGGGATATGAATACAATGTAGATGAGATGGCAGGTAAATGGAAATTTGATTACAGCTACCAGGGGTTTTATCCCATCATCGACTTTACGGCTTCAACCGGTTCGAGAAAAGCTACAGAAAAAATAATAGATACCACCGATGTGGTGAGGGATGTAGATTTTGACTGGAAGGAATCTGGGTTCAGAACCGGAGTGAGAGTGCCACTGAATCTTACAAATTCAAAATATGTAACGAGATTAACGGTCGGAGAGTTTGTAGCGTATAATTACATTTCCGATTTCACAAATGATTATACAGGCGATAATCGGTTGTTTTTGAGGCAGCAGGGCAATGGAAAGTTGGTTAGCAATGAATTTGAAATTGTGTTCAGTAATTTTTTAAAAAAGTCGAAACGGGATATCAGGAGCAGATGGGGGCAATATATGGTAGTTAATGCCTTATCAACCCCCTATGGCGGTGATTATGACGGAGGATTATTTGCAACTACCGGACTGCTGTTTTTTCCGGGGATATTCAAACACCACAGCACTAATTTTTTAGTGGGGTATCAGACCCGGAAGATTACGTTAGCACCGGATAATTATACGTTTTCCGGCAAAGTGCCTTTTCCGAGAGGATACGGATCTTCGGTATGGAAAAAATTCATTACACTCCGTACAAATTATGAGTTTACGTTATGGAATGCAGATCTGGCCATCGGCCCCGTTCTGAATATACAACGGATACGGACAAAATTGTTTTATGATATTGCTCATGGAGAAATAGATGTTACAAACCGGGAGCTAAATCGCAGGTTAGAGGTTGATTTTGATTACCAGTCCTTTGGCGGCGAACTGTGGTTCGACTTTAATATCATGCGGTTGCTTCCGTTGCTCAGCGGAGGTGTAAGGGCAGTATATATCCAGGATGTGGGATTAAATTTTGAGATAGTAATAGGAAACATACAGATATAGCAGGCATGTCCGTTTTTACAATTTCGCTTTTGATGTTTAATCATGAAAAGATGCATAGTAAATTGAAAATACTCATTTTTAAACCTAATTTTGTGCCTTCTAAAAATTTACCCGATAATAAATGGCCGAAGTAATCCGTATGCCGAAGATGAGTGACACCATGGAAGAGGGAGTGCTTGCTCAGTGGCTGAAAAAAGAAGGAGATGAAATAAAGTCCGGCGACATTATCGCTGAGGTTGAAACAGATAAGGCGACGATGGAACTGGAATCATATGAAGATGGAATACTGTTGCACCTTGGGGTGAAAAATGGTGAAGCAGTTCCTGTGAACGGGGTATTGGCCATCATTGGCGAAAAAGGAGAAAATATTGATGATTTGCTGAAAGAAATCTCTGAAACAAAGGGAAAGGTCACTCCGAGCGATGCTTCGGAAGAACCCCAAAAAGAGGAAGCGGCATCGTCTGAAGAAGCAATTGATACAAGTGGAATACAGGCCTCCCTGATCACCATGCCTAAAATGAGCGATACAATGACAGAGGGCACCATTGCTTCCTGGTTAAAAAAAGAAGGCGATGAAATTAAATCAGGGGATGTTCTCGCAGAGGTTGAAACCGATAAAGCAACGATGGAGTTGGAATCGTACGAAGACGGTATCTTGTTATATATCGGCCCGAAGGCCGGTGAATCCGTACCTGTGGATGGGGTACTGGCCGTCATCGGGGAAAAAGGCGCCGACTTCAACAAGCTGATCATAGCCCATGAGGCAAAAAGTAAGACTCCGGAGGTTCAAACAGCGGGAGAAACGAAGGCTGCGGAATCCGTATCCCAGGTGTCAGCAGCAATTCAAACTCAAGCGCCTACTCCTTCTGCAGAAACTCACACCTCCGGCAGCAATGGTCGTATAAAAGTTTCTCCACTGGCAAAAAAGCTTGCCGGTGAGAAGGGGTATGACATATCGTTGATAAAGGGAACAGGTGACGGCGGCAGGATAGTGAAGCGGGATGTGGAGGCCTTTGTACCTTCAGTTCCGGGGCCTTCAAAGGCAGGTTCGGAAGTCCCGGATATAGTTCTTCCCGAAATTGTGGGGGAGGAGCGGTACGAAGAGGTGCCTTTGTCGCAAATGCGAAAAATAATTGCTCAGCGTCTGGCTGAAAGCAAATTTACGGCTCCGCATTTTTATCTTACCATGGAAATAAATATGGACAAGGCTATTGAGGCCAGGCAGTCCATGAACGAAGTTTCACCGGTAAAGATCAGCTTTAATGATATGATCGTAAAAGCGGTTGCCGTTGCGTTGAGACAACATCCGAAAGTGAATGTAAGCTGGCTGGGAGATAGGATACGGTTTAATAAGCATATTCACATTGGTGTGGCTGTTGCCGTTGAAGAAGGACTTCTGGTACCGGTAGTCCGTTTTGCAGATAGTAAAACACTTTCGCACATTGCGACGGAAGTGAAAAACCTGGCTACCCGGGCCCACGAAAAGAAGTTACAGCCTGAGGATTGGGAAGGAAACACCTTTACCGTATCAAACCTTGGAATGTTTGGTATTGAGGAGTTTACGGCCATTATTAACCCGCCTGATGCATGCATTCTGGCTGTTGGGGGAATAAAACAGACTGCTATTGTTAAAAACGGACAAATAGTACCCGGTAATCTGATGAAGGTCACCATGTCATGCGACCACCGGGCCGTGGACGGTATGGCAGGATCTGCCTTTTTACAAACATTGAAAGAACTTCTGGAAGATCCGGTGCGGATTTTGATTTAAATATCAATTATTTCCTTAATTACGAAAACCTCCAGGGTTTGTTCTGATAGTTAGTAAGTTGTATAAAAATTGAGGAGATTTAATAAATGAAACCCTGGAGGATTAAATGCCTCAACAAAACGTTTTGGTTATGAAGATGAATAAATACAAATCGACGACTGTTCTGGCAGTAGCGAAAAATGGCGAAGTTGCTATCGGCGCCGACGGCCAGGCAACAATGGATAACTATGTTGCTAAAAGCAACGTAAATAAAATACGTAAACTGCAGGATGGAAATATAATTACTGGATTTGCAGGATCTACTGCCGATGCCTTTACGCTGCTCGATCGTTTCGATCAGAAACTTTCGGGTTATAGCGGTAACATGAAAAGAGCGGCAATCGAACTTGCCAAAGACTGGCGGACTGACAGGTACCTCAGGAGGCTGGAAGCTATGATCATCATTGCAACTAAAGAAGAAATTCTTATCGTTTCAGGTACAGGCGATGTGCTGGAGCCTGATAATCAGATTGCAGCCATTGGCTCCGGAGCTATGTATGCCCAATCTGCGGCGCTTGCATTGAAAAAGCATGCCCCCAAACTTAGCGCCGAAGAAATAGTAACGGAAAGCCTGCATATTGCCGCCGACATCTGTATTTATACCAACCATAATCTGATGGTAGAAGTACTGAAATAGGCCTGAAGCTCCCTGCGGGTATCGAAACTTGTTTCAACTTATAGGCTTGTCGGTTTGCCTAAGCGCTATCCTGGCATTAAAAATGATATTGGCAAAAAATAGCAGAATAAAGACAGCATTGGCTAAACCGGCCGCTTTCCTGATCTCTGCATGTTGCGCCATATCACCGCCCATTCGCAATATGAGAGAAAGATGAAAAAGCACTACCCATACATATAAAGAAGGACTGAAAATCTTAATATTTTTCTTTATAAAACCGGGAAGAATGATTGGCCCGTGTGCGAAGATCATCGAAAAAGTATATCCGAGAAAAAAACTATGCACGACCATATCATAGTGATTGGGAAGTACACTTCCGATAATTATCAAAACACCGGAAAGGAATAACCATACATATCCCGTTAGTAATAAAACTGCCATATACCGGTACTGGCCTGCTTTTTTTATTGATATTTTAATGATATCAAATTTAAGCAGCCAGAGTGAAGTCAGCATCAGCGATGAACCAAGAGCGATTTTGCCATACGTCGGGTAGGGCATAAATATACCTGCAAGGAACATAAACAGGAATAAGTAGAGCAACGACTTGAAGAGGTTTTTTACGGGCAGGAATTTGGTTAACTCCAGCCGTTCGCCAACTATGGTGAAAATAATAAATGCCATCCACCAGTGAAGTACCAGTGGCAGCGGTCTTCCGGCAAGCAATCCTGACGAGGCGATGATCCAGCAGAGCGCACCCATCATCATGATTCTGTAATAGGGTTCTCTGGTTTGCTTTAACCACCAAAAATAAGCCACTACAAGTCCCAATCCGGCCAGCAACTGAAAATATAGAGCTGTCTCATAGAATCCGGTAATAATCAGAAGGACGCTTAACCCTGAAATAACAGGGAATACAAGATACCACCGTCGTTCATGAACCGGAAGGGTCTTTTCAAGCGTGATTACCGTACCGAGAAATCCGCCGACCATAAGCAGCCCGTGCATGCCGGCAATATTTTGAACAGGAATGGCCCATCCAATCCTTACAAGTCCTGCAAGCAACCCGGTAATCAGCGCAAGTAGTATCCATGGAGCAACGAATATATAGGGTTGTTGCGGTTTATTCATTCTGTTCGATTATTCAGCAAACTGGTTTGTATGTCTTTTGCTACAGCTTTGTTGATTGATATTAATAACATGTTAAATTGGATTATTCGTTTTGGAATCGATTCAAATTAATTATCTCTTCATAAGCGCCATTAGCATTTTAAATTCGGTAACTGCATTCAATGCATGAAGTTCGCCGGGTTCAAGGATAAGGTACTCGCCTTTTAAAAAGGTAAATGACTCTTTTCCAAGCGAAAAATCCGCTTCGCCTTCCAGCGCCATCAAAAACACCGCATGCGGGGTCGAATGCTCGGTTAACGACTGACCTTTATCAAATGAAAAAAGGGTCACATTGCCGTTCACTCCCGACAGGATTTTTTTGCTTATTATTCCATTTTTTGTATTGTCAATAGCTTCTGTTAGTACTTTATTTCTGTTCATGATCAACAAGTCGGTTTGGTTAAAGGGCAAATGTATTCGATTTATCTGTATTATAAACTGTATTAATGATCTCATAATATCTCGATTTTGATCATATTTGAAATGAAAAAAGTAATCTGATAAAACTTAAAGATGAATAATGCTTACTATTTACCATAACCCGCGTTGCAGTAAAAGCCGTCAAACGCTCCGGATTATTGAAGAATCGGGCAACAAAGTTGAAACGATCAATTATCTGAACGATCCGCTCAATGAGGAGGAACTGAAGGACATTGTGGATAAACTGGGCTTACCAGTAGCGTACCTTGTACGCAAGGGAGAAAAATTATATAAGGAGAATTATAAAGGCAGGGAAATATCAAAAAAGGAGTGGTTTAAAATACTGGCTGAAAACCCCATCCTGATAGAAAGGCCGATCGTAGTTAAAGGAGATAAAGCCGTACTCGGCAGGCCACCTGAGAATGTGAAAAATCTGCTGTAGTTGATAGGAGTCTTATCCTTTTTTCTGAAAATTATTCTGGTATTAAGACGCTGAAATAAATCCGGGAAGGGGAGTAGCGCGGGTTTTTAATATCAAATTATTGGGATGGGTGAAACCTGAGATCTGACCGTCAGGCAGGAATACCAATAATTCCCCTTTCGGGGTACCTACGCTAAGCCCGATAACTATCTGGTATGGCGACAGCATAAGGGGTGCAGAGGCGGGTCAATATAAAAACCATTTCTGCCTTCCGCCTGCCTGACGGCAGTCAGGGCAGGCACGGCATTTTATTTAATTTGCGGACTTTATGGACAGACACTAAATAGTGAAGCTGCTTAAAATGAATATATTTATAGAAGTAGATGTTAACAATTGGGGAATCATCAATATGCTTTATAAATTTACGAGCACGTTGATTCCTCTAATTAACAATTGGTGTCTTTGATGAAAAGTTTCTCAATTCCGATATTACTTTTTTTTATCATTAGTTGCTCTCCTGATAAGAAAGTTGCTCATATACGGATTGAAAAGAGTGTATTTCAAAAAGTAAACAATAAGAAATCAGGAATTCACTTTTCCAATACAATACAAGAAAATGTTGAAACAAAAGAGAATATTTTTGATTACGACTATTTCTACAATGGGGCAGGAGTTGGTATTGCAGACATCAATAATGATGGTTTGAGCGATATAATTTTCTGTGGTAATCAAGTTCCTAATAAAATATACCTAAACAAAGGTGATCTCAGGTTTGAAGATATAACTGAAAAGTCACAAATCAATGTAGGAAAATGGTGGTCTAACGGAGTGACATTCGTTGATATCAACAATGATGGATGGTTAGACATTTACATCAGTCAAGGGGGGCCTTATCTACCTGATAAAAGAAAAAATCTTTTGTTTATTAATCAACACGACCTAACTTTTGAAGAGCGCGCGGAATATTATGGTCTTGCCGATAGTTCCATCAGTACACAAGCCGGGTTTTTTGATTTCGATAAAGATGGGGATTTGGACTGTATAGTGATGAATGAAAATCCCCTATATGGATTCGGTCCGATTGAATTTAATAAACGGTTGGCTCAGGATAAGGCTTTACTTCATATGAGCAGCAGCCATCTCTATAGAAATGACAATGGGCAATTTCATGACATAACCGAAAATGCGGGATTATTAAACCCTAGTTTTGGCCTGGGATTGGTAATAAGTGATATCAATGACGATAATTGGTTGGATATATATATCGCTAATGACTATTATCTACCTGATGCGATCTACCTGAATCAGGGGGATGGTACCTTTCTGGATGGCGTGCACTCCCTGACCAATCAGATTTCATTTGCCGGAATGGGTGTGGATATCGCTGATATTAATAATGACTTCTACAAGGATATCTTCGTGCTCGATATGGCTTCATCTGACCATTACCGAAGTAAGACATTGATGGCTACCATGGATATCAAGAGTTTTGATTTTTTTGTGAATCAATTGGGCTACCATCATCAGTATATGTTTAATTCATTACAGCTGAATAATGGGAACAATACATTCAAAAATATCGCCCACATTTCGGGTTTGGCAAAAACTGATTGGAGTTGGGCGGTTCTGATGGTTGATTTTAATAATGATGAGCATAAGGATATATTCATAACCAATGGATATCGCAGGTACTCGACAGACAATGATACAAGAATGGCTGTAGCTCTCGCCAAACAAGTATTTAAAAATAACGTACCACTCGATGTGAAGAAACGAATATATTATGCAATGCCGACTGAAAAGCTGCCGAACATTATATATGAAAATAAGGGTAACTTAAATTTTTCTGATAAATCCAGGGAATGGGGCGTAGATCATTTGTCTTATTCAAATGGTGCAGCTTATGGAGACCTGGATAATGATGGGGATCTGGAGTTGGTAATAAACAATATAGATGAAGAAGCTTTTCTCTATAAGAATCTTTCCGTTGAAAATGGGAATGGGAGTTACCTGAATGTGAAAACAATAGGGAAACTAAGTGAATCTTTCCCTAAAATAACCGTAATAAATAAGGGTATAAAACAAGTAATAGAAAGTAAAAGGGTACGTGGGTATCGATCTTCAGTTGATGATCTGGCTCATTTTGGGTTAGGTGATGCCCAGGAGGTAGACACAGTGCGTGTGGAATGGCCTTCAGGTAAAAGCGAAGAGAAATACAATGTGGCGGTAAATCATGTGGTTTTGTTTGAAGAATATAACGCCTCTTTGACATTAGCGAATAATGCTCAAAATAGGTCATCTATATTTGAAAAGGTTACCGCTTCTAAGCTGGGATTGGAATTTAAGCATCAGGAGAATGATTACAATGATTTCGAAAAAGAGAAATTGCTTCCCTACAAACAATCTACCCTGGGTCCTTGTATTTCTAAGGGTGATGTGAACGGAGATGGTATTGACGACTTGTACATAGGCGGAGCTTCAGGTCAAAGCGGGCAACTGTTTATTGGAAAAGAGGGGACTTACAAGCCTATAAAAAGCAAGGAATTTGAGCTTGATGCATTTTACGAAGATATGGAATCAATCTTCTTTGATTTTGACGGTGATGGGGATTTGGATTTGTTTGTAGTGAGCGGAGGTAATGAATTTGAACCGGATTCGGAACGTTACAGAGACCGCTTATATGTTAATGATGGTCAGGGTAATTTCGCGAAATCCAAAGACAAGTTCTTCAATGACTTTACCCATAGTGGGAAAACTGTTTGTGTAATAGATTATGACAATGATAACGACCTGGACCTCATTGTCGGGAATAGGATTATACCTCAGCACTATCCAAAGGCCGCTCCATCCTATATTTTTGAAAACGATAATGGGCAATTCAAGGATGTGACGGAAGAAGTACTTCCCGAATTGCAGTCATTTGGCATTATAAATAAAATCATAGATACTGATTTTGACGGAGATGGTTGGAGGGACCTTGTGATTATCGGAGAATGGACCAAAATCGGTCTTTTCAAAAATATCCAGGGGTCGTTTAAAGATATTTCTGCCGATAATAATCTAAATCAGGAATTAGGTTGGTGGTTTACCGTCAAAGAGACTGATGTGAACAAGGATGGGTTGCCAGACTTTGTGGTAGGAAATGTTGGGCTCAACACTAAATATAAAGCTACAAGTGATAAACCTCTCAAGGTGTTTGCCAGTGATTTCGATATAAATGGCACCTTTGATATCGTACTAAGCACTATATATCAAGGAGATTATGTGCCCTTCAGAGGCAAAGAATGCTCATCCGATCAAATGCCTTTTATCCGTGAAAAATTTCCAACCTACGACTCATTTGCCAGAGCCTCTCTCATAGATATATTTGGAAAAGGATTGACCAGTTCCTACCAGCGTGAGGTAACTACTTTTGAATCTGTTTTGTTGCTAAACCTGGGTGAAAGCAAGTTTGAGCGAATCCCATTACCGGTTGAGGCACAGTTCTTCCCAATAATGGATATCGAAACTTACGACATAAACAAAGATGGTTATGAAGATTTACTTTTGGTCGGCGGTATTTACAATACTGAACCGGAGACACCTCGATTTGATGCTGGTTCGGGTTTAGTCTTGATCTCAGATCAAAAGAAAGGATATTATACCAGACAAATACTGAACTCGGAATTTTATATTAACGGAAACTCAAAGTCAATTGAGATTATCAAAGACCAGGCTGGAAATGATTATGCGATCATTGGGTTCAACAACGATTCATTATCAGTTTTTAGAATTAACAACAGGCCTTGAACATTAGTTTATTCGTCCTTTGGGCGTGGTCATGCCTGCGTGCCGTAATACCGGCACTCCGGTATGCAGGCATGTTTTAAAGGCTATGCCTGACTTCGTGGGATGAGTAAATATATAAAAATATCCCACGTAGTTTACAAATGTGATTATCATATAGTTTGGGTTCCAAAGTATAGATTTCGAGTATCGACAGGATCTATCAAAATTTCTGAAAGAGTGAATGCATATTGAAATTAAGTTACAAAATACGTAACTTAGTAAAGTGAATATCGTAAGTAAGGGTAAACTCAGGAAATATTTGGAAGCTCATTACGGTGTTGAAAATGCATTAGTGCGATGGTATTATATCATTAAAAAAGCAAAATGGAAAAGCTGGAAGAATTTGCAAACGGATTTTCCATCAGCTGATAAAGTCGGGGATCGAGTCATTTTTAATATAAAAGGTAATAACTACTGGTTAATTGTAATTGTCAGGTTCTTTAACCGTCATATTTATATTAGGTGGTTTGGAACTCACGCAGAGTACGACAAATTGACTAAAAAAGACATCTTAAATAGTTAGCTATGGTAAAAAGTGTAAATTCAAAGGAAGATGCCAGAATGGCGGAGGCCAGAATTGATAAGTTAGTCTCCCTGAATGACCTTTCATTTAAAGAGGAGGAAGAACTTAATATTTTGAGTATTTTACTAACTAATTGGGAAGATGAAAATGTTGAATTTCCGGAATCTTCTAAGTTGGATCTTGTTGAAACCATAAAATTTATGATGGATCAACATGGCTTATCAAAACAAAACGACCTCGTTGGTCCTGTGTTTGCCAATAAAGTAAGGGCATCTGAGGTATTCAACTCAAAACGAAACCCTACTCTGTCAGAGATTAAAAAATTAAATGAATTCCTCAGAATTCCTTATGAATTGTTAATTCGGTAAATGTGCTTACTTCCCGATACCTGTCTCCATCCCCATCCCCTCCGATAGCTATCGGGGGCATAGGCGAAATCTCTTCCCCCGTAATTTCCGATAACGCCGACAAAGGCATGTTCACGCTGTGCACATGATGCCGATACTAAAATTTATTCATGTCTCAATGAATTTACCGGATTGGCAACTCCGGCTTTCATAGATTGAAAACTTACGGTCAACATTGCAATAAATAATGCTCCAAAGAATGTTACAAGGAAAATACCAATATCCAATCCAGTACGGTATGGAAATGTCGATAGCCATTCGGAACTAAAATACCAGCCCAGGGGCCATGCGATCAGGTTCGCAATAATAATTAGTATAAGGTATTCACGGGAAAGCAGGCTCAAAATATCAACCAGGCTGGCACCCAGCACTTTACGTATTCCAATTTCTCTAACGCGTTGCTGGGCAGAATAAGCCGATAAGCCGAATAGGCCTAAACAGGAGATAAATATGGATAAAACTGCAAAAAAGGTAAATATATAACCAATTCTAACTTCAGAATCATAAAATTTCTTCATCTCTTCATCCAGAAAATAATATTCAAATGGTTTGTTCGGGCTAAACACTTTCCATTTGGCTGCAAGCATTTTAATGGCATCTTCCCAGTTTCCCGGAGCAAGCTTCACATTCAGGAAATTACTATAAAAAGGACTTGTATTAATATATATCACGAGCGGATCAATAAGATTATATAGCGATTGGAAATGAAAATCTTTTACTACTCCAATTACCTTGCCCATTCGTACATCTACACCGGCGGCATGTATTTCTATTGTAAAATCCTTACCAATGGGTTTGTCCCAGCCAAATTTTTTGACAGCTGCTTCATTTAAAATAATGGCATGGTTAAGATCCGTGGTAATGTCTTTGGAAAAATCCCTACCCTTAATGACTTCTAAATTATACGTAATGATATAGTCAGCATCAACACCCAGTGATTTCATTGTCATTTCCTCATCTTCAAAAGAACCTTCGGGTTGAATCCGAAAAGCATAAAACGCTTTACGGCCGGGCAGGGTAGAAGATAGCGCTACATTAAGTACGGAAGACTCACTCACTATAGCATCTTTTAACACTTTATAATTGGTTTGATCCTGTCGATCAACGATACCAACTGCTATAATCTGCTCCTGGTCAAATCCAAGATTTTCGTTTCTGAGAAAATTTATCTGGCGTATTACGATTAGTGTGCCAATGATAAGTAAACATGAAATAAAGAATTGGAAAGTAACCATGAACTTTCGGACATTTCCCAGGCCTGATGTATTCATTGCTTTTCCTTTCAGGATAGTGACAGGTTTGAATCCGGAGAGGTAAAACGCAGGATAACTCCCAGCCATAAGACTAACCAGAATCAGAGAAACCAGTATCCAGAGAAGATTGATCCCTGTAAAGAGATATCTGAGTGATATTTCCTTACCAATAAGGTCATTGAAAAAGTTACTTAGTACCAGCTGAGCGATCCCAAAGGCAATCACAAATGATAGAAACGTTACTATAAAAGATTCTCCCAAAAACTGGCCAAGTAATTGACCTCTCTCAGCGCCCATTACTTTTCTCATACCCACCTCTTTTGCTCTTTTTGTTGACTGGGCAGTAGCAAGATTCATAAAGTTTATGCAAGCAATCAGTAAAATAAATAATGCAATAATTGCAAAAAGCTTCACATAGGTTTTGCTCGAATTGGCCTGCCACTCATCTACCAGATCGGAGTTGAGGTGAATATCAGCAATATTTTGAGCCTCGTACACTCTGTTTTCTTTTATATAGTCAGGATAATGTTGTTCACCCATGGCAGCCATTTGTACGTCCAGGTCCATTCCATTAAAACCAGGTTTCAATTGCACGTAGAGATAAATGGCTGGATGAAACCAATTATTGTATCTGGGCCGAATGGTCCTGATGCTGTTAAAAGACGCCATGAAATCAGGCGAAAAGTGAGAATTTTGAGGGAAATCCTTTATTACAGCTGTAATATTGAAGATATATGTCTCAACTGCATTCTCAAAGTACAGATCGTGTCCGATTACATCTGTGGTACCGAAATATTCAATGGCTTTATTTTCTGGTATTACTACGGAGAAGGGATAATCCAGCGCTCCCTCGAGACTTCCTTCGATTAACTCGAAAGTGAATGTTTCAAAAAAAGTAGAATCAACCAGGGTGAATTTGGACTCTTTGAATTTGTTGATTTGGTCTGCACTTAAAAAACCAGATAATGGATACATTTTTACCACTCTCTCAACAGAAGAAACATGAGCTTCGAGCAAATCGGAAAGCGGACTAAAGGAGGTAGCGGAGTGTGTTTGTTGGCCATCACGTGTTCGATACTCGGTCACACGATAAATGTCTTTATAGTTTTCATGAAACTTATCATAGCTTAACTCCAGATTGACATAAGAAACAATCACCAGTACACATGCCAGGCCAATACTCAGACCGGCCAAATTGATAAAAGAATATATCTTGTTTTTGATCAAACTTCGAATAGCGATTTTGATGTAGTTTTTAAGCATTATTTTTTGCGAATCTTATTTGTGGTTATGACAAGGGCTGAATGGATATGTTGGTGAGCCAGAGTCATCTTGTAAGATAAGAAAATAAAAGTGAGTGGTGCAAATTACTTTCCAATGTAAAAATCAGGAAAAATGTTTTCCAAAAGGTTTCCGGTTGTCATTTCCACACCTGCCGGCCCGCTTTTGGAGGGTTATTTCCAATAACACCTACAGGGCCCGGCTGTACGGCACAGCCGGGCAGGCATGACGCAACTCCATTGACCGGAAATCACTGATGATACCTTTTTCCATACCTTTTTGCAAGTACAGCAAGGCGCTATTGGACGGGAGCAGGTTTTGTAATGACGGATATTGATAAGGAGTAGCAAGAAAGACTCATTGGCTACAGTGATTGGAGTCATATCAGATCAAAGCCTCTGAATATCACCTATATAAATGACCTGCCCAAATTGTTGATCCAACCAGGCAAGTGTCTCCCTTACCAGGTCTTCTCGTGGTGCAAGATGATCACTGTCAAATAGCACCAATTTCTTATCTCCTTCAGGAGTTCCCAACAGGTAGAACATGCTCATTATTGCTTCCAATCCAAAAAGGGAGTCATACCGCCCGTTGATCATAAGAGTTGGAATTTTTACACGGGGCAGAAAATAGGCAATATTGGCCTCCGGTCTGTCTAAATTAGCAATCCCTCCGGCATAGAAAATATTCGTTTTAATTCTCTGATCGACTGCTGTTAAAAAAACACCAAAAACAGGGCCCATGCTCATGCCGTAGAAGGCGATCTTATCCATATCAAAATCATTCCGGGTTTCCAGGTAATCCAGACACCTGCGGTAATCCTTTACAACCCTGGTAATGTAACTGGTGAATTTATGGGTACCGGGATAAAAAAATGCTGGCGTCTCTTCCCGGCGTTCAAATGATCCTTTAATAATTGGAAATATCACCGCCCTGCCACTTCTGACAAAAAATTCCAGGAAAGCAGTGAATTCAAAAAAATTCTCAATATCATCACTGTTCTCCTGCCATAACACGTTTGATCCCGGTCCATAGATCACCGCCTGATAGGGCGGCTTGGCATTGGCCGGTATAAAAATGTAGGCAGCCATTCGTTCGTCATCGTAGGCAGTATTAAATTCCACCTTCTCCAGAATCCATCCTTCTTCATTTTCTTTCCTGGAAACAATCTCCTCGTACAATTCATATTTGTCATAGTCATAATACGTTTTGTAGGTTTCAAATTGTTCATCCGGGATCGGCTCGGGAAGGTCCTCGTATTTAATGTAAAAGTCTTCTTTAGCAAATAAAAAAGCAGTTTCAGGGATAGAATCCGGGTTTGAATATAAGGCGCAACGAAATCCATTTCTTTCAGAGCGGTCAAATGGATCCGCCTGGCTTGGCGCACCAAACATATAGGGATTATCATTCCAGGCACCGCCCCGGATCCAACGACCTTGTATTGATTCATTCCAGCACCACTCACGAACATTTCCCGGCATATCATACGTTCCGAAGGAGGTAATACTTGGAAGGCTGCCCACACTGGTGGGTCCGTCCTTGTTAAAATTACTGAAGGGGGCGAAAATTGCATTACCGCCGAGTTGTGGTATTGAAATTAATTGGGTGTCCTCTCCCCTTGCTAATCCCCAATGATCCTTCGTAGGGATTGATTTTTTTGCGAATTTGGCAAAAGCATTGGCTTCATACCAGCTTATGCCGGTTACGGGATAATTATCTTCTTCTTCCGGATAGCTGCCATCTTTCCAGGCGGCAGGGCCTGGTTGCCCGGTTTGATCAACAAAAAAATTCATCGCTTCCTGCCAATCAATCGTATCACTAAATGTATCAATCAACTCTGGCCAATAATTTGATTTCTGATAGCCTCCCTGATTGATAAAGTTCTTGTATTGCTGATTACTTACCTCGAATTTATCTATGAAGAAATCTTCGAGTTCACCGTATGGCAGGGTGGCCCCGGCAACACGGGTCATTCCCCCGGGAATAGTTCCCTTTGCATCCATTCTGCGATGAAAATCCTTACCAATATACATTTCAGCTATCCGCATACTTGTTAGATTCGTTAATTCAAATGTCATGGAGACCGCCCTGACTGTTTCATAGCCTTCTTTTTCGACTTTCCATCGAAATACACTAACCGGGACCTGAACTGAATCCAGTGGCGTTATGCCCAGGCTTTGCCAGTTATCATCCGGCCGGTTGTATAATTTGAAAAACACCTCCGCTCCCACAGGTTCGGTTGTTATATCAATGTTTACTGAGGTTTGTTTGATTAAATTCTGTAATCTTGAATTACCCGGAATGTATAACTCTGTATCCTTTGCCAGATAATAGGCTTCAGAGTAGTCCCGCCAATTTAAATCCACAAGCTCCTCAATCTGGTCAAGGGATGCTTCGGCTTGAATAATATCGGCCCGGTTATCAAGATATTTTGCAACAACTAATCCAATGATGACTATGGCTAAAAAAGCAACGACTGTTGGCAGGATGGCAAATTTTTTCTTAGGATTGGCAAGCGCATGAAAGCGCTTCATAGAAGGTTCCGGTAGTCCATTCCCTTGAATGGCATAAATGACAACGGGTACCCTGACGTTTTTCAATTTTGCACTTCCGAGACGCCTTGTGTCAATTTCTCCCTCATTATCCAAAGTATGTTGAACGGCCTCTGATATATATACCCCTCCGGGATCTGCAAGGGTTTCAATCCGTGAGGCAATATTGACCCCGTCTCCATAAATGTCGTCATCTTCTAAAATAATTTCTGCCCAGTGGATGCCTATTCGCACATTTGCTTCTGACCTGACTTTTGTTTGTTTCTGGATAACTATTCCGCACCGGACTGCTTCGTCTGCCCTTTCAAAGTATGCAAGCATGCCATCACCAAGCTCTTTGACGAACGTACCATGATGCTTTTCGATTAGTGACTTTTGAGTCCTGTGGTTCTGATGAAGCAGCCTGAGAGTCTCAGTTTCATCAGCTCCCATCATTGCTGTGTAGCCTACCACATCGGTGAACATAATAGCCGCTAATTGGCGTTTCTGGCTCACTTTTTCCATATCGAACCTTTGGTGAACCCTCCTTCGCTCCGATAACTATCGGAACTTCGGCGGGCAGGCATGATGGCTGCTAACTGCCGGGTAGATTCAGACATATCTTGTTTCGTTTTTAACTACAATGTACATCAGCAAATTAGGTGAATCTGATGCACATTCCAATGATCTTTGTCATGTTCGACACCAAATTATTTTCAGATACTCGTCTCAATTCAAATAATTATCAGCGATTTCGGGCAGGCCCTCCTTCATCCCATTCGGAAATTCGACGGGCGGGCAGGCATGCTTCAATTCCATGGCCAGAAAATCGTTGGTAATACCTGCGTCCAGGCTGTTTTGTACATCCATCAAAGCAGTTTTGGCACGGAGCAGGTGTTCGTAATGACGGATATTGATAACGACCACATTTCTCTTATTTGATTTCTCACAATTCAAAACCATTGAAGTACTCCATTTCAACTTTTAAATGAATATGTGACTAGCAGGATAAATAAGCAACATTTTGCCAGGTTGTGAAAATTTTACTATCTTGTTAAAAAGAAAAACTAAACTTCAGGAGGAAATTATGAGTGTTTACAAAGTTATTGAAATCGTTGGTACAAGTGCTGAATCGTGGGAAGATGCTGCTACTAAAGCCGTGGAAAGGGCAAGTCAAACCTTAGAAGATTTGCGTATTGCCGAAGTGGTTTCACAGGATCTTAAAATTGATGGCGGTAAAGTTACTGCCTACCGGACCAAACTTAGTTTATCCTTTAAATTCAGGGAAGCCTGACGGGAGGGTACAGGGTTATAATCGTTGGTGATTAGCATCTTATGTCGTCATGAAACTGCAACCTTAGAAAGGCCGCTGTTCGTCAGTGTCGTGTCATGAAGCAGAAGGGTTTGGCATAATTCTGCTTCCAATTCTTTTTTGAATCACTTCCCGATACAAAACTTGCTAAAGATATTCTCCAACAATTCCTCTGCTGTAATCTCTTCACCGGTAATTTTCGATAGCGCCCGGCTGTATGGCACAGCCGGGCAGGCATGCTTCAATTCCATGGCCAGAAAATCGTTGGTAATTCCCGAATCAATGCTGCCTTGCACATCCATTAAAGCAGTTTTGGCCCGGAGCAGGTTTTCGTAGTGACGAATATTAGTGACAATCACATCCCCCTTTTTTAATTCATCCAGGTGGATTTTATGCAAAATAGTGCCTTTCAATTCATCGATGCTTTCATTGGTGGTTGCCGAAAGCAATAGGGTATTCGGCAGCATATTAAACTGCTTTATGAGTGGATCATCTGCTTTATCCTTTTTATTACCAATGGCAATGAAAGGAGTACATGTATAGGTCAATTGGGCGATTTTTTCTTTTATAATTACAATTGGTCCCGATGTGAAGTCAAATAAATAAAGCAGGAGGGAGTTGCGTAAACTACATGCAGTTCAGCAAATGCCTTCCAGGTGGGTTGTATCAATGACTAACAATCAGGAAGTCACAATATTTATATTATTTACAAATTCGCCTACACTTTTTACGTAGGAGCCGGTTTGAATATATTCGATGTTTCCAACCCCTTGCTGCCTGTGTTGATAGAGAATTTCAAAACGAATCTGAATGGGGGATTTGGTGCGATTGGCGTATTTCCGTTTACCAGCTCTGGCCTCATTTATGTGAGTGATGTCGATAACGGCTTGTCCATTTTCAGTTTCCAATAGTACAAATCCTCAGTAACTTCACCATTTAGTTAGCTAATTAAAGCAAAGTGCTTTGACCGACACAGGTTCTAAATTGAAAACCCGCAATTCATTTCTTCCAACCAGTAGTACATTTTGGGTGGTGTTATCCCAATCCATTTCAACACTCTTTTCACTCCCAGTGTTGATTTTCTTTTGAAATTGTTTTCAGGATTGTGTTTTTGTAATCCTTCAACAACTCAGCCTTGTTGTTAGCGTGTTTGTCCATACAAACATTACCACTATAACCTAGTACTAGTATTTTTTTGTATTGTAGTAAATCCCGAAGAAATTCATAAGTACTTGTATCTGTATGCTCGAAATGAGAACGAATAGTACTTACGCAAGTTTTAACATCGTTAACGTCTCCGTGAAGCTATTGAAATGAGACCAGATATTATTCATATAAGCTCTTTTGCATCGTACAGTGCAAAATAAAGTTGTCCTCTGGCTATTTTCTGTTAATTTTTTGAAAATTTTACCATCTTGAAGTGTATATAATTAGTGAGTATATTGCAGTTATTCAACAATAAGCATTTGGAAATTATGAAAAGATTATCAATTACTTTTTTAATAGCGTGTATCTTGTTTTATGCATATCCAGTAAAAGCTCAACAAAATGTTGTTAAAATTAATTTCTTAAGCCTTATCGTGAAAACGATTAATGTTTCATACGAAAGAGTAATTGATGAAGACAATAGTTTTCAATTGGGTGTACTTTATACTGGAGCTAAGATAGGGGACACTAAACTTACCGGATTTGGAATTACCCCGGAATACAGGTTTTATTTATCGGAAACCGAAGCTCCGAACGGTGTATATGTTGCTCCTTATCTGCGTTATAATAACCTTGAATTAAAGGATGAGCTTTCGACTAGCGAAGCTACTCTTACAAGTATTGGTGGTGGTCTCATTATAGGGAGACAATGGATATTCAAGGAAAAAGTTTCTTTCGATTTATTTATTGGACCTTCATATGTATCAGCTTCGATAAAAGTAAAATCCGGTACCACTACTTATGATACTGGTGCTTTTGACGGATTTGGTTTACGGTTTGGAATCACACTAGGCCTAGGATTCTGAAATCATCTCTTGATAAAAAGTATAAGTATATTCTACAAAGAGTGCGAATTAAAAAAACGCGTGCCCCAAATGACCCACCTATTTAAAAGGGCTCAGGTTGAAAGGAACAAGGTGCTGAGAGAGCGTAAACTCAATGTACTAAAAAAACTTGACCCCAAGTTATTCAAAGAGTTAATTCAACCTGGTAGGCCAATCATGGTCAAGGATCCAGAAGGTGTAGCTTTCCTTGCTACCGATATACTGCGGTTCAAAAAAAAGATGAAAGCCGTACCTGAGAAACCCAGGGGTAAAAAGAAAGACATAGATCCCCAGGTAAAAATATATGCCGATAAGATCATGACACAGCCAGTGGTCCTTAACGTTGAACCGGAAGTAAAGGAAATATTTGATAGTTGCAAGACTCCTGAGGAACACTACCGGATGCAAATCATTGTAATTAAACAATTAAACGGAATTAAATAGGATTTAAAGGAATTAAGAGGAATAATTCATTTACCGATACAAAACTTACTGAATATATTCTCCAAGAGATCTTCAGTTGTAATTTCTTCACCCGTAATTTCCGATAATGCCGACAAGGCATGCTTCAATTCCATAACCAGAAAATCGTTGGTATTACCTGCGTCTAAGCTATTTCAGTGGAGAAAAGTCAGCCGCATTTAAATAGACAGAAGTCAGGGAATCAACGAGATAACCATCTTCGATAGAGGTTTCATATGCCGATATCCACCGTGTGTCTGCAAGAAATCCCTGCCAGTTTTCTTTGGCTGCTTCTCTACTCGAATGCGTGATGAAATACAGTAATGTGTTTTCCACACCCTGTTGATCATCATCGAAATCGAAATACACAATATTAGTTATGCCATGATTCTCAAATATCTTCATGGTGTGATCGCGAAACCGGGTATGGAGATTATCCAATTTGTCTTCATGGGTATAATATGTTCTCAGCTCAAATATACGCGGTCCATCATCAGTAATTAACAGGGGAGGAGAGAAGGCTGTCGGTTTAAGAAATATACTTTTTACCGAATCAACAAGAACTCCATTTACTTCTGAGGCTTGTTTGGCTGTGATCCAATCCGGATCCTCCCTGAAGGATTTCCATGAATCTTCCCGGTTAAGCCTGTTTTGATATCCGAGTAAATAAATCAACACATTTTGATCATTTTCCAGCGGCACCCAGTACCCGATGTTTTCAATTCCATGCTTCTCAAAAAGGGTAATCGTATGATTTCGAAATCTGGCAAGCAAGTCTTCGAGTTTACCATCTGAGGCATAATACGTTCGTAATTCGTAAACGCCTGTTTTAGCCGTGGTAGTATTGGATTCAATTGATACAGAGGTTTTAGTGTCGGATTCATTGTCTTTACCAGATTGACAGCTAAAAGCAAGCCAAATTGCCGTTAGGATTGGAATGAATATTCTTCTCATAGTGGATGAATTTAGAATTATCAATGTTTAATCGTGACTACAAGTTGTTGGGTGGTTTTAGCCATATGGCAAGTTAAGGAAATAAAAATATGCAATGCAAATTATTTCCTGATGCATACCTTACTGAAAATATTTTCCGGCACATCCTCTGTGGTATGCGTCCGCCGAAGCTAAAGGCGTAGGAGGAATCTCTTCACCCATAATTTCTGATAATGCGGATAATGCGGTCCATTTGCTGTAGAAGTTTTGGAACATTTGGTGCATAGGTTCAACTAAATGACGGTGGTGGTTAAGGAACACCTTGGTTCGGCTGTCCAGCAGGTTGACTTTGCGGCTGGTCCATAATCATATTTTAGCTCCTTGAAAATAATACACTCTGATGGGATTTCCTCTTTTTGAGTAACCGATTAATGCGAGTTTTGATTGTGGGTAAACGGCTTGTCGTAATGTTTGCTTTAATCCCTCGTTTTCAATTTCCGCAATTATCCCAAGGCACCTGGGATTTATGTTCTGGTGTATTAACTCAAGATAATCCCTTGTCATAACTGTAATCCTGGTCATTATTCCCTTCCTTCGGTAAGGTTCAGCAACAAAACTCCGATAAACAAACATATTGGCCCTGAGCTGGCCAATTCGCCTGATGTATGCGGTTGCAATGCCGACTATGTGGTTCTCTTCATTTCTTGCCAGATACACTACCTGTTTTGCGCGATCAAGAGGATTTTCTCCAGGGGGGATTGCCTTATACCGGGTCCAGGCATCGACAATCTCGTCAAGTAATTCCTGGTTTTTCTCTTTCCAGACATTCTGAAAGGTTATTCCGGGGATTGGCTCCTGGGTTGTCAAGGTTCTCTTTTTTTATTTAGTCAGCTTCAAGTCCTTAAAATAATAAACTCTTATCTGATTTCCATTTTTCGAAAAAAATAAGACAATCCTTGAATCTGTAAATACCTTTAAAACCAGTGACTTAAAAAAATCTATTAATCTCCTTTAATTGAGTCAGGTTTTTATTTTAAGTTAAGATAAAAATCTGATAGTGAGGGGCGAGGCATTACTTTCCAATACAGAACTTGCTGAAAATATTCTCCAGCAAATCCTCCGTAGTTATCTCTTCCCCCGTAATTTCAGATAACGCCGAGAGCGCATGCTTCAATTCCATAGCCAGAAAATCGTTGGTAAGGCCCGTATCCAAACTGTTTTGCACATCCATTAAAGCAGTTTTGGCACGGAGCAGGTTTTCGTAATGCCGGATATTGGTCACCAGCACATCACCCTTTTTTACTTCATCCAGGTGGACTTTATGTAAAATCGTATCTTTCAGTACATCGATACCTTCTTTGGTTGTGGCCGATAGTAAGAGGGTGTTTGGCAGTAGTTTAAACTGCTCAATGAGCTGGTTGTCTGCTTTGTCTTTTTTATTCCCTATGGCAATGAAAGGGGTTCCCACATCGTTCAATTGGGTGATTTTTTCTTTTATACTTTCAATGGGTTCCAATGTGAGATCAAATAAATAAAGCAGGAGGAAAGCTTCTTCTATTTTCTTTTTTGCACGCTCCACACCCATCGCTTCTATTGTGTCGGTGGGTTCCCGCAGCCCGGCGGTGTCAATAAACCGGAACTGCACCCCGCCGATATTGATTTCGTCTTCGATCACATCACGGGTGGTGCCCGGAATTTCAGATACAATGGCTCGCTCTTCATTGAGAAGTGCATTCAGCAGCGTGGATTTTCCGGCATTGGGTTTTCCGGCAATCACAGTAGGAACACCGTTTTTTATCACATTTCCGAGGTCAAAACTCCGGATCAGCGGGTTCATTACTGCAAGCAGATTTTGAATGAGCTTAGTTAACTCCCCGCGATTGGCAAACTCCACATCCTCTTCGCTGAAATCAAGTTCCAGCTCTATCATAGAAGCAAAGTGTATCAACTCTTCGCGTAGTTTTTCAATTTCCTTCGAAAATCCGCCGCGCATCTGACTGATAGCTGCATGGTGAGAAGCTTCTGAGTCTGAATATATCAGATCCGCCACGGCTTCGGCCTGGGCCAGGTCCATGCGTCCATTCAGGAAGGCCCGCTTCGTAAACTCACCGGGCTGTGCCATGCGTGCACCCGCACCTATCAACACCTTCATTATTTTCTGTACGATGTATTGCGACCCGTGGGTTGATATTTCAATACTGTCTTCTTTTGTGAAAGAATTTGGTGACCTGAAAAGGGATACCAATACTTCATCGATGATCTGGTTATCCTTCGGATCAACCACTGTACCAAAGTGGATGGTATGGGTAGCCTGATCCTCCAGATTTTTTCCACGAAAAATACGGTTTGCAATTTCGATTGCATTTTTCCCGCTCAACCGTACGATAGCAATTGCACTCACTCCAGGCGCTGTAGCCGGGGCAACAATGGTGTCTTCAGGGTCTCCGATAAATTGCATGCTGCAAAGTTATTCAAAAAGTACGGAAGTAACCTGCCCGACTAGCATCCCCGTCCTTACCGGCACGGCAGGTTACTTCCGTGCCTAAAACACTTTATTCCCTATACTTTTTTTTTGCAAACCGGGATAACCAGAAGGAATTTCATGGTTTTCATAATATCTGAAATAATATGCAAAATATCACATAACATCGAAAAATTTCATAAAGGCAGCAGTGCACGTATGTTTTTCAGCAATTTTTCTTCTTCAGAATACCAGTATATTTCACTTCCTGGCTTTTTAGAATAAAAGGAGGAGTTGTTGATTGATTTGAGAATGGCTTCCGGGTCAGGATTGCTGTAATCAACTGCGATGCAAGCTTCGTAGCGCTGACAGTAAGAAACCCACACTGGATTGTCAGTCAAGAGAAAAGGCAACTGACAGGCCAGATATTCATAAATGCGTGTAGGAATCTTGTCCACAAGCGCCGGGTTTTTCTGATAACTTATTATGCCCAGATTGGACTGCTCAATTTTACGCAATATGTCCGGATGAGGTACCAGCTGGTCACCGCCTGTCAATTCAATATTGCTATATCCTTCAATAGCCGCTTTAACCTGGCGAAGCACATTTTTATCTGGGCAGTACCCGATGATTGTAAACGTTCCATTCAATGCATTAAGCAGCTCTTTTGCCAGCTCAATCGCCTCAAAGATACCGTATGTTTTACCGATGGTACCCGTGTAAATTATATCCAGGTGTTTATTGAGTGGTTTCCGGTCCGTTATTGCAGGGTAGGAGACAGGGGGCAGGAACTTGTTTTCAATTGTCAGTGCCTTTGGTTTCAGATAGGGCATTTCAGAAATGTAGCATATTTCCGCAAGTAAGCATTGCGTTAGAAATGGGAATAATATCCGTTCTTTAAGGCGTACATACCATGCGATCAGCATGTTAAAAGGCAACGGATAATGCCCTCCGTACCGTATGTTTTTATAGTAATTTTCCTGGATATCATAGATAATTACACCACCAAATAATATTTTGTACAGCACCACAACAACCAGTAACTCATGGGTGTTAGCTATAAATATATCAGGTTTAACTTTAAGTAAGATTTTACCGATTTCAAATCCGGCAAAAAGCCGCTTCAGACTTAATCTTCCAAAATCAAATACAGGATAAAAGTGAATTTTTCCATTAGGTTCATGCGCTTTTCCTATTTGTCCGGCCACATAAATTTCAAGGTTATCTATCTTTGCCAGCGAGCGGGCAAATTTTTCATACATCCGTGTATCATCAATCGGCTTAAGAACAGAGGCGAGGAGTAATTTATGCGCAGCCATTGAACGGGTAAAAGAACAATATTGCTAAGTTGAATCAAATATTTCGAAATACAAGTAATGACAGAATTACAAAAAATCATTGAGGCGGCGTGGGAAGACAGAGAATTGTTGCATCACGCGGATACGATAAAAGCTATAAACACGATAATCAGGAACCTTAACGAAGGAAAGGTACGTGCAGCTGAACCGGTAAAAGACGGATGGCAGGTGAACGATTGGGTAAAAAAAGCGGTGATCCTCTATTTTCCTGTGAGTGAAATGAAGACCATAAAAGTCGGACCGTTCGAATTTCATGACAAAATTCCCCTGAAATCCGGTTATAGTGAATTAGGTGTGCGGGTGGTGCCACATGGCATTGCAAGGTATGGATCGTTTATTAACAAAGGTGTGGTAATGATGCCCTCTTATATAAACATTGGTGCATATGTGGATTCAGGAACCATGGTGGACACCTGGGCAACGGTTGGAAGTTGTGCCCAGGTAGGTAAAAATGTGCACATCAGTGGTGGCGTTGGGATTGGTGGTGTGCTGGAACCAGTGCAGGCGACGCCGGTCATTATTGAAGACGGAGCTTTTCTGGGTTCAAGATGTATCGTCGTGGAAGGTGTGAGGGTAGGTAAAGAGGCAGTTCTTGGCGCCAATGTGACCTTAACGGCAAGCTCAAAGATCATAGATGTTACTGGTACCGAAGCTGTTGAAACGAAAGGATATGTGCCCGAAAGATCTGTAGTGATACCCGGATCGTACACCAAAAGGTTTGATGCCGGCGACTACCAGGTGCCATGTGCGCTTATTATTGGCAAACGTAAGGCAAGCACCGATCTGAAAACATCATTAAATCAGGCGCTAAGAGATCACCATGTAGCTGTGTAATGTGCGAACATTTATTAATTTTGATACTAAAATGGCATACACTTTGTTAATTAGAGTCTTTAAAGTACTGATGATTGGAGAATTAAAAAAAATGAATACCAATTATTCTCCCGCCATCGGCGGGAGTGTAGGGGTGGGTCAATATAAAAAGTCATTCATTTTTTTGAATTACTGACTTTATGGACAGACTCTAATTTATGTCAATAACCTGAATACGGATCAATGAAAAAGGGATTACTTTATATAGTTTTATTTGTAGGGCTGACAGCGTTTGTCGGGAGTGATAGTGAAAGCGATGTTTATCCGGTAATCAATCAAAAAAGTTTTTTACCGGGCGAAATCATCGAATACAGGCTCAGTTTTTCTATTTTCACAGTTGGCAGGGGAATAACCATCGTTCAGGACCGGATTTACAATATCAATGGCCGGCCGGCTTATAAAGTGGATATTTATGGAAACACCAGCGGACTTGTTGACTGGATAACACATGTAGAAGACCACTGGGGGGCCTATATTGATACGACTTCACTTTTGCCACATCAAACCTACCGCAATATTATTGAAGGCCGGTACCGGAAGAACGAAAAAGTATTTTTTGATCATGATACAGGTAAAATTGAGGTACATGAACTTGATCAGGAAACCCGCCTGTTTAAAGAGCCGCAGTTATTTGAATCTCCTGCCAAATATATTTACGATATGCTTGGCGGCATATTGCTCCTTCGTTCCATTGATTTTGATACGGTGCAGGTTGGAGACACCATAAAAGTAAATGCCTTTTTTCAAGATACTTTCTACAATTTCAGGACCGTATTCAAAAAGAGGGAAGTTATAAAAACCAGGGCCGGAAAATTCAGGGCGCTTGCATTGGTACCACTTATGCCCGAAAATTCCATATTCGAGGAGGGGGAGAGTTCAATAGAATTCTGGATATCCGACGATGAAAATAAGATGCCTTTATTAATCCGTGCTCAAATGCTCATTGGCAGCGCCGGGGTGGAGATCACCAGTTTCAGAGGGATTCGCAATCCGATATCGAGTTATGTACATTCGTCGTGGTGGTAGTTGATGCTCGTTATAATACCTTTGACAAGATTTTTTGATAGATGAGAGGAATATTGATGGGTGTGATTCTGGGAATTACCGGGTTATGGGGCTGCAAAGATGAAAGTGTGTACATAGGCGATGGTTTCTTTAATCAGGGTAATTATGAAAAAGCCATAGAAGCTTACACCAACTATCTGGAGCTTAACCCGAATAACATCAAATCACTGTATAACCGGGGCCGGGCTTATGAAGAACTCGGCAACTACGAGCTGGCGCTTGCCGACTTCAATAAAGTGCTTGAAAACGACCCGAATCATGTTCAGTCCAGGCTGTCGATAGCCAACAACTTATACAGGAATAAGTTGTATATGGATGTGATTTACGTGTGTGATAACGTGCTGGAGACTCATTCGCAAAATACAGATGCGTTTTTATTACGAGGAAAGTCACACCAGAAAGCAGGCCACATCAATCAGGCGATGGATGACTACAATGCAGCCATTGCAGTGAATAATGAAAAGGGCGAAGCATATTTTTACAGGGGATTATTGAAAATATATCTGGGTCGAAAGCAATCGGCTTGTAGTGATTTTAAAATAGCCGAGTCACTCGATATTAAAACGGCAGTAAAAGCCCTGAAAAACTATTGCCGGTAAACCTTTTCCTGCTTTCAGTTTTGAGGTACCCAAGCAAATTTTTTATAGTTTATCAAATGAAATGTTGGTTGATTCTTCCATTCAACTGTTTGCTGCATTGGGGTGCAACCATACCTAAATGGTTGATTGATCCCAAAATTGTTAATAGAGTTGACAATTTTGGAGTAAACTTCTGATGTTTGAGGATTCAGACGGAAGCCTCTGAACCAGGCGTAGAAAATTTACGGAAATAGTACATTGACAAATACTGTAGTTCACTCATTTTTAATCAACTGCACCTCGTGCTGCAACACTCTTTTTAACTTTGTGGGTTAATAAATTTTATTATTTTGAGCACCAAAGGTGCGTAAATTATTAGCCCCGTGCGCAGCGCGGGGTTTATTATTTTTCAAAGCCATATAGCCCCATCGGGGTGTAATCATTAATCCCATACATAACGTTCATCATAATCGATATCATATTCTTTCAATAAAACCCGGTATTCATCCTGAAATGATAGTTCTTTATGATGTTCTTCTTGTGTTGAAATATAATCTTTTAACACATCAACCTGTCCAAGGTGAATCGAAAATCCCCCATATCCGTTTTGCCAATAGAACTTTTGATAAGATTGTCCCTTTGTTTTTATCCATTTTGAAGAATGAGTCTTTAATTCTTCGATCAGTTTCATTAATGCAATCTTTCGCGACAACAAACAAAGTATATGAACGTGATCTTTATGTCCTCCTACAATTAATGGATTACATTCCAGATTCTTACATATTCCTCCAAGATAACTGAATAACTCTTCCTTTATACGCTTATCTATAAATGGGTATCTGTTCTTTGTACTAAAGGTGATGTGCATGTAGTTTTTTACTAACGATTGTGGCATGTTTGAAAATTTTGATTACGCACCTGTGGCGCTTGTGTTAGATTATATTAAAATCCCCGGGCTGACGCCCGGGGCTGTTGATATCACCCCTTTGGGGCTAAGATTAAAAAAAATGTACTAAAAAGAAAGTGAGGCACAAAAAACATCAAACCTGATCAGTTTATTTCACTGATTATCAGTCATTAACGTTATATTATAAAACCGTTTTTTCCAGAGTTCGGAAACAGGAGTGATTTTAAAATAGCCGAGTCACTCGATATTAAAACGGCAGTAAAAGCCCTGAAAAACTATTGCCGGTAAACCTTTTTTTTCTGAAATAATTCTTGCTGTTCATCTTCATCTTCATCTTCATCTTCATCTTCATGGTTGCATATCGCATTGGAGGTCCGTATTCCGGTTCCGAGGCAAAGCGAGCAAGTACGGGTGATTTCCTTATGTCCCTCACATAATTCACATACAATGACGCCTTCTCCCTGGCATTTGTCGCAGGTTTCGTAATGATTTTGATTAAATGCATCTAAGGTGATCAGCACACCTTTCCCGGTACATTTCGGGCACAAGGTGTTTCCTGTTCCCTTGCATTCAGGGCATTCAGTCACCTCCTCACCGGTTGTTTCACACCTTTCGCAGGAAATCAGCCTGTATCCGAAAGAGTTACATCGCTGGCAATCTTTAATTTTTTGAAATTCACCGTCAATCAGTTCCCTGAGGTGGATGGCCTCCTCATAAAAATCACCGCCATAGCCGGCAAGGTTTATATATTTTTCCACAAAGTTGCGGCTGTTTTGAAATTGCCTGATATAATAAAGTGTTTCGGCAAAATAGTACGACAGATTAGTCGGTAATACCATATTGGTGGCCAGCGCATTCCTGAAAGCGGCGTTAGCGGCATGATAATCGCCGTCGTTAAAATACGCTATTCCTTCATTATAATACTTCGAAACCTCCTGGTCATACTGTATTTGCTGGCTTTTTGCTGTAATGGAAATCAGGAGCAGAACACTCACACCGAAGGTTTTGATATGGTCGTTGAAGTACAAAACTCAGTTTTTAAAGCAGATAATAAACCAAAACAGGGTCTGGCAAAGGCGCGTCAAGGCTCTAATTTACTATTTAAAATTTAAAGAACACCCTTGTAGTTAATTCAGTTCATACTGACTGTCAGAAAATCGCGGGGCAATGATCAGTTCTTTTGTGCCTTGCGACCAGTCATAAAATCCGGTTCCTGATTTTATGCCTAAATGTCCTGCTTCAACCATATTGACCAGCAGCGGACAAGGCGCATATTTTGGATTGCCAAATCCGTCGTGAAGAACATGTAAAATCGAAAGGCAAACATCAAGACCAATAAAATCAGCTAATTGCAGCGGGCCCATCGGGTGCGCCATTCCCAGCTTCATTACGGTATCAATTTCATCCACACCGGCTACACCTTCAAACAATGTATAGATTGCTTCATTGATCATCGGCATCAGGATACGGTTTGAAACAAATCCCGGGTAGTCATTCACTTCAACCGGTACTTTCCCGATTTCTTTTGATATATCCATAATAATCCGGGTTACCGTATCCGAGGTGCTGTATCCTCTGATGATCTCAACAAGTTTCATTACAGGCACGGGATTCATAAAGTGCATACCGATCACTTTTTCCGGTCTTTTTGTAACCGAAGCGATTTTAGTAATTGAAATGGATGAAGTATTCGATGCCAGGATAGTGGAAGGAGGGCATTTTTGGTCGAGTTGCCGGAAAATATCGAGTTTGAGCGCTAATTTTTCTGTGGCTGCTTCAATCACCAAATCAGCGTCTTTTACAGCATCGCCCATATCCGTAAACGTGCTGATGCTGGTAATGGTTCTCATCTTTGTTTCTTCATCTATCTGCTCTTTTTTGATCTGCCGGTCCAGGTTTTTTGTAATGGTCGCGATGGCTTTCATCAGTACATCTTCTGAAACATCAATAAGGGCTACTTTGCGGCCATTTTGGGCAAATATATGTGCGATGCCGTTACCCATAGTTCCTGAACCTATTACAGCTATTTTTTCCATGGATTTTGTCGTTTTTATAGATGCAGCAAAGATAATAACAAAAGCAATGAGGGTATAAATTATATCCGGATTTTGAATTTTGTCCACTGTCATTCTGGCCGAAGGGAAGAATCTGTAAACTAATACCCAATCATTACTAACAGATCCTTCGTTGCACTCAGGATGACGACTACAACTGGTCTGAGCGTCCGCTCAGACCCTTTTCTGCTTTCCTGTTACCCTGGCGCGAAAGCCCGCCTGCCGGCAGGGCAGGTTACTTCTGTGCCATTTTCGACCCTTTCCTACTTTTCACCCATTTTATGCCACCCACAGAGATGGTTGTTTTTCTTTAAAAAACTATATAGTTTTCTATATAGTTAACTATATAGTTTAATGGTTGCCGGAAAATTAAAAACTGGCCTATACACAGTCTTCTGGAAGCCGCTGGGGCAGTACCTTCTTCAACTGGTCTGAGCGTCCGCTCAGACCCTTTTCTGCTTTCCTGTTACACTGGCGCTGAAGCCCGTCTTGCCGCGGCAGGGCAAGTTACTTCCGTGCAGTTCTGGCGGTATTGAATGACAGTACATACCTGAAGGAGCGATGTTAGGTAAGTTGTGCGATGAACTTATACTAATTTAAATAAAAAAGAGACTGTTTTTAAATGACAGCCTCTTTTTATCAAATTCTATATAATCTATACATGCATTTTACTCGCCGAAGTAATAGGACACTCCCACAGAAATAGATCTATTATTTGTTTTATAATCAGCAGGATTAAAATTGGGATCATCGGTTTCTTCAGGTGTTAAATTGGACAACCCAAGACCAAACTCTGCATTTATTTTAAGAATATCTGAAATCATATAGCCAACGCCTATGTCCCAGCCAAAATCCAGACCTTTAATGGGAATTTCATTATCCTTAAGATCATTCGGTCCAACTTTACTTATGAACTTATACTTCTCCTCTCCTTTATTTTGATCCGGGCCTCCATCGTTTATGACATAATCGAATTTCCTTTTACCAAAAAGAGCTGTCCCAAAGTAAGGGCCGGTTGATAATTGTATTTTGTTAATATTATAAGTAATATGAACAGGGAGTACTAGATATGTGATAGTGCTTCTATCAAATCCGGATACTGTTGCACCTGCCCCGATTTCATCTTCATGATTATAATTGAATCCTTTTGTGAATAGCATCAGCCCAGATTCAATATTGAACATCTCAGTTAAAGGGTAGCTTACTACTGCTCCCAAGTGAAACCCTGGTTTTAATTGTGTGTCTGGTTCATCTGCTTGCTTACTGAATTTGAATGAAAAATTGGTAAAGTTTAAGCCTCCTTTAACTCCATAACTCAGCTGTGCCTTTACCTGAGTAGCACAAATCATGATAAACAGTATCAGTGATAATTTTATGAATTTTTCCATTTTAAATTAATTTTATTTTTTGAAATGCTTTTTTTCTTCACAAGAAGATTTTTTTTAATTACAAGATATACTTGTATCGTCCGTTGTGGCGTTCAATATCGCCTCCTCTACTTTATCATACAATGCTGCATTGGATGATTCACTCAATACTATCGTCCCTGAACTTAGAGCAGCCTCTTCAAGCTCACTTTGAGTAATATTGGCAAACCAAAGGATTGGATTTAAATTTAAAGTACATAATGTATTAGACCCTGGTGCAATGGTTAAACTGGCTAATGTGGTTTCAAAAACTTCTCCTGAATCAAAAATAAATTTAATTGGAAAAGTAGATGCATCAGAATGTGTGAAGATGCCTTCCAATATTATATTAGCATCCACACCATTGTCCCACAACTCTATACCCATAGATATTTTGGAATATTTTCCAGGAGAAATTTCTATAACTGGTATTGCTGGATTTGCTACGCCTGTAGCCACATCAATAGTTGTTACTACGGAGTGAGTAACAGAAGTAGGAAGGGTGCTTCCTTCTAATGTTCCATCCCAAACAATTTCCGTTAATACTATTTCACCAGTTGAAAAATTCAAAAAACTCGATGAATTCCCGGTAAACCCCACATTGAAACTGAAGGTTGCTGTTGTTGGAACCGGGTCATCATTCTTACATGAAGTTATAACTGCAATTCCAAATACTAAACTTAAAATTAACTTTTTCATTTTTTGTTCTTACAAGTTAGATTAGATTAATGTTTTGCATAATAGATGAATTTCATCTTGAAAAGGTTGGAAACCGTCTAAGATATATTTAGCATTGAAAATACGTTCATCTTTTTGGCTAGTATCGTGTCAATCCGGTAAAGGCATCTATTAAAAACTTATGTATTACTTTCATTTTTTTGTAATGGTTAGGATGGGTTACCATTTTTAGTTTGCAATCATTTAATCATTATAATACTAAACATTTTGAACAGTAAAGAGGCCAAACTGATAGCAGGCTGTAAGGATAATGACAGACTCTCACAAGAGCAACTGTACAGAAAATATGCAGATAAGATGTACAACGTCTGTCTTATCTATGCAGATGATGAAGATGATGCTTGCGATATATTGCAGGACGGCTTCCTTAAGGTTTTTATGCATATTGCGAAATTTAAAAGTGAAGGATCCTTCGAGGGGTGGTTAAGGAAAATTATGGTGAATACTGCGCTGGAATATTTCCGGAAAAAGAAACGTGAAAAAGAAAACTATTCCTTCTACCAGAAACATATTGAAATAAAGGTTGAAAATATACTGGAAACCCTGCATGTAAAATCCTTGATCAGCCTTGTTAATGACCTCCCGTCAAAAGCTCAATTGGTATTAAAATTATATGCCATTGAAGGTTATAGTCATAAAGAAATTGCTCATCAGTTGGATATTGCTGAGGGCACTTCTAAATCCCAACTGAACCGGGCACGAATGCTTTTGAAAGAATCCCTAAACAGCTTAGAACGTCACTAAGAACTTCATCGAAGTAAAATCATTTTTTTACTGACCTTTCCAACCTTTTTGACGCCAGCAACATCTTGGTATTACAAAATACAAAAAACAAATCTTAAAAAATTATGAAAAAATTAACTTATTTATATCTAATGGTGGGGGTGATTTCTATTATGGGATGCAGTGATGATCCGGCGCCAAACGCACAAGTATCTTATCAATTTGACTTTGTCAAAACTCAGGGTCCTATAGATAGCAGGGTAAAGGCCAATACAATTGAGTTTTCATCAGGCTTTATCACAGTTCGGGAAATTGTTTTTGACGGTGAATCAGCTACCGGGTCGGTTTCCATTACCCATGAACAAGTATCTGTAATTGATTTTGCAACTGGAGTTTCTACTCCGGATTTGGGGACTGTATTAATTCCAGCAGGTGTTTACACTAGTGTGAATTTAGGTATAGAACTACAGGATGAAGCCGATGATCCTACAGTCTTGTTGATAGGTACATACATTGACGGCAACGATGTTTCTGTTCCAATTAGATTTGAGTTCAATTCGGGCGAGGTATTCGAAGCAAACGCAGAGGGACCTATAACATTAGTTGGTGATCAAACAGCTTTGGCCAAAATTACATACGCTCCTGCAACCTGGTTTAGTGCGGTAACTCCTGGCATGCTTGATAACGCTACAAGAGATAGTTCTGGTACTATTGTTATTAGTGAAACTTCCAATGCAAATATCTTTACCCTGGTTGCTGATGGTCTTGACAACGCAACGGAAGCGGTATTTCAATAACAGAAATAGTAAAAACCCCAAAAATCTATTTTTTTAATGAAAGCCTTTTTTAGTTTCTAATAAATTTTTCCAGATATGACATGACTAACTTAAGAAAGTGCCTGGTGGTTTTCTTGTTGTTAGCAATTACGGAATGTATCGATGATGAAGATGTCTTTAAAATTCCTGTTGATCTTTTATTTCGATTAGATATTAACAGGCAGCCTGGCATTAATGGGAGATTATCATTTACTGGTGGTTATCTTGTTTTTGCTTCCCTTGAATTTGAGGGTTCTCGTTTGCAAGGGGATGATGTATATTTTGAGAGCCTATTTGAGGATGGATTGTCCATTATGTTCGATCAGGATAAGGTCATTGATGAATTCCGATTTCAAATTCCACAGAGTACCTATGACAGAATTACCATTTCTTTTGACACTTTTGACGACACAGGGTTAAGCAGCCTGGTAGTGTCGGGCAATTACATAGCCAATAGTGATACCACTTATCCGATTCAGTTCGAACTTTCATCATCTGAACACTTTGAAAGTGTGGCTGAAGATATTTCAGGAAACCCTACGATTTTAATAGACAAAGATGTCTCAACCCATGTGAATATTCAGCTTGATCCTGTTTCCTGGTTTGAGATTCTGCCTTCAGGTTCTTTGGATGACGCTGAATTAATTAATCTGGAAGGAACATTAACTATTCTTTTAAATGAAGAAATAAATTCAGATTTATATGATATGGTAGTTGATAGAATTGATGGAGCAATAAAAATTGTTTTTGAATAAAGGAATTATCAGGTAATGGCAAATCGCAAGAAGCTAGATGAAGAAATAAAAAAGAGCTTTGAGCAGATAAACTCGAAACCCCCGGCGGGATTGTGGGATAAATTATCAGAATCCTTGCCTAAGAAAAATATTGACTTATCTACATTGGATCAAAGCCTTTACAATAAAATAAAAGAGAGTTATGCCAGTATTAAAGAAAGTGCACCGGTATACATATGGGATAATATAAACAAGTCATTGAATATAGAGAGAGCATGGAAAAGCATTTCCACTGAACTTGATAAAAAACAAATGATACTGAAATATGGAAAATGGGCTGCTTCTTTACTTTTTTTACTACTTTCTCTGGCTGTGTACCTTTCAATTGATTTCATAGCAGGACGAAACGAGACCTTATCACAGATCGATGAAAACATAAACACTATTTCGGATACATTGACATATGCTACAAAAAAAGATGGAAACTTACAGTTTACTCCTGCTGGTGACAACTTGACCTCTCAAAAGAACGAAGTTTCTGAAACGACATCACTACCCTTAGCAGGCATTAACGGGAAAAAGTTATTCCCTGATCTCAAAAATCGAACTACGAGAAATAAAGCGAATAGCAATTCTGAATATATAACTGGTGGATTAGATAGCCCGGGACTCGTAAATACTAAAGAAGAAACATTGAATAAAACAGCCATCCATTTCGAAAGAAGTAATGAATTAAAATTCCTGAGGGGTATGAATATAGAAAAGTCATTAGTCACGGATTTACCTGGTCCGATAACACTACAACTAGTTGAATTTCCGGAAACCCCTATCACCTTATTTGAAAACGATTTAGGGTGGAGAGCAAAGGTTGGAATTGGCCTTTTCTACGCTTATGATAATACCTGGTTCTTAAATCATGAAACCAAGAGAAGTCTTGAGAAAGGGAGTCTTTCAACAACAGAACAAACATTTGTGAGCAATTATGGTATTGTAATACAATTCAGTATTAATCCACAGAGTGCCATATCATTAGATTTTCAAAGTAGTAGCAAAGCAGAACAAAATTATTATTCCTTCAAAAGAGGTCATTACATTGACGAAGCAATACATTTAAACTACACCAAATTAGCATTTCTTTATCATCGCAGTTTGTTCGTAAACCCCATGACATCTCAAAGGTGGGTAGTTGCCGGAGGATTCTATGTTGCATCCCTTAACCATTCTCATAGCCACCGTAATGGTGCGGAAGAATCATTACCTTATTACGCTAGTGATTTGGGTCTTAAATTGGCGGTAGGTCAAGAGCGCAAAATAGGCAGATTTAGCGTTGGTTATGGCATTAAAACAGAAAGAGGCTTAAAAAATATTTATATTGGAACCGCTAAAATACCTTCTGATTTCAATAGGACCTACAATTTTAGTTTAGGAGTGTATGTTAATGCTCGGTACACCCTTAAATAATCTAATGCAGCCTCTTGATCTTCTCTAAGAAAATCAAACTTATGACTCTAACCAGATACTTACTTGAATTTTTCTGACATGCTAGTAACGAACTACTGTCATGTCAATCATAAATTTTCTGGTAAATATGTTATCTTTTTAGCAAAAATGCCATAAAGAAATACAAAGTAACCCTAATCCAACAAGAAGTTTCACAATTTAAAGCCATAACCCAAAAAGGCAAAAAGAATGCAAGGGTAATCAAAAATGCGTTGATATTACTCCTGTTTTCAGTTTTGGGGTACCTGTTTTGGGTAAATATCGCTCAAATTTTAGCTTTTAGCCTGCTTTTATAAATGAGCGGAAAACAGGAAGAAATATAAACCACCTTGGTCTTGAATTTGATAAACGGATCATAATTATTTAGGTGTAGATGCACTTGTCCGCCTCGGGAGGAAACTATACATGGTTGAGAAGAATCTGTATTTATTCATCGTCATTCTGACCGAAGGGCCTGCCTGCCAGCGATGGCCCCTGGCAACGGCGAGTAGGAAAAATCTGTAAATTAACACCCAGTCATTACTAACAGATCCTTCGTTGCACTCAGGATGACGACTGTGGCGAAGAGGATAATTTAATTGAAAGATGCCTGATAACTGACCATTTTAAGTCACTTTGTCCGTATTTGTCAGTTTACCATGGGATGCATTTCATATAAAGGGATATGTATTGAATGATAGTACATACTTCAGGGAGCGATGTTGCGTCGATGAAACGCCGTTTACTGCTGGAGCAGGAAAAAACCCGATTGTCTGAACTTGTTTCCTTCTACCGATGTAAGAATGATGGCATAGTAGTACGTACCATCAGGTAGTTTTTCGCCGTCGTTGTTAACCCCAACAAACACCCTGTCAAGGTCGCTGTTGTCATAATTTTCCTGGGAGTAAACCAGCCGTCCGAGCTTGTCGTAGATAAACACTTCATTGGTGGCGAAAAACTCGATGTCTTGTATATTCAGAAAATCATGTATCCCGTCGCCGTTGGGTGATACGGCATTGAACACATTCACCCGTTCCAGTTCGCCTACAATAATTATAATTTCCTGTTCAGTACAAGCTCCTGACAGATCGCACACTTCGATCGTTAACCGGTCAGCGCCTGTAAAGCTGGTACCTGAATAGTCAACTACCAGGTTAAAGTTCGCATCAATGGTGGCAATCGCTCCGCTTGACGGCTGAAATATAACTGCAATACTGCTTACATCTACATTATCGTTGACATCACTGATGGCATCAGCAAGGTTGATCGTAGCTTTTCCTCCGGGATCTACTGCCGTTTCTGAAACCTGTACCACCGGAGGATCGTTTTGGATATCGATCGTAATGGTTTCGCTGTCGCAGGAATTAAACTGGTTGCATAACTCGTAGCCAATCTGATCGGTGCCGAATGCATTGTCATTGGGTGTGTAGGTAATGCTTCCGTCGGCATTAACCACCGCAACACCCAAGGACGGGTCTGAGATGATGGTTGTTGTGATCTGATCGGCGGGATCAAAGGTGGCCTGCCCCTGAACATCGATGGTGACACTTCCTCCGATTCCTGCCTGTGTGTTTATCGTTGTAGCAATTACCTGGTTGGGCGTTACATTTATCGTCCGGGTGGTGGTATTGCTCTGATCGCTGGCATCGGTTACCGTAAAACTGATTTGTTTGGTGGCTGCCGACGGGGCGGCTACCGTGTTTTCGTAGGTTACACTTGCCAATGCAGCCTGGTAAACGGCAATGGAGGCAGTGCCCGATAAGGTTAATACTCCGGAAACCGAATTAAACGATCCGGAAATGCCGTTCTGATCCGTAAACCCAAGAAGGTCTTCGCCGACAGAATAGTTTACGGAAACCGAAACCGTTGCCCCGCTAATATCCGCATTGTCCACATCGGTAATGGAAATCTGGTCGTCGATGACAATTGAGCCCGTAAGTGACCGGTATGATAAATCTGAGCTTGTTCCGAACAAAGTTGGTGCATCATTTACTGCAACTATCTTAACAGTTCGGGAGCTTGTTGAACTGGTTGCCGTTCCGTCGTTAATCGAGAAATTAAAAATACGATCGATGATGTCAGGCGCCTGGCTGGTGTTATCATAGGTGATGCTTCTTAATGCAGCCTGATAATCGCTTATAGAAGCCGTTCCGGAAAAAGTCAGAATACCTGTAGAAACATTCATATTTCCCGTAATGCCTGCGGGCGTGGTAAAACCGATGTTATCCTGTTCCTTTACAAAATTGGTTATCGTAACCGTTGCACTGGCAAGATCTGCTTCGTCATCAGAGAGTGTAAGCGTGTTGTCAATAGAAAGAGGGCTGTCGCCTTCAGTAAAGGTGATATCGGTTGTTGCCAGGGTTATTGAAGGGGGTGCATTGGCTGGTGTTACAGAAATGGTAAATGTTTCAGTAGTAGGTGTGGATCCATTTTCACCACCATCCTGAACAGTCAAGGTTACCGTACCTGAAGTTGTTACTCCAGCTCCAGGTGTCCAGGTAACTACCCCGGTTGTACCGACTACCATACCAAAGGGTTCATTGGAGAGTGACCAAATGAGATCGGTTCCATTGTTACTGTCATCGGGGTCTGAAACGGTGGCCGTATAAATGTATTCCACACCTTCGTCAGCGGTAATAGGAGCCGTTGAAGTTATAGAAGGAGGATCGTTGACAGGGGTGACTGTAATGTTTAATGTTTCAGAATCAGGCAAAGCACCATCTTCACCTCCGTCTTGAACTGTGAGTGTCGCTGAAACTGGGGTAATAATGGGATCGTCCGGTGTCCAGGTAACGACGCCTGTAGAACTTACTGTCATTCCTGCAGGTTGACCAGATAATGACCAGGTAAGATCTGTTCCATTGTTTGCATCGTCCGGATCACTAACACTGGCGGTATAGGTATAAAGAACATCTTCAGTAGCTGTTAATCCGGCTGTTGAAGTTATTGACGGTGGATCGTTCACCTGTGTAACCGTGACTGTGAATACTTCTGTGTCCGGTATTGCCCCATCTTCGCCACCATCCTGAACAGTGATTGTAACAGGTCCCGAGGTTAGAACCCCTTCGCCTGGCGTCCATGTAACAACTCCGGTGGAACTTACCACCATGCCAGCTGGCTGGTTGGATAAAGACCAGGTTAGTTCTGTGCCATTATTGACATCGTCCGGATCACTAACACCGGCGGTATAGGTATAAAGTACATCTTCCGTGGCTGTTAATCCGGCGGCTGAAACAATAGCAGGAGGATCGTTAATAGGCGTGATGATAATAGTGCGCTGTTGAGGAACCGGATCTGTAAAATCCGAGTCTCTTACTTCAAAACTAATCGTCCGTGAGGTGGGATTGGGATCATCGCTTGTATTCTGAAAAGTAACGGTTTGTAATGCACCTTGCCATTGGAGAGGGGTAGCAACACCCTTGAAATTGATGGTATTCCCGGATACTACACCAACGATCCCATTCACGGTTGTATATGTAATCACATCTTCGGTGGGAACAAAATTGGTGATGATAAGCCTACCTGTAACCATATTGGTATTTGCATCCGGGTCGGAAATGGTCAAACCCAGATCCAGAGAAACAGCCGGATCGTTTTCAATAAAAACAAGGGGCGAGGGGTCCAGATTTACAGTAGGTGGTATATTTTCATTCCTGAAGTAGCGTATCTGGCCATATTTATCACCAAGAAACAGGTCGAGGTCTCCGTCATTGTCAAAATCAATAAATGAGGGGGAATTATCTATTCCGTAAGTGATTGAATTGAATGGGTTTGATGCACCGGTAAGTTCTGTGAATCCCACTCCGGTATTTTCAAATAATCGTAAGTCACTAAAATTAGATCCTGTGACTATATCTGCATCTCCATCATGATCCAGGTCAACGAGTTGTACATCCCTATAAGAGATACTTTCATAGGAGCCTACAGTGAAAGTCGGATTATTAATTGGTCCAATATTCTCAAACGGATAGGATTTTCCTTGCGAATATCCGGTTGATCCTACGAATGCGTCAAGGTCGCTATCTCCATCAACATCCCCTAATGTTGGTTTTAAATATTCAAATAATGAGGCAGGTAATGCTTGAATAAGCGAATTACTTGGATCATTGGGATCAAAAACTGGGGAGGTTGCAGATCCTGAATTTTTAAAGAACCATAAACCCTGATCCTGTCCGACATATGCATCCAGATCACCGTCATTATCGATGTCACCCAGAGTTGGAGAGGCTTCGATGGGTGTGCCAACAATATTCAATGGATTTTGTGCACCTG
>JADFHN010000086.1 GCA_022567155.1 Bacteroidota bacterium
AATCGGCTACGAGCAGGCAGGCGAACCAACCCCGAAGATCCGAAGGACTCCTATGGAGGATCCCTTTGGGAAAAGTCAAGAACGCCCCAAGGTTTTCTGAAAATCTTCAGTAGTTCTGCCAAATGTTAGTGGCACTAAGGACTTGCGAAAGTGTTTTACCTTCGAATTACTCCTATGGCAAACTGCGGGGCGTTCGGTTGCTGCCTGCGGCAGCATTGGGGTTTTTTAGCAGGATAGCAAGGTCACTAAAACTGGTCTGTGCGCCTGACCGGCCGAGCCATTCAGACGGGTCCGCCCAGCCCCTTTTCTGTTTCCCTCCTATTTAAAAAAATAATGCAGAAGCTAAAACTGGGCCGATATTTTTCCAAACGGGTGTTCCAACGCTGAAAACAGAAAAAAGCAGGGCTAATTATCAGGCGGTATTCAAACCTGAATAACAAAACCCAAGACAAATAAATGGTTCGCTGTATTTAAGCAGGTTTAGTCTTGTTGCTTTTTTAAAAAGGCTTCTATCGAGCGGTCAAGAATATCAAAAACCTGCTGAAATCCATCTTCGCCCCCATAATACGGATCGGGCACTTCACCGTCGTCCGGTTCGGGATCAAAATCACGCATCAGCCTGACTTCAGCCTTTGATTCTTTGGGCTTCAGCGCCAACGTATCATACAAATTGGATTTATCCATCACAATGATCTGGTCGTAGATATGAAAGTCATCCTCGGAAAGCTGACGTCCCAAATGATCAATTTGAACATTATTCCTATGGGCAACTTCAATGGTTCGATGGTCGGGTGCCTGGTCAATATGGTAATTCTCGGTACCACAGGAGTCAGCAGAAATATCCTGGCTGGGGCTTGTACCAGATACTTTTTGATTTAAAATGGCCTCAGCCAGCGGCGATCTGCAAATATTTCCCAGACAAACAAATAAAACTTTCATACAATTCTCATTAGCTAGAGCAAACATCAAATATAATTCGTTGTTATTCAATGTGAAATTACACTTCTACCTTAACAGTCTGAAAATTTAACCCAATTTGGCTATAAAACCAAAAAGAGAGCAGACTACCAATGAGTTATAAAATCAGTGCTACGCTACATATTTTTTTATGGCTGATTACGTATTTGTGCAATTGGTAGCATTATAGATTTGTTGGACTTCTTGTATTGGTAGCGGGTTTTCTCAGGTGAATCACATTTTTATCTGTAGGGTGATTTACTGTTTTTATAGCCTGGGTACTCATAATTCTAATAACATTCTGCCAGTTATAGGTATTTTTGGTATTATGGAGTATGTATCGGATGGTGTTGATCAATTGATAAGTAAGAATGGTCAGATAGATATGAGCTTCCATTCTTTCATCTAATTGATGTTGAGATGGTCTGATGTTTAAATCTGACTTTCAGACACCTAAAGGTTGATTCCACCTCTCTGATAGTATTATATATGGCCCACAATTGCGTTTCAGTGGTATTGTTGTAGTTTGTCCTGATGAAGTAAACCCCATTGGATTTATCCACTTTGCTCTAGTTGGTTTTTCTAACCAATGAAGATCGGTAGCTAATCCGTTTTCTTGGAGAACTTTGATTTCATAATTTGAGGATATGCGATGGTGTTTTCCTGCCTGACCGGCAATTGTTTTGCTTTACCGATACGTTCCCAAGCTTTTTCTATACGCTTAATAGCTCCTTTGGTGGAAATAGCTTTTTGTATGACAGCAATATCCTCTTCAAGTTGAGAACTATGAATGCGTAAGAACGACCACACGTTATTTCAGGCTGATTTCAGCTCAAAAATGGTAATCTCAGGAAGTATTCCCAGTCTTCCCGGATAACCGATGTATCCGAATCCCCGGTTTACATATATATACTGGTTGCCTTCTCTATACAAATCTGCCCATTGTTTGTACAGATATTGCGATGGACTCCATCTGAAATTTCCTATTTCCACACCCATCTGAAAACCATGGGTATGGCCTGCAAAAGTAATATCAATATCAGGATACTCGGGCCTTATCTGGGCATCCCAGTGGCTGGGATCATGTGAAAGCAGTAATTTTACCGGTGCATCTTCACTGCCGGCATAGGTCTTTTTGAGGTCTCCGTATTTTGCAAACCTGCCTGTACCCCAGTTTTGGCAGCCAAGTATCGCTATTTCATCGTTACCAATTTTTATCCTTCTGTTTTCATCCAGCAGCAAATCCCAACCAATCAACTTATGTGCTTCCATCAGCATTTTCAGATTTTCCTGCTTAGCCTGAAGTGACGACCAACTGGTGTAGTCGCCATAGTCGTGATTTCCGAAAATTGAAAATGATCCGAGTGGTGCCGATACCTTATTATAAATATCAAAAAAGTCATCCACCTCGCCGACCTTATTATTAACAAGATCGCCCGTAAAGAAAAATATATCGGGCTTCTCACGGATCAACAATTCAATGCCTCTTTTAACCGCTTTTTTATTAAAAAAACTACCGGAATGAAGGTCGGAAAGCTGACCAATTGTCACACCATCAAATGCTTTTGGAAGATTAGGCAACCGTATGGTTTTTCTCCTTAGCCTGTAATCATGAGCACCAGACACAATGCCAAATCCAAGGGTAGCCATGGGAATAGCCGCAGATATAACCGCCGCTTTTGCCAGAAACTCCGACCGGGTGATCCCGCCTTCAGAAAGAGACGTGGTACCTGGTGCATTGAAAAAGGAAGCTATCCATTTTACAAAACGAAACGAATCATCAACAAATAGAAAAAATACCGCAAATAGTTTCGAAAAATAATTGATGAAAATACCTGCAAGCAAAAAAGTTCTTGATACCCTGCCAAATATGTACGGGTTTCCGAAATTGTAATAATAGAGACTTGCAACCGTCAGTAGGGTAACTCCCCAATACGTCCATACAATTATTTTAGTCCAAAGGGGGTTTAGATCGATGATCACTATTTTGATGGCCTGATATACATACAGGTCGATCATTATAAGTATAAATGCTGCAATAGATACCGAAAATATTCTGCTCAGCATGACTGTTTATTCGATACCTAACCTTCTATTGATCTTTGCAAAGAAAAGATACATTACAGGTACAATTATGAGCGTCAGGAAAGTGGCAAATGTGAGCCCGAAAATAATTGTCCATGACATAGGCCCCCAGAAAATCACATTATCGCCTCCTATGAAAAATTTTGGGTCATATTCAGAAAAGAAATTCAGAAAATCAAAATTTATTCCGATTGCCAGCGGTATCAATCCCAGGATGGTTGTGATTGCCGTCAATAGTACCGGCCGCAACCTTATTTTACCGGCTTCCACAATGGCCTCTTTTACATTTTCCATACTTAACCTTGCTCCTCCGCCCTTAAGCCTTAATCGGCTACGGCTCAATTCTATAAAATCAATAAGTACAATGGCATTATTCACCACAATTCCTGCCAGCGATATGATTCCGATCATGGTCATGATCACCACAAAATCCATTTTGAAGATTACCAGCCCCAAAAATACCCCGATCGTACTTAATACTACAGAGGCCATAATTATAAATGGAGTCGTTATTTTATTAAACTGGGATACGATAATCAAAAATATCAGAAAAATAGCCAGACCAAGCGCTTTACTTAGAAATGCCATTTCTTCGGCCTGTTGTTCCTGCTCACCCCCGAATTTAAATTCATATCCCGGTGGTATTTCAAATGTGGCCAGTAAATCCTTAATCTGACCGGTGATTTCTGTGGCATTATGGCCGGTGATCACATTCGAGCTTATTGTGATCACTCTTTTAAGGTCTTTTCTCTTAACCGAGCCAAACGTAGAGCTGAATTTAGCTTTGGCAACTGAAGAGATTGGCACCTGATGCATTTTGCCACTCGACTGATCCCGGAATACCACGCTTTTGTTCATCAAAGCCTCCAGATCATACCGGTATTTTTTATCCAGACGCAACTGTATCTCATAATCCTTTTCACCTTGCTTGAACTTGGAGATTTCTTTTCCGAAAAGGGAAGTCCGTAACTCATTGGCTACACTGTAGGTAGATAAACCAAATCTTCTTGCCTTTTCGCGATCTATTTCCACTATCAATTCAGGTTTTCCAGTTTCAAGATCTGTCTTTAGTTTTTCAATACCCTGTATTCCGGATTCATTGATATATTTTTTCATTCGCTCCACAATGCCGATAAGTGTAACATAATCTTCTCCCGATACTTCAATATTTATAGGTTTACCGGTCGGAGGTCCCATATTATCCTTATCAACAGTGATTGTCACGCCGGGATATCCCATAACGAGCTCACGCAATTCATCCATGATTTTTCTTGTGCTTTGTCCTTCTCTATACTCAAATTCTACAAAATTTATAGTAATAAGTGCCTGGTTAGGGGTTTCGGCTTTGCCAAATGAAGAAGGGTCATTGGGGTCGGATGTATCCTTTCCAACTTTGGCGATAATGGATTCGATCATAAAATCATACGGAGCCATCTCTTTAAAAATCCGGGATTCGAGTTTCTCAACAAATTCATTTGTCACTTCAATATCCGTTCCGACAGGATGTTCAATTAAAATATTCACATATTTTGGCACATTGTCAGGCATGAAAATCACATTCGGTTTTTTCACAATCATTAAACCGATTGAACTAAACAGTAACAATATGGTCCCCCAGAAAAACAAATATGTATTGTATCCTTTAAGTGCGATTCTTAGTATACGCGTATATTGGTTCTCTAAATATGGCAGAAAGCTTGCCTGAAATTTTCGGGATACTGGTTCCAGTACAAATGCATTCAGGGGTGTTAAGATGCCAAACAGCAATGCAATATTGCCTAAAAAGACCAGCGCCCGCAGCGAGTACGTATATCCTATGACAATAAAAATCAGTCCTGAAAATGTCAGAACAGCTGTCCAGATTAGAATTTTGCGTTTGTTTGACTTTTTATTCTTTCCTACACTCATAAATGTAGAAATAATAACCGGGTTGATAACCAACGCTACAAACAGAGAAGATCCAAGAGTAATGATGAGCGTAATCGGAAGATATTTCATGAATTCCCCCATTATTCCAGGCCAGAAAGCAAGCGGAAGAAATGCCGCCAGCGTGGTAGCCGTTGATGCAATGATGGGCATTGCCACTTCACCAACACCTTTTTTAGTGGCCTCAATGGCGCTCATACCTGCCTCCCTTAACCGGTACACATTTTCAACAACCACAATCCCGTTATCAACAAGCATACCCAACGCCATGATCAATGAAAACAAAACCATCATGTTGATCGTAATGCCAATTGTGCCAAGTATCATAAAAGACATAAACATCGACAGTGGGATAGCAATCCCCACAAAAATGGCATTTCGGGTACCAAGAAAAAACAGCAAGGTAAGCACTACTAAAATGATCCCGAAAATTATGTTATTCTCCAGATTGCTAACCATTTTTAATGTCCGTTTTGATTGATCGTTGGTTATCACAATGTTCAGATCGGAAGGAAAAACATTTTGTTTAGCCTTTTCCAGGACATTATTGATTTTCTCTGTCACTATCAACAGGTTTTCTCCACTGCGTTTGATCACATCCACCATTAACACGGGCTGCCCATACAACCGGGCATAACTTTCGCGTTCTTTATAGTCGAACTCGATTGTGGCAATGTCTTTAAGATACACGATGTTGTTGTGTTCGTGTTTGACAACAATTTCACTTAATTGATAGGGCGAATTAAACTCACCTAAAATTCGTATAGATCTTCGCATACCATTACTCAAAATATTTCCACCCGACATGGTGATGTTTTCGGCTGCAACGGCATTCTCAATATCCGTAAAACTAACAGTCCGGGCTTCCATGGCATACGGATCTGCATTTATCCGAACTTCCTTTTCATCAATACCTCTGATTTCAACTTTCGAAATTTCCGGCAATTTCTCAATTTCATCCTCAAGGTACTCCGCATATTCTTTTAGCTCTTCAACGCTGTAATTCCCCGAAATATTGATGTTCATAATCGGGAATTCAGACATATTCATTTCAAAAACATTCGGATCAGTCCGAAGGTCAGAAGGTAAATCCGGCTTGGCCCTGTCCACAGCATCTTTTGCTTTTGTGAGTGCTTGTTCAATATCGGTATCGGTGGTGAACTCAACAATGATGGTAGAATGATCCTGCACCGAAGTGGATTTGATATTATCAACTTCGGATATCGTATTCAACTCTTTTTCAATCGGGCGTGTGATAAGATTCTCTATATCCACCGGAGAATTACCGGGATGATTAGTACCTATATAAACAATGGGTTGCGACACCTCCGGAAACAATTCCTTGGGCAACGCTATATAACTGCCTATTCCGATGACTACGATCAGCACTGTTAAAACATACACCGTAGTCCTGTTGTTTAATGATACGGAAGTCAGCCAGAATTCCCTATCAATTTTTTTTGTATCCAGTTCTTTATTCATTGTAAACTCCTTACTTCAGCAAATTATGATTCAGATTCTACAATTCTCACTGCAATACCATTTGTCAGCTCGCGGAAACCACGATCAACAACAATTTCACCTGCATTTATACCCTGATGCACTTCCGTCATATTATTGTACGACTTGCCTGTTTCAATGTGCAATTTTTTCGCGATTTGTTTGTCTCCATCCTTTCTGACTGTAAACACAAACTGCCCCTGGTCATCATTCTGAATAATATTTGTGGGAATTACTGTAGCGTTTTCATTTTTATAATCCGTTAATTCCACGATTACCATCATGTTAGGCTTCACCTGATGACGCAGGTTTTTAAGGCTTACTTCGGCCGTAAATGTCCTGTTTTCGAGATGAATCACATCACTTACCGCATCGATTCTGCTATCAAGGTATACTTCAAAAGCCGGCAGGTATACCCGCGCCTTATCTCCTTTTTTAAATTTACCTGCATACCGTTCCGAAACATCGGCTTTGATATACAAATTATTCAGGTTAACAACGCGAACTAATGGCATTCCGGTCATCACAAATTCGCCTTCGTTAACAGGAATACTGTCAATACTACCACTGAAAGAAGCTTTAACCCGTGTTTTTTCAAGCCGCGTATTTGCAGAAGCCAGTCGCTTTTCGAGTGACTCCTTCCTGTTCTTTGCCTCAAGATATTGTATTTCGGAACCAACGCTTTTTTCCCATAGCCTGGCTTGTCTTTCATATAACAATGCTACAAGTTCAAGCTGGGTTTTCAACTCGTCTATACTTCTCCTGATCGATTCCCCATCAAGAATGACAAGTAACTGACCCTTATTAACGCGATCCCCTTCTCTAACCATTATCTTTTGGATAAGGCCTGCCATTTCAGCGCTTATCATAATATTCTGTCTGGATGCTATACTCCCCCTGACTTCTATTTTATGGTAAAACTCCTGGCTTGAAACCTCTATAACAGAAACAAGTGTGGTGATATCAGGTTTATATTCAAAAAGCGGATCCTGCTTTTTTATCTCCTTTTCGAGCTTTAAAATTCTATTTTGCAACTCCTTCTGGTCCTCTCTCAGGCTATACAACTCTTTCTTTTCACTTTCAAGATCGCCATTATCCGAAACCTGATTGCATGAAGCCAGAAATAAGATAAAAGTTAGTATGACTATGCTAAATTTATATGACATGATACTGTTATTTCAGTTTGCTATTTATATAATGTGCCTGATGCTTTATCCAAATCAACATTCGATATCAATACCTGATATAACGCATTAAAATAATTATTCTGTGCATCTTTATAGGTGGCATCCGCCTCAATCAATTCAATATTTGATCCTATCCCTTCCTGATATTTCATCTTTGTAACATCATAAACCTCTTTTGAAAGCTCCATATTGGTTTCCTGCGCTTCGAGATTACGCAGGGCATTGTCCAGATTGATTCGGGAAGTTTGAATCTCCAGATCTATGGAGTTTTCAAGAAGTGAAAATGAATTTTCTATCTGATTAATTTTAATCCTCGATTGCTGGATTTTATAGCTTTTGTTCAATCCGTCAAAAACGGGAATGCTCATAGAGAGCCCGTAAAAACCCAATCCGTGCCAGTTATTTGCGTCCATAAGATTATTTAATGTGTTTGTACCCGTATTTGCTCCGCCTGTAATAAAAAAATCAATTCTGGGCAGGTATTGTACTGTGTTGTTTTTAAGATCATAATGCGCCAACGCTTCCCTGGTAAGTAACACCGAATATTCAATTCGATCATCATAACTGAAACTTACTGTATTTGTTTCATATATCATTTCTCCCAGATCACTTAATTTACCACGCAACTTCAGTTCATAATTGATCGGCATACCCATCTGAAACTTAAGTAACTGGTAGCTGACTTTCAGCATTTCCTTTGAATTTTGCAGGGTAGTATTAATATTATTAAACTGCACCTGTATCCGGTTTACATCAATTTTTTCTATAAATCCGTTCTCAAACATGATTTCTGTTTCCTGCAGCAGGCTGTCAAGACGATTATAGTTCTTTTCCACCAGGTCCAATGCAACTTCATTAATCAAAACGGAATAAAATCCTTTTGTCACTGCCTCTGCTACATCGATTTTCGTTTTGATATGTTCTTTAGTTGAAAGCTCAATAAAAGTCTTTGCAGCCTGTACACCTACAAAATAAGACCCGTAAAAAACCAATTGTTTTAATCCTACAGAAAGGTTACCTGTATATTGTGTAGAAAACTTGACGGGTATAAATTCATCGGCCAGTGCATTTTCATCAAAAAATATGGCCGGAATAAAGCTGGTAGGAACGCCGAAATTATTCCTCAAATCCACAAATACATCAATTTGCGGCAAACCCTCCGAAAGGATCTCTCCTACCACTTTCTGTTGTTTTTCGACTTCAAGCTCCATATTCAGCACATTCTGATTGTTTTTCATTGCATAGGTTATGCACTCCTCCAGTGTCAATTCGTACTGCTCCTGACTAAACCCCAAACCAGTTGAAGCCAACATCAAAGCAACAACCAGCATAATTTTTATTGAATTACTCATACGACTCATTATTTTCATTTTCCAAATATTCTTTGTATAATTTTCTTCCCTTTTCTGTTGTAATTCCATAAACAAAATGATTGAATAATTGCATCTGAACTTCCATAAAATTAAATTTTTCGGAGGGAAACGATTCTCTGTCAAATAATATTTGAATTTCCATTACGCGAAGATTTGCTAGAATTTCAGCATTCACTTCCGACCGAAAATACTCCTCCTCTATACCTTTCTTTATATTTTCAACTATTGATTTGAAAATAAACTGGTCTTTAAACTCAGTCCAGTATTCCCATGATTTCGGATAAAATCTCTTTAATTCGAATAAAACAGATGGATTGATTTCACTCAGACTTTTACGCATGCATTGTGATATTAAAAACAGGCTTTTGATAGAGTTTTCGGAATTACGGAATATCTTGTCAAATTCAATCCGTTCTCTCTCAAGATGAGCCCGGGTAGCCTCTGCCACCAGTTCATCCTTATCAGAATAATACTGATATAGTGTCTTTTTTGACATTCCCAGTGCTTTGGCAACGTCATCCATTGTAACTCTTCTAACTCCGTATCGAAAAAAGAGCATTTCAGACTCTTCTAATATTCTCTCTTTAACATCCACTGAATCAATACGTTAAATTCTGTACAAAACTACGGAAACTTATTTGTTATTCATAGTTTCCTGTATAACATTTTCTTTAACGGATGAAACCGGAAAAGGTTTTATCCTGTAGTATATCATGATTCAGGGTTGAAACATCTTTTATACTTTTCTTTTTCGGCATCAGTTAAATTCTCCCATTTTCCCAGAAATCTTTTTTTCCAATAGTGGTGATGAGGTCGGCCACCTCTTTTACTGATGCCGCTAAAAAGAATTTTTGACAACAAAAGAAGACCGATAGCCTGGATGTATGAGATTGTAGTGAGGTCAAATATTGCCGGCATCAGCCAGTTCCAGAGTATCATTACGATGGCAGCTAACAAAGCCGCTAACGTTACTGCTATCAGAATAAATCCGGCTTTTCTCCTGTAATTAAAATATTGCTTTTTCATATTTTCAATCGTTTAATTCATTATAAAATTCTTTCAGTTTGGCTCTTAAATACTGTACGGCATATCGTTTTCTTGACAAAACCGTATTAACGGAAACTTCCTGTTGGGCAGCAATTTCCTTTACAGAATAATTTTCGAATTCGTAAAGAATGAATGCCTCTTTTTGATCCACCGGAAGCTCTTCAAGTGCTTCATTCAGTGTTTCCCATATCACCTCGTGTAAATAAAGCTTGTCGGGCATCGTAGAAATGTCAGGTAATATCTGAGCTAAATCACTTGAGTCCTCCTCCTGATCCTGCTTTGTCTTATTTTCTGATTCGGTTTTTCGTTTCCGATAATGGTCCGTAATTTTATTTCTTGCTACAGCATATATCCATGAATCTACAGACTCTATTGTATCATACACATCCACCAGTTTGTAAAACACATCCTGTAATATATCCTCTGCCTCTTCAATATCGCGGACACGTTTTTTTATAAAGCCAAAAAGTTGGTCCTTCTTCTCTCCAAATACAGAAGCAAGCTTAATTCTTCTTTTTTCAACCATTTCAATTTCGACCGGTAGCATGTCCATACTCAGATGACGGACAACTTTGCAAAATATTCTACATCAGTGAATAATTTATATGTGAAGTTGTAAAAATTCGGAATTCTTTTACTAGTAATATGCTCTTCAGTATCCATTTTATTTACTTTTGCCATGTATATCAAATCCATCACATGATCCTGTTTTTTCAGAACCCTGATAACAATTTGTTTGCTGTCAGTACTGCTTCACAATTGGAAGATGATCAAATAAGCAAGCTGATATGGCTGTTTGGTAATGCAGAAGTGAAAAGCGATAAATCAATCGATGGCTGGTTTATCGGACCCAGAAAGGAAATGATAACACCATGGAGCACCAATGCGGTTGAGATCACTCAAAATATGGGAATCAGCGGAATTGTGAGAATAGAAGGATTTATTCCAATTGAAGAAGATGCAAGCTTCGATCCGATGCTTGAAGTAAAATACAACGGCCTCCATCAGGATATCTTCACCTTACATCGTTTGCCTGAACCAGTAATTGATATTGAGGATATTGCTGATTACAACACAAAAGAAGGATTGGCATTAAACGATAATGAAATTGAATATCTTGAAAATTTATGTAAAAAGATCGGGAGAAACCTGACAGACAGCGAGGTATTCGGTTTTTCTCAGGTAAACTCGGAGCACTGCCGTCATAAGATATTTAACGGTACGTTTATAATAGATGAACAGGTACAGCCTGCGTCCTTGTTTGATTTGATACGAAAAACATCCACTGAAAATCCAAACCGAATTATATCTGCGTATAAAGATAATGTAGCTTTTATCAAAGGGCCTGTGGCGGAACAATTTGCACCTGCCAATCAGGATCATGCCGATTATTTTGAAACCCGTAATATCGATACGGTGCTTTCACTTAAAGCGGAGACGCATAATTTTCCCACAACCGTAGAACCGTTTAACGGCGCCGCAACAGGTAGCGGAGGTGAGATCAGAGACAGGATGGCCGGCGGAACAGCGAGCATCCCATTAGCTGGAACATCTGTATATATGACTTCGTACCCAAGGCTTAATCCCGATAGAAAATGGGAATCTGCAACATCCCCACGGAATTGGCTTTACCAGACTCCATTGGATATCCTGATCAAAGCTTCAAACGGAGCAAGTGACTTCGGCAACAAATTTGGCCAGCCGTTAATAGCGGGCAGCCTTCTCACGTTTGAATATAATGGGCAGAACAAATTTTATGGCTATGACAAGGTGATTATGCTGGCAGGTGGTATTGGATTTGGCAAAAGCAAAGACAGCAAAAAAAAACTACCAGAACCCGGAGATAAGATTGTTGTACTTGGCGGAGATAATTACCGGATTGGTATGGGAGGTGGTGCAGTATCATCCGTTGATACAGGTGAATTTGGAAATGCCATTGAACTAAATGCCATACAGCGATCCAATCCTGAAATGCAGAAAAGGGTGTATAATGCAATCCGCGCAATGAGCGAGGCTGCTGAAAATCCGATCGTTTCGGTGCATGACCATGGAGCCGGCGGGCATTTAAACTGCCTGTCAGAACTGGTGGAAGAAACCGGAGGATCCATTGAAATTAAAAAACTGCCGGTAGGCGACCCTACTTTATCGGCAAAAGAAATTATAGGTAATGAAAGCCAGGAAAGGATGGGGCTTGTGATCAAAGAAAAGGATATTCCTTTGTTGAAACGGGTAGCCGAACGCGAAAGAGCCCCGATGTATGTTGTTGGGGAAGTGACGGGCGATATGATTTTCAGGTTCGAAGCGAATGGTAAGAATCCGATTGACCTTGACCTTGCATATTTGTTCGGATCCTCTCCAAAAACAATACTAAAAGATAGAACACTGCCGGCAGCTTTCGAAGAAATAGCGTACACCGAAGATCAGCTGACGACATATATTAAAGATGTGCTTCGTATTGAAGCCGTAGCCTGCAAAGACTGGCTGACCAATAAAGTGGACCGGTCTGTGACCGGAAAAGTAGCCATGCAGCAGTGCACAGGTCCGCTGCAACTCCCGCTTAATAATACCGGTGTAATGACGCTGGATTATTCAGGAAAAAAAGGGGTAGCCACGGCCATTGGCCATGCGCCGGTTTCTGCATTGATTGATCCGGAAGCCGGATCCAGATTATCTGTAGCCGAGGCGCTGACAAATATAATCTGGGCGCCGATTGAAGATGGATTGAAAGGAGTATCACTTAGCGCCAACTGGATGTGGCCGGCTAAAAATACGGGTGAAAATGCCCGCCTGTACGCCGCGGTGAAAAGTATCAGCGATTTTGTTGTCGATCTGGGAATAAACATACCTACCGGAAAAGACTCCCTCTCCATGACACAAAAGTATCCCGATGGAAAGGTGGTCTATTCGCCGGGTACGGTTATCGTCTCGGCAATAGGTGAGGTAACAGACGTCAGAAAGGTCGTTTCACCGACCTTGACTAACAAACAAGGTTCGGTACTTTGCTATATCGACTTTTCATCTGACCATTTCAAATTAGGCGGCAGCAGTTTTGCACAAACGATTAACTATATCGGAAACACAGTTCCTACGGTGAAAGATACCGGATATTTTGTTCATGTGTTTGACCTAATACAGGAATTTATAAAAAGCAGACGTATTCTTTCCGGACACGACATTTCAGCAGGCGGGATGGTTATAACCCTGCTGGAAATGACATTTCCCACAAATCAAGGAGGGCTGGATATCAACCTTGATGAAATTGAGGAAAATGACCTTATTAAAATACTCTTCAGCGAAAATCCCGGGATAATCATTCAGTTATCCTCAGAAAAAGATGTTTTGCAACTTGCTGACAGCGGTATCAGGATTGTTAAATTAGGGACTGTTGTACCTGAAAGAATACTCACAATCAGAAAAAACAATCGTACCATTAAATTTGATATCAATGAACTCCGGGATGTATGGTATGAAACGTCTTATTTATTTGATAAGCAACAAAGTGGTGAGGTGCATGCCGGTGAGCGTTTTAAAAATTACAAAATTCAACCTTTGAAATATACATTTCCTCCGGCTTTTGACGGGAAAATGGAAGGATATGGTATCAATCCGTCCCGGAAATCAAAAACGGGAATTCGTGCAGCCATCATTCGTGAAAAAGGTGTGAATGGTGACCGGGAAATGGCATATGCCATGCATCTGGCAGGGTTTGATGTAAAAGATGTGCATATGACGGATCTGATATCGGGGAGTGAAGATCTGAGCGATGTGAACCTTATTGTTTTTGTTGGCGGATTTTCAAATTCCGATGTGTTAGGCTCTGCAAAAGGTTGGGCAGGTGCTTTTCTATTTAACGAAAAAGCTAAAAAGGTGCTGGATGATTTTTATACCAGGTCCGACACGTTAAGTCTGGGTGTTTGTAACGGATGTCAGCTGATGATGGAGCTTGAACTGTTGTATCCTGAACTGACAGTACATCCTAAAATGCGTGACAATTCATCCGGAAAGTTCGAATCAGGGTTTATAAATGTGACTATTCAGGAAAATAATTCAGTAATGTTACATTCGCTGGCAGGTAGCCGGCTAGGGGTATGGGTAGCACACGGAGAAGGAAGGTTTAGTTTACCGGATGGCGAAAACAGCTATTGCATAGCAGGTAAGTTTGCCTACTCCGGGTACCCTGGCAATCCGAATGGCTCTGACCACGCAGCCGCCATTCTTATATCGGAAGACGGCAGGCACGTAGCCATGATGCCACATCCGGAGCGGTCGATTTTTCCATGGCAGTGGCCCTGGTACGAAAAAAACAGGGAGAAAGATGAAGTAACTCCCTGGATCGAAGTCTTTGTCAATGCCAGAAAATGGATTTCCGGCTCATCTTAAACTCAAAATTGCAGGAATTTTTTTAGGGGTACTATTTCATGTTATTGAATCAGGTCAGCTGGCCAACGATAATTTTGCCAGAGCTTATGAGCGAAATTGCAAATGTATGTGGCTATTGCGGAGAGCTATTTTCCTGTTTCTCGCACAATTTTAAAAAACGGCTTATTTATACTATTTAGGGCAATTATTTTCAAAAATGGGTGTCCCAAAGACGAAAACATGAGTAACCTGTTGGAATGTATAGGACTGAAATGAGTTTTATGTTTATAAATTAGGCACCATGTCAAATAATGTTGTTATTAGCTTATCTGCTAATCCTAATACAGACCTGTAATTATTTTTCTTTTGTTCATTTTGTCTTCCTGCCCGCCCCGCAGGTGGGCTTAGGATGGCAGGCGGGGACCCAAAACCTGCCTTTGCCGAATGGGCTACGCGCATGC
>JADFHN010000087.1 GCA_022567155.1 Bacteroidota bacterium
ATCTTGAACTTGGATACCCGGTAGTTATGAATTGTCCCTATCAGAAAGATTAACATTGCAATGTAAGGCAGGGCAATAAAGAAAAAACTATTCAGTAGATCCATAATTAATAGTGTTATTACTTTTCAAGTTCCATTTCCTGATCCAGGGCGCCCAAAAATCCGGATGCCTGTCTTGATTGATCAACTACCTGTATGTCAAAGTCATTGGAAATAAAATACATGACCACTTTAACAGGAATGTGATATATGAGTGCATAATTTGCAGGTTGCTCAATCAGCGTTTTGTGATGCTTCATATAAACCTTATTTTTTGCCTGCAGTTTTTCAGGTCTGAAATCATCAAGTATTTTCATCATCGCAGGCGCTACTATCAGATTTACCAGTTCATTTCTCAATTCGTTGTCATTCAACTTAGGCAGGAGACGCAATACATTTGGCAAATGATCGGGAAGTTCATGCCCGCAGTCGTTATTGACTTCATTGTGTTCCCTGTTGAGGTTCACTAATAATTCCGCACGTTTATAATCATCGCCGAATAATAAATATCCAAGATCAAGGGTAGTTACCGCCTGTACTTCAAACGACCGGGTGAACAGCTCCTCCAACGTGTGAAGGGAAGCCTTTTCGACAAAATTTGTAAACGGAGAAAGAATTTCAGCAGCCTCTTTGCAATTCATCCCGAGGAAGGTCTGTACCAGTTTGACCTCTTCATGATAATTGATCCCGGGATATACAAAAAGATCCGCTAACAGGTGATAAGGTCCGGATAAATTGTTGTCTTTAGTTTTCATACGTATCATTTTAAGCTGAACGGGTCGGGGATTCATTAAATCCGAATCCTATGGAACCTTTTGTATCGCCGGTAAATTCAACCATTTCCATGGCTTGTTCACGATGAGCGGCAGGTATGACAAAACGGTCGTCAAACTTCGCCAGCGAGGTGAGGTAATAAATAGAGTCAACCATGTCGGGGGTCAGATTCACATCCTGTATCGCCAGATCGGCTTTTTTCTTATCAATATCACCTACAGTCAGGTGCCGGCGATAAATCCGTACGGCCATTAACTTTTTAAGTATTTGTTTTACTTTTTCTTCATCTCCGGCGCTGAATAAACTGGCCATGTATTTAAGCGGAAAACGGGCTTGCTCTATCGTTCCCCAGAGATCTTTTGTGCTGGTATCGTACAACCACCCGTCATTCCAGATTTTGGCTATCGGATCGGCATTTTTAGCCAGTTTCTCCTTCTTGGCTTCTTTCAGCGATGCCATTACAGGTAATAATGGAGGAACATAAAATAACATTGGTAACGTCCTGAATTCGGGGTGCAGCGGTAGTGCAAGTCCCCATTCCTTTACAAATTTGTAGATTGGCGATATCTGAGCAGCTTTAATGGTAGAATCGTCAATACCGTTTGACTGAGCTGATGCAATTACCCGGGGATTAAATGGATCAAGGATAATATTTAACTGACGATCCACAAGATTGTTATTGTCGTCAGCAGCAGCATCGGCAATTTGGTCTGCATCATAAAGAACAACCCCAAGATAACGGATTCTTCCCACACACGAATGCATACATGCGGGCGCCTGGCCGGATTCCAGTCTCGGATAACAAAGAATACATTTTTCGGATTTGCCCGTATGCCAGTTATAATATGATTTTTTATAGGGGCAGGATGTAACGCACATTCTCCACGCCCGACAAACTTTTTGATTTATCAATACGATGCCATCTTCACCTCTTTTGTAGATAGCGCCTGACGGGCATGAGGCAACACATGCAGGATTAAGACAATGATTGCAAATACGGGGCAGATAAAAAAAGGCCATCCGTTCAAGCTGAAACATGGCCTCTCTTTCAGCGGGCGAAAGCTTATCAAGGTTTGGATCTTTACGGGCATAATCAGGTGTGCCACTGAGGTCATCGTCCCAGTTGGGGCCCATCTTAATGTCGATGGGTTTGCCGGTGATTAGCGAAACCGGCCGTGCCGTAGGTTGATCATCGGATTCAGGCGACTCGATAAGATCAAGGTACTTATAGGTGAATGGCTCATAATAATCGTCAATTATGGGCAAATCGGGATTGTGAAAAATATTCATCAACCCGCCTAGTTTAGTGGCGCTTTTTAACCGGATTTTACCATTGTTTTCTTTTATCCAGCCACCTTTGTAAATATCCTGGTTCTCCCATTTACCGGGATAGCCGGTTCCAGGCTTGGTCTCCACATTATTCCACCACTGATATTCTGCTCCTTTCCTATCGGTCCAGATATTTTTGCAGGCAATTGAACATGTGTGACAGCCAATGCATTTATCCAGGTGAAAAACCATCGACATTTGTGCTCGTACATCCATTATACTCGGTTTTATGTTTTTTCCTATACTTTTTATTCTTTGACTAAAAAACTACTTTATCCATTTTCTTAATGATTACGTGGGTGTCACGGTTAGGTGCAATCGGTCCCCAATAGTTGAAGTGGTACGTAAACTGGCCGTATCCGCCTGCCAGGAAGTTGGGCTTTAAGTGGATCCGTGTAAAACTGTTGTGACCTCCCGCCCGTTTATTACCTCTAACCTGTGATTTTGGTATTCCTACCGTTCTTTCAGGAACGTGATATACAATGCAGACTCCTTTCGGAATACGAGCGCTCACTACCGCGCGTGTGCAATAAACGCCGTGGTCATTATATACCTCCACCCAGTCGTTATCTTTGATGCCCATTGCCTTGGCGTCTGCTTCGCTCATCCAGCAAGGTTCGCAACCGCGCGATAATGTCAGCATCCGGAGATTTTCCATGAAGGTGGAGTGAATGTGCCATTTGCCGTGAGGAGTAAGGCAGTTCAGTACCAGCGCTTCTTTATTTTCAAGCGTATTTTTCAAATCTCCATAGACTTCCGGCTTAGGAGAAGGTTTGTAAGTGGGTAAATTCTCACCATACGCAATATATAATTCGTGGTCAAGATAAAAATGCTGGCGGCCGGTGAGCGTTCTCCAGGGAACAAGACGTTCTACATTATACGTATAAGCAGAGTAGGCCCTGCCTTCATGCATCAGTCCGCTCCACAATGGTGAAGAATTATATCTGCGGGGTTGTGCCTGCAAGTCAGCATAATTGATAAGAACGTGCGCATACCCTTCCCCCAGGTCGGCCAAAGCAAGCCCCGTCTTTTTTTCTGCATTTCGATACGCCTTTACTGTAAGTTTACCATTAGTCAAAGATGATAAGTGTAATACGGCGTTGACAGCAGAAGTATCCTCTTTTATTGATGGTAATATCTTTCCATCGAATTTTTCAACGGGAAAATGGTTGGATGTAATCATTTCATCATATTCCTCCTCACACATGTAATGATTGCCATGTGCACCCAAACCGTTTTCCCTGATGCCTGTACCCAGGGTGATGAACTTATCGTATAGTCTGGTATAATCCCGATCGACTATATCAATTTTATGCATGGTTTTGCCTGGAATGGCCTCACATTCACCCTTATACCAGTCTTTTATTTTCCTCTGACTGATTTCACCCGGCGTATCATGTGCAATTGGGGAACATACGATGTCTTTTTGGGGATCAGCCAGGTGTTGCCTGGCCAGGTCGCTGGTTGCTTTGGTAATATTCCTAAAGATTTCCCAATCTGTTTTAGACTCCCATACCGGAGCAATGGCCTGTGATAACGGATGGATAAAGGAATGCATATCCGTGGTGTTCAGGTCCGCTTTTTCATACCATGACGCAGCAGGTAAAACGATATCGGAATATAGCGCCGATGAGTCCATCCTGAAATTGAGATCCACGATAAGGTCCATTTTACCCTCGGGAGCGATATCCCGCCAGTTGACCTCTTTTGTATGATCTTCCGAATCGGTGGCAATCAAATTGGAATGTGTGCCCAGATAATGTTTCAAGGCGTATTCGTGTCCTTTCATGCTACCCATGATGGCGTTTCCTCTCCAGATGTACCATACCCGCGGATGGTTTTCCGGCGCCTCGGGATCATTGATCGCATACTCCAGTTTTTTAGACGTTAGTTTATCAAGTACATATTTTTTAATTTTTTCATCACTGTCTGCACCGTTCTTTATGGCTTCTTTACTCAACTCAAGTGTATTCTCTTTGAATTGAGGATAAAAAGGCATCCAACCCATTCTTACAGATTGAAAGATGGTGTCTGCAGTGTGCTGTTTGGTCCAGTCATTTTCAGGGACAGTATTGTATTTTGAAAACTGTCCGTCATACCGGTATTGACAGGTGTTTATATAGTGCCAAAGTGGCGCCTGTTGTAACCGGATTGCATTCTGCCAGTCTTTTCCAAAGGCTATGGTACTCCATGAGTCTATCGGAGCCAGTTTTTCCTGTCCAACGTAATGATTCATTCCCCCGCCGTTTTTACCTACACATCCGGTCAGCATCAAAGCCATTATTCCGGCCCGGTAAATGAGGTTGCTATGGTACCAGTGGTTTATTCCGGCCCCGATAATGATCATACATTTTCCGCCCGTTTTATCTGCCGTATTCGCCCATTCACGGGCAAACTGGAGAACAGTATTGGAGTCGATTCCTGTGAATATTTCCTGCCATGCCGGAGTATAGGCAGCATTTTCATCCGTATAGTCTTTGGGGTAATTCCCTTTGAGGCCTCTGCTGATTCCATACTGACCCATGATGAGGTCAAATACCGTTGTCACCGGGATACGTCCGTCGTTTGTTTCAATATATTTAACCGGTATTTCTCTGACAGACTTGTTTGCGAGTCCAAACTCGGTAAATACTACGTCAAGTACTTCATCCTTTGATTCCAGCAGAGATAATAAAGGATCATATACCTTATCATCTGATGAATTTTCAAGCTTCATGTTCCAGTTTCCACCCTCTTTTTCCCACCTGTGACCGGAGCTTCCTTTGGGAACAACCAGGTTGCCTGAATTTTCATCAAAATTGAGAAACTTCCAGTCGCCGTTTTCTATATCCTTAAAAGAGGTGATTTCATTGGCTCTCACCAGCTGGCCGGGAATATAGTTTTTACCATCCTGTTCAAGTTTTACCAGGTATGGTGAGTCCGTATATTGTTTAACATATTCGGTAAAATATTTTGTAGGCTTCTCTACATAAAATTCCTTAAGAATGACGTGTGTCACTGCCATCCAGAAAGCGCCATCGCTGCCGGCATGAAGCGGCACCCATTGGTCTGCATATTTGCATATCTGGCTGAAGTCAGGAGAAAAAACAACAGTCTTTGTACCATTATGTCTTGATTCAGCAAAAAAGTGACAGTCTGGAGTGCGTGTCATATTCAGACAGGCCCCCATATCAGCGATCATTTTGGCGTTGTACCAGTCCGCACTTTCGCAAACATCGGTTTGCTCACCCCAGATTTCCGGGAAAGCAGTCGGAAGATCACAATACCAGTCGTAAAAACTAAGGTTAACACCACCAAAAAGCTGTAAAAACCTACTACCTCCTGCATAGCTCAACATTGACATGGCCGGTATGGGAGAAAAGCCTACCACCCTGTCCGGACCGTACTTTTTGGCGGTATAAATATTAGAAGCTGCAATTAATTCCAGAACTTCATCCCAGTGAATTCTTTTGAACCCACCCTTACCGCGGGCTTTTTGGTATGCCTTGCGCTTTTTCTTATCTTTTTGCAGATTTTCCCATGCCATTAACGGATCACCAGTCTTTTTCTTTTCTTCCCTGAAGGCATTGATCAGCGCACTTCTTATGAGCGGATACTTGATTCGCAACGGACTGTAGAGATACCACGAAAAAGATATTCCTCGCTGGCAGCCGCGAGGTTCGTAGGGAGGTAAATTGCCTTCCAGTAGTGGATAATCGAGCTGCTGGGTTTCCCATACAACTATGCCGTCCTTCACATGTATTTGCCATGAGCACCCACCAGTGCAATTGACACCGTGTGTACTGCGGACAACACGGTCATGTTGAAACCGGTTGCGGTAAAATTCTTCCCATTTTCTGGTTTGTGGTGATATGATATCTTCAATCCAACTCATAATTTTCTAAGGGTTAATAATAAGAATCTGATTTTAACTGCCGGTCAAATATTTTCTGATTTACCGAAGCATATTTCCTTTTACGCCATATAACAGTGAATACAATTAGCAAAACAATAAACCCGGCTATACCTGTGTATAAAAACCGGGCCTGATAGTCGCGGTGATGCTGGTAATAGCGTTCCTGATCAGCAAATTTTAAAAAGGCGGTTATGAGGTAGGTTTCATCGCTGTTGACGGGATGGTTATCATACGCAGTACGCATAACAGGAAATGGCGGATTTGATACCATTGCTTTTATCCCGTTTTCGTTAAGCCTGGTAAAAGCTTCTGTTAGATCTTTGGCCAAAAGCCCGCCGCCGATCAGATTGTCATTTAATACATTATGGCATGTCAGACAAGCAGGGCCTCCGTTTTCCAGTCTTGTTTCTCCGCTGAAAAGTAACCGCCCGTTCAGAATATCTTCTTTTGTGGCTTCATCAACGGGTTTCCCGGTAATTTCCACCTCTACCGGTGTTTCGTCAGCCTGTGCTACAGTCGTTTCAGTTTCAGGGATATATTCAGGACTTTCACCCTCAATATATGTTAGAATGGCATTCAGATCATCATCTGTAAATGCAGTTTGGTCAGGCATCTGCACCATATTAAATTGTTTGAAGAGAGCTATGGCTGTTTCATCGCCACTATTGATTAATGTTTGTGACGATCTGATAATTTTGAAGAGCCAATCCCTGTTTCTTCGTAAATGTACATTCGCCAGATCAGGCCCAATCAGTGTTCCTTTACCTATTGTGTGGCACGCCGCGCAATTTAGCTTAAAAATACTTTCCCCATCCTGGCTGTATAATGGAAAAATAATCAGGAAGAAAATTAACGTAAAAAACGACTTGATTATCAATGAATTTTGCAGGTAGGTATTCATACTTAATAACAGTAAATGTTTAAACCGGATAAAAAGACCTTTTTATCTATTAATCAAATAAATTGCCCAATGATACACTAAGTCAGTTTTCAATGTCTTGATATAAATCAAATAAAAACATGACAAATGTCAGTTTTTTTAATTATATTTTATTTCAGGTGTGTTTATGATTTCGGATAAATCTAATCAGGAATTGAAAAGTGAATATATAAAAAAAATGAATCGTTGTTATTAAGGATTTCGGTGTACGGGATCAGTAGGATTAAGTTCAATATGATTAAAATCAGTTTTTATATATCATTATCCCTTTAAATTGCACCCGTACATGTAAAACCGAACCGGTATGTCATTTAATCAACTGGTATTGATTTTCTTTCACGGTGTACTTTGGTAATTCATTATCAGGTAAAATGTTAAAATTATGAAAATGCGCTCTTTACAATTAGTTATTTTATTTCTGTTAATCGGAGATGGCCTGGCAAAAGCACAGTTTACGTTATCCGGGGAATACCGTACGAGAACCGAATATCGTCACGGCTTTGGATCACTGTCTGATACAGATATGAATGCCGGATTTTTTACTGATCAGCGGGCAAGGATTAATTTTTATTATGTGTCTGAAGGTTATGATTTCAAGCTGGTTTTTCAGGATGTAAGAACATGGGGCAGCGAACCACAATTGACACTGGGAGATGGCAAGTGGACAACGATCCATGAAGCATGGGCCAGGGTTATTTTTAGTGAAAAGTTTGCCTTCAAATTCGGAAGGCAGGAAATTATATACGACGACCACCGGATATTCGGCAATGTTGGCTGGGCGCAACAGGCACGCAGCCATGATGTGGCCATTTTTCAGTTCGCCAATAATGAATGGAAAGCGGATATAGGACTTGCCTTTAACCAGGATAAACCCCAATCCAATACAACATTTTATACGGTAACACCAGGATACAAGGCATTTCAGACCATTTGGATAAACCGGAAAACAGACAATTTCGAAGGGAGTTTTCTTTTTCTAAACAATGGCATGGAAGGGGGGACCAAAGATGACCCGAAAACGTTTTACAGTCAAACGATTGGTACGCGGCTGGGAAGTAGCATGAGCTCCTGGACCGGGCACCTGACATTATATTACCAGGGGGGCAAGATGAGTGACAATACTACAAAAATAAATGCTGCTTTAATTGGATTTGATCTTAGCTACAAGATCAATGACCGTACATCCCTGCTGGTTGGGTATGAACGACAATCAGGAAACAGCGAGTTGAATCAGGACCCAGGCATAAACAATGCTTTTACCCCTTTTTATGGAACAAATCATAAGTTCAACGGATTCATGGATTACTTTTATGTAGGTAATCACATTGGCAGCGTTGGGTTATCAGACGTGTACGTCATGGTGAAATATAACCCCTCCCGGATCAGCTTTTCAGGCTGGATACATAGTTTTGCTGCTGCCAACGATGTGGCTGATGCCTCCGGAGCAGGTAAATTGAATAATGCACTGGGTGTGGAGCTTGACCTTGTGGTAGGTTTCAGGGTAGCAGAAGGTGTAAACCTTGTAACCGGTTATTCACAAATGTTTGCTACCGCAACCATGGAGGCGCTCAAAGGAGGGTCGAAGAAAGCAACAAGCAACTGGGCATGGGTTATGATAACGCTAAAACCAAATCTCTTTTCTACTGAGGATAAAAATGTAGTAAGTAAATAGCAACTACAAAACCAAAGAAATTACGTGCTTGGGGTATTCAGTTGCCGGAAAATCCCGCCGGCCTGGCTACCTGGTAGTGCTTCCAGAATTCAGGGTCCTCATCCACCTGCTCTTCAAGTGGTTTCCAGTTATCAAGCTGTTCTTCTTTTGGAATTTTCGTTACATTTTCCTGTTCAATGTCTGTGGTGATCAGCGACTGAAAAAGTTTGAATAAACCATGCTCATTTTTAGCAAACATCTTTTTTTTGGTAAGCTTTACACGGGCGTTAATAGCGATATCATTGATGTACCATCGCCCTTTATATGGCTTATAATGCATGGTGGCATGAATTTGGGGGTCGGTAATTCCAATTCCGGCAATAAACAGCAAAGGCCTTACGGCATTGGGTATAATGATGCGACTTTGGAAATCAATGGCTACGATGGCGTCTGAATCAATTGCAATGTAAATGTTTCCTTTCCGTTTGCGGTGTTCATATTTTTTTCTGGACTTAAATTGTATGATTATTACATTTTGTCCATGATAAGTAGTGTATCCTTCAATTTGGTATTCGTACAGATGGTGCAACTGCGGATTCAGAAATGAAGCTGTATCCCTTACCGGGTCATGACGCAGAATCATCCGGGGTCCACCGAATGTAGATGACAATATAGCTTCATCAATCGATGCGCCTTCCCATTCCTCGCCACGCTTTTTAGCTTTTTTCTCCTCTTTTTTCATCTTTTTTTCAATCTTTTTCCGCATAAACCGGAGCGGCTCGAGGTTGTCATGCCTTCTGGCCTGGATGATGCGTGAAGCAATTTTTGAAGTGTCACCATACGGTGGATTATAGGTCAGAATCACGCCTTCGGTATATTTCAGGAAATTGTTATTTTCCGAAAGATATTCGCTGTAATAGCTGGTAGTATAAAAAGGTTCGGAATGATAGTTTTCGGGAATTTTTTCAACCGCCACTTTTATATAATCCCAGGCTGACCAAGGTTTCACCTCCACTTCATCCAGCATGATTTTTTCTTCTTGTAACAGGATGGTCACCAGGTCGGGCAATATGCCCGTTTGCTTTTCATACGTTCTGTAACCTACATAGGAGCAAAAAAACAAGGAATCTGAATACTCTTCGGGGATTTTTAACACAAAACGACCATCTACATTTGAGGCCGTACCTATTGTTGAACCGGTAATACCTATGGTCGCAAACGAAAGTGGTTCCCGTGTAGCCGAGTCAAGAATCTGGCCCTGCAAAATAATATCCTGCGCAGGAAGCGACCCCACAAAAAGCAGGCATATAATCAGGAAAACAAACCGGATTGGCTTCTGCATCGGTAGTATGATGGGTATATATTAATTTACAAACTCATACACTTAAAAGACGATAGGGGGTTGAAATATGTTACAGGCTTAATGAATTTAATAATTTAATAACGAAGATAGGCAGTTATTTGTTTTTGGATGCATATTTATTTCAGCTCCGTAAAAATCACAAGATTAAATTCCTGCAGGGTTTCCTTGTTCTTTGTGGCCTTTTCCTGGTCGTAGGGTCGCCCTACGACTTAATTACCGGTCACATCTCGTTTTTATTGTTGTTTTTGGGTAATATATTGAAAGCTTTGGGATACCCTCGCAGGTAGCAGGATGAAAAAATCAATATACAATTGATATACTATACCAATCTTTACTCATACAGCGTGACCTTAAACTTCTGCCCTCCGACAGAGGCCTCATACATCAGTCCTCCTTTGGCCATTGTAAAAATCAGCACTCCATCCTTGTATGGAGCATCAACAGATACACCGGCAGATAATGCCACCGCTGAGGCCTGGGCGCTAAAGACAAACTTATGCTCAATAAACCGTGTATATGCATTCTTGTCTTTGAAAAATATGATTTCTGCATAGGATTGCCCGCCAAACTGGAATCCAATGGTTATCTGCGTCATATTTACGTCGGCAACCGGATTACCTTTTTTGTAAACGGATCCTTTTCCGTTTGCCCCGCCAATACCAATTGCTCCTTTGCCAACCGAAGGAAGAACTGCGTAACCATATGCGGTATTAAAATGTTTATTTATACCAGTGTCTTTTTCTTTGAATGCCTTAATCGCTTCATCTGATTTATTAACGTCATATTTCTGCGAATAACCGAGTAAGGCAGCAGTGAATAACAAGGTAAAAATTATTGATAACTTTCTCATGTCAAAATTGGTAATTAAATTATTTGTTAATGAATTTTTCAAATTGTGGAAATACAAAAAAGTATATACTGAATACTTCATTTATCCTGGGTAAATAATCGGTAATTATGGAGAATTTAATACTCCTGCTGCATCATCACATCCATAAGGCTGCCTTTTGAATAATCTGATGGAGCCTGGAATGCAGATGCCGGTATTTTTTGCTTCATCGCTTCTTTTAGCTCGGTCTTATTAATCACTTCACCAAACGACCACATAATTTCCTTTATCGGAAAACCGCCATTCTTTAGCATTGAAATATATTCCTCCGAATCCGAATAAGCTGCCTCATCATTACTGCTTAATTCTTTAAAAAATTCCTGCATAATTTGAAAATCGATCTCATCGGTCAGATTTATTTCTGAACATAGCCATAGCTCTTCCATCAGTTCGCCATTTACATAAACGGAATGTTTTTTCCCATTGAATCCGCCAATCATTTCCGATTCATTTTCTTCCTTAATTTCGATGTCCATCGGTTTCCCATGCGCTTCAACCTTCATTGCATCCATATTTTTTTGGTATTCCCTGTATCCTTCATCTCCAAATGCCTCAATCATCATTTTTTTTGAAAACTCCTCTATTTCATTTTCAAATTCGATTTTGCTGCCACGCCAGTAGGAATGATTACCATGATTGATAAAGGTCAGTTTCCTTGTAGTAAAGTCAATAATTACATCAACCGTTTGGCTAGATTGTTTCAGCTTTCCATCCTGTATAAACAAACTTTCTTCGTAAACTTCATTGTCGGAGCCGGTTGTAATCTGAATTATTTTCCACCCGGACTGGGCCTGGACATTACAGTTTGCTATTGTAATAAGAATAAATACATGGAATAGTTTTTTCATGACATTCGATTCTTTCTTCAATGTACGGAGTATTTAGGTGATTTACAATATGCTTCTCCAGGAGGAGTCCTGAACACACTGAGTACAGCATAACAACACCTCTAATCATATCGGGGTATGATTAATCCTGTCTTTGCTGACGGTGGCACACGCCATTTTCGATTCCCATACAGGTACAACCATTTCCACAAGCCCCTCCATGATCGATATGATTTTTTGTACCCAGGTGCCGGGCCAGCAACTGGACCCCTGCCCAACCGGCGCTTAGTACAGCAACGGCCAATACCGGGATTATGTATGAGATGTATTCCATTTTATCCGACACTGAATAAGCCGGCAAAGCCCATGAAAGCCATGGATAAAATACCGGCAATAATCAAATTTAAAGCGGTTCCTTCAATTAATTTAGGGATATTTAATCTAGAGAATTCCTCGAGGCTCTGCCTCGGGGTAGTTCATTCAGAAATACATGAAATCACTGCATGGAATTATGTCAGATAATAGCTAATATCTTAACATTCTTACCATTGATTTCAACCGCATCACCTTTATGAAGCTTTTGGAGTTTCATGCCAATGGGAGAGGAGTGTGAAACGGCAAAAAACTCGTTTTTGCCAATCACGATTTTTCCTGCGCCAATGGCAACAAAGAAATTACCATATGTTGTAACTACCAGGCTTCCGGTTTGGACCTGATTCAGCTTTTTATCTACCCTGATCTGTTCAAGTACCTTTTTTACCTGCAGCGCTTCCGACAACTGTATTGCGTGATTTTCCCGTTCAATCAACATCATTGCCCTGCCGGTCTCGTATTTATCGCCGGCACTGCTTTTTAATTCCGTGTTGGCGGCATCCTGCGCTTCATTCATGGCTTTTCTTGCTATATGAATCCGTTGTTCTATATATTCACGGCATTCATCGAGCAGTTTTATTTTTATAGATATCGAAATTTTCACATTCAAAAGTATATGGTCAGGAAAATATGATCCTTTTTAAACTCAAAATCAACAAAAAACTGTTTTTTATTATGATTTGGCGTGTTTCCGTGTTTTCAAAGATTATTCAGAAAGAGCCCCCGCGTTGAGTGATTTATTGAAAAATTAGAATACAACTAATTTATCATTGCAATAGTTTAATACAGCGTTGTTAAATGTAAATGGCTAAAGCCCAGTATATTATAGTGATCTCAAAACCCCAGGCTTACCGCGTGCCGCCTTAGCTTTACGGCCTCCGCCATAGGCTTTGTCCGTCGGCGGAGCGGTGGCGCAAGCCTGGGGTTAGTAATACGAATAAGAAAAAGGACTTTAGTCCTGTATAGTTGCAGATTGCAACGCAAATTGAAACTATAGCCTTTATTATTCCAATTTCCGGAGATGCTATTCTTGATATCAACATTTCCAAACTTGCCAAGTGGAATTGCAAAACCACGTCCCAACCGAAATTTTCCATTTATTGACTTTGTCCGATTGGGCCGAAACTTGAAAACATCCTAGTGTTATTAAAAAAAGTGACAATTATTTCATCACAGCCATTTATTCAGTTACTTACCTTATTATTCAAAATTCTACCCCAATACTCAACCCTAAATCTATAATGCGATAATTCACCATATCAGACCTCAGTCTCGAATCTATACCCTTAGTTTTCGGTTCAATTTTATAGTAAAAATCTGCTTGCAGGTATTTGGCATGAAGCTGCACAAACAAGTGTTTAAGAAACGAAACCTGCATGGTCGCCGATAGACCAAACACAAGAGATCGTGGATCGGGAGTCGGGCCTAAATGCTGATAATCAATCAGTATTGTGTGTGCCTGATCTCCAAATGACTCATCTCCATAAACCTGATGGCTGTATATCGGATAGGTCATGATGCCCCATCCTATCAAGGGTTGGATATTAGTCATCCAAATGCTTTTTTCCAAGACATATCCGAAACCTAAATAGGTGGTAATAACTTCATAGTTATTTTGAGTAAAAACATAATAAAACGGTTCACCTAGTATTTCATAATAATACGAATTGATTTCAGTCGTACTTACACTGCTTTTTGTGTAGTCAACGTTAACTGATACAAGAAAACTCTTGTACATCCGCCTTGCCAGTGATGCTGAAAGAAAATAGCCCTTCTGCGCCGCACTATGATCTTCTTTATCGAAGAACTCGACTAATGAATATCCATCAAGTACCGAAATGGTGTTTTGAACATCCACCTTTCCATACTTCCCGACCGGCATGGCCAAACCTCCACCTACGGAAAATGACCACTTATTGGTAGCGTCTGATTGGGCCGAAACTTGTAAACAAGACAGTATCATCAAAATAAGGGCCAAATATTTCATATTAGGATACCTTTTAGTTATCCACTTTAATTCTCTGTTGTTTTACAAGTTTATTATCCTGGTAAATATGTAGAAAATAATCACCTCTTTTCCATTTACTAACATCAACTTTTGATTTAGTCTTATAGCCTTTTATTTCTTTCAGCTTCTGTTTGTTCTCATCAAACACAATAATAGTAAGTTCAACACCCTCAATTACATCAATTTCAAAAGAAGAAGATGAGGGATTTGGAAAGGCCATGTAAGAACCATAGTTATAATAGGCAACATTTCGGGTTCCAATCACCTGGTTTGAACTGTTTTTGGCCGTAATTAAAAAACTGATGGATGATCCCGAAGTCATCGTGAAGGACATATCCGGACCGCTGGCATAATAACTCAGTGAGCCGGAAGTCCTTTGCCAGATATAACTCGTCGCATTGGGGCATGTCACGGTCGTCATAACAGAGCCGGTTGAAACGCTATTGCCCGTATTTAAATTGTAAGGGCCATTTCCGGCATTGGTGTATGTTCCTTCAAGGCAAATCTGGGTGTCGATATCCAGGTTTATTGTCTGAGTCCTTGGACTGCCGCAGGATGAGTCGGTGATCAGCTTGAGCACGGCCCGCTATGGAGTGGTGTCAGGGTAACAGAACTTTGGCTGCTTCCTGAAGATATATAAATATTGGCGCCGCCGCTAATTATTGACCATGCGTAAGTCACACTGGGTTTATTATTCACACTAAAGGTAACATTACCTGTACCAGATATGTTTGGATTACCCAGTATTTTTCCTATGTAAACACAGTATCCATCAATTGTGAACAAC
>JADFHN010000149.1 GCA_022567155.1 Bacteroidota bacterium
CGCTGGCTGTAATTGCCCCCAATGAAATGAAATACATGGCAACCATGATCAGAAAAGCATTAAAATTCAGGTTTTTAAGAAGATCTATCTTTAGTAATCTGATCATCAGTTTTCATTTAATATTTCAAGGAACTGTTTTTCAAGTGTTTTCTTTTGTGTAAGAAGGTGAGATACAACAATTCCTTTATCAAAGAGATATTTGTTCACTTCTTCGCTTGACGTTCCATTGTCAGTAGATATTACCAGATGCCCCATCTCATGATTGATTATATTAACTTTTTCCCAGGATTTGAGGGTTTCTTCCAGCGCGGGATTATCAGATGCCACCTCGATCGCGATTGACTGTTTGGAAACATCATCAACACTACCGGAATAGAGTAATTTTCCTTGCTTTAGTACACAAAAGTGCGAACACACTTTCTGGACTTCGTCGAGCAGATGACTCGCCAGAATGATGGTTTTACCCGAACCGGCAATATCCCGGATCAGTTGCCGGATGTCGGCAATTCCCTGCGGATCGAGCCCGTTGGTAGGCTCGTCGAGGATCAGCACAACCGGGTCGTTTACCAGTGCTGCAGCAATTGACAGTCGTTGTTTCATCCCCAGGGAGTAGGTGCGGAAGTTATCATGCCGGCGGTCATACAGTTCCACCTGTTTTAGTACCACGGGGATATTTTCGAGCGGCGCTTCTTTGATTTCTGAGACGATTCTCAGATTCTTTTCACCTGACATATAAGGATAAAATGTAGGGGTTTCAAAAATCGTCCCGATTTTTTTTCTGAATTCCTTAGAAGGAGCTTTGCCAAACCACGTGTAACTACCACTGGTTTTATTGATCACATCCATGATCATTCCGAGGGTAGTAGTCTTGCCGCTTCCATTAGGACCCAGAATTCCATATACCATACCTTTTTCTACGGTAAGATTCAGGTTATCAACAGCCTTTATCCTGCCATAATGCTTGGTAAGGTTACGGATTTTCAGAATTTCATTTGATGATAATGGCATTTTCAGTCAGCATTTCAATTTCCTTTGTAAGTGTAAATAACTTATCAATTGGTATTTCTCCGATCAGGTCAAAAATAGTTAAGGAAGCTTCTTCGCTAATCAGGATAAATAACCCTTTCATCGTTCCATTTTTCTCCCTGATATAAGCCAGCGTATTTTTTCCACCCATTCGCATTGACAGGCCTTCCTCATAATTATCCCGTGTAAGATCAGCCTTGATATTAACAATATCTGCATTGCTGAGTAAACCGTTTTCATCATCAATTCGCAGCATTTTGATCTTCTCAATGCCATAGATCAGCTCTTTTAATTCTTTATTATCTTCCGGGATAACCATTTTGAGCGTGCTGTAGTAAAAAACCATGGTAAATGCATCCTCAAATTTTTCTGAAATATTACACATAGCCCGGCTCTGACTGAAAGTAGATACAGGAATACTTAAAAACAGGAAAAGGAAGATTTTCTTCATTTTGTAAAAGTAATAAAAGAAGCATCATAATTCCGGCATGGTAATAAAATCAGCCTGATACCTCTGCCGGAATTATGATGTATGATCAATGCCAGTTATGATGGTTTTTTGTCAGGTATGACAAGTCTTTGGTGGTAAGCGTACCGTCAATATTGAGAAGCGTAAACTCATCCTTATCATCAATCAGCACCAGTATATTCCGGAGTTCGTTTTCATTTCCCTGGGCCATAAAATACAAAAACCTTGCACCTTCTTTTACTGACATCAGCAATTCATAATTATCCTTTTCGAGACTTGATCTCAGGTTGTTGATTTCCTGCGCTTTCAATCCGGATTCATACTTAGGAATGCTGAGAATCTTCAGTGAGGTAATTCCATTTGCTACCCTGGCCATAGCTTCCATTTCCTGGTCAGTTTCGGTGTTTTCGCCGGTCCGGGCAGCGTTTGCTACTTCGCTTATAAATCTGAATAAAGACCCTGTGATTTCCACGTAGGTGGCATCGCGATCGTTTCGGTACTTCTCCTGAAAATTCCGTACGGCTTTATTTTGAGCTTGCAGAAAAAGCGGCGTTGCACATAATACGATTATTAATCCTGTGATTTTTTTCATAATTTGTTCTGATTATTTTGAGTTCATTTTTTTAAATAATATTTATTTTTCGAATTACAGTCTGACCTAATGTTTATCATGTTTCTTCTCTTCCAGCAATTCAAGCTTTTCAAACCCGTCAATACGCATTTTATGCGACAACTTGGATATCTGGCTTAAATCGATATCGCCGACGAGGCTCATGATGAAAAATTTCTTGTGGCCGCCTGCAATCAGCAAAAGTTCCACGATGGTGCCTTTGGATTCTTTGATCATAAATTTCAGATCCATGCCTTCATGGCGAATGGTCATCAGTTCTTCGTATTCCTTTTCCGGAATCAAGGCTTTGGCTTCTTTATAGACTACCGGCGCTTTGATCGAATCATTATCCAGCGCCAGTATCCGGAGTCCCGTGATTTTGCTAATGGCTTCCAGGGCTTCCTTTTCTTCGGGGTCATCCGGATCGATATCTGCGAACAGGGAGAACATTTTGCTGGTTACCGTCACTACAGTAAAATCTTCATCCGCTGCATATTTCGACAGAAATTTGGTAATCGCATCTTTTTGTGTTTGCGCCCAGGCAGGACCTGCAAGCGCCATAGTCAGAATAATAATAATCACCCGTTTCATATTTCATTAATTTTAGTGTTGTTTAATTAATTACAGATTCTTCAATAGTTTGCTGTGCTTCACTGAACACCGCAATTTTCATGGTTTGTTTTTTCCCTTCATTAAGGTGCTTCGATATCAGCATCAGCGCTTCCATGGTTTCTTTATAGGCTTGTTCCGGATCATCAAAAGTGTCTTTTTCAAGCGCTATGGTCATATTATCCATGCTGTTTTTATTCGAAGTTCGTTGCTGAACAATAAATACAACGGAAAGCACGATGATAAGCGCCGCTGCTATTTTTCCAAGCGAAATGAGCCACGGTTGCATCGTGATTTGCTTTGTTTTTTTTATGCCGGCAGATTCATTTTGTAGTAATTCCAATATTTCCTTGTCAAAAGAACTGCCACTCAATTCTTTTTTTTTCTCCAGGTCGTAATACCTGAAAAGCGCTGCGGTTCCAGTTAATGATGCCGGTGAATCCTCCGTTGCAAAATACCCCTTGATTTCCCGCTCTTCCTGCAGGGAAGTTTCACAATTCCAGTATTTTTTTAATAGCATTTTTAATCTTTCAGAGTCCATAGGCATTAATGTTTACCAGGTTTTCGCGCACTGTTTGTCTGGCCCTGTACAGGCTTACTCTTACCTGATTAAGGTCTATTTTCAGAATTTCGCTGATTTCTTTATAGCTGTATCCTTCAATATCACGCAGTTGCATAACATTCCGCTGTTTGTCAGGCAACTGGTTTATAAACTGATGAATTTTTTTCATGCTGTCGCTTCTTTCCGTTTCGTTGTCAGGTGTAATTCCCGGATCTTCAAACTGCCGGTCTTCGGGCAAAGACACATTGGTTCGGTACGTCTTCGACTTAAGCCTGTCATAGCACAGGTTTTTTGTTATCTGCATACACCAGGCTTCCATATTGTTTAATGCGTGCATGCTGTCACGCCTGTTCCATACTTTTATAAGTACCTCTTGTACCACATCTTTGGCCTCCTCCTGATTGCCCATAAGCCGCAACGCAAACCTGTACAGTTTATTTTTGACAGGTAAAACACGTGTATTAAAGGCTTCCAGGCTCATACACTAAATAGACGAAAGGAGTTGAAATATGTTACAGGCTTAATGAATTTAATAATTAAAGTTACTTACTGGCAAATTGAGAATACCTTTTTGGATGAATAAAATGAAGTAATGGAATGTTCAGGTTTGCAACAGCGTAGCGCACTTATTTGCTAATGAAAAGTTTCTTTGCATAAAAAAGAAGGGGTATGGCAAACACTGCGATCATGCCATATCCCATAACTGAGTACCCTTTTGCAATCAGATCGATGATACCTACCCTGGCAAGCAAGAGTGAGGCACCTAATGCCAGGAATGATATTATTGCCCTTTTTTTACCATCAAGTCCGGGCTTGTGATTTTCAATCAGGTCGTTTTGAAGCCGTCCGATGAAGGCATGAATAGCGCCGGTGGCCGTTTCAACAAG
>JADFHN010000150.1 GCA_022567155.1 Bacteroidota bacterium
GACTGATACAGGCGATAGGTCATTAACCTGGCCGCAGGCAAAGTTCACCCCATTCTTTTTTGTTTAAAGTTATCCACATTATTCACAAGTTATGAGTCTCCCCCTTTGGAAACCCCCTCATAAAATATAATAGTAACTATGATAAGTAATATAAATATTGTGAATGTAAATCTAAAGGCCACAGGCGGGCATTAATACGTTACACACAATTTATCACAAAAGAGTGTTAATGAATAAAAACAAACTTTGCTATTTAACTACACTAATCTGTTTGTGCCTAACAGGTAACTTGTATGCTCAGGAAGACTATATTATCATAGCCAGCGATACTAGTGTATTATATGGCGTTAAATTAATAGAAAGTAATCCCCTCAATAATGCCAGCTACATCCAGGTAGAAGATGACAATGGCCAAATAAAGAAATATACACCGTATGAGATTTTAGAATATGCTTTCCATTATGGGAAGGCGTATAGATCATTTGATATTGACGTCAACGGTAAGTCTCAAAGATTTTTCTTCCAACGGTTTTTCTCGGCTCAATTCTATCTTTATTACCTTAGAACCAGACGAGATATCAATAAATACTACTTTACCACTGCAGATAGCCTACCTTTAATTGCCATTCCCAAGGCTAAAAAAGAATATGTGCCATTTCTGCAAAGTTTAACCATCAATTGTTCTCAGTCAACTGTTAACGCACAGTATGTTAAACTAAAAAAAAATAATCTGAAACGGTTTTTTAGAGGTTTTCTATCCTGTTCAGAAAGCTCTTTGCCAAGAATCAGGATAGGAATCACCTCCGGACTTTCATTAACTAAATTTTCTCCCAAAGTACCTGATGTTTTTGTGGGCACACCCAACTACATTTTTGGAGCCCCCGATTACAATTACTCTCCAGACATTTTTCTGGGTTTGGTCCTGGATGTTCCAATTGCAATGAGCAATTATTCTTTGAACACCCAAATTCTTATTAAGCGCTCCAAAAGCTTTGTTGCCTTCAGCAAATCTTCAGTTGATTATGATCTGTCCACCTCTAATACGTGGTTAAATATTCCTCTGCTTCTCAGATATACTTACTACCCCGTGAAAGTCAAACCCTTCTTTGAAATGGGTTTTATATATGCCAGGTCCTTGGAGAACAATATTGAATTGTTCAAGTATTCCTATGACCGTGGAGACGTCTACATTGATTTCGATGACACGCCCGCCATATCGGACAATCAAGTAGGCCTATCCGTCGGAGGGGGAGCAGTCTTGAAATATGATTCCAAGTATTCTTTATTCGGAGAAATCCGGTATGGTGCTTTGTACAGCAAGAAGCAACGGAGTGGAAAACTCAACGTAAACGAGATCTTCTTGACCGTTGGCATATTTTATTAACAAAATGCAAAAATTCAGACACATACTACTAGTATTGTTCATATTGGGTTGCAACGATGATGAACCCATAATTAGAGATTTTCCAATCATTAAAACATTACCACCCACGGATATAGATGAATCTGGAGCTACATTCCATGGGGAGCTGGTTAGAAAAGGAAAAACCAAAATCACCTCTTATGGATTTGTCTGGAAATTGGACGATCCAGGCATTATCGAAATGCATAAAGTTGATCTGGGTAAAAACCTTAGCGATGACTTATTTGAGGCAAGAGTCGATCACTCTCTTATTAAAGGTCTCACCTATCAGGTGAGGGCTTTTGTCGAATTACTTAATCAGACCATATTCGGAGAAATAGTTTTTGTAGAGAGCCAGGGGAGCACTAATGGAGCCAGGTCTCTGGAATTGACTGACCGTGTAAATTTCCAGTCTCCGGACTTTAGAAGATGAATTGGCGCCCAAAGAACCATTTCCAATGTATCGGCAATCAAATGGGGACAGCACCCTGGGATGGGAGTTTACATTTTTCATGATTTCATGTCTGTCAATTCCTTCGCAATGTACTTTTAGTACTCTCTTTAAGATTCTTACTGGCTTTATACCACTTTTTTATTTCTCTGTGCACTTATCACTGTTTTGATTGGCTGGGACGAATTCCCGGAATTTATTAGAGATATCAAAGGGATATAGCACAGCAGCTAACAATCAGGGAATAAACACAGTGGACCCCATAAGAGGGTCACGAGCGATTAGTAGCTGTTCCACTGTGTTTTTCGCTCCTGTGGAACAGACTGGAGAATATTATGATCGTGACCACCGGAATTGCGATGTTGACCACCCCTGGTGATCTCACCCTGAAAGGCAAACTCCGTTATGGCTTTTCATAACTGCTATTGTTTTACAATATTTACAAAATTCATTTCAAATTTGTTTACGCATTGACTCTCCTTTAAGTTAAATATGATGTGATGTATGAACCAACCGATCTAAAATAGCATCGGCTACTGTGCTGTCACCAATGATTTCATACCACTTGCTTACCGGTAGTTGCGAAGCTATTATGGTGGACCTTGATATCCACGCATGAGGTGCAGGCAGTCCAATGATCTCCCAAAGCGCTGGTCCGGCATTGTTGAATGTCCCGGATAAGTCGCTGTTGCCCACAACTGACGGTATGTGTTTTGAGGTACGATGGGGCAAACTGCTGCATCACCTCTGCCATAGTCACCATTACTGCCAGCGGTCTAATGGACTGAAGGCCTTCGATAGGGGCACTTCACTGAATCATGGTGGTCTGCACGTTGCTATGCCCCAGGCAGGTATTGCAGTGTTTTGATGTTCATGCCTTCTTCCAGCGCATGAGAGGCGAAGTAGTACCTGAGGATATGAAGGTTGACCTGGTTGGTGATGGCGGCCTGTCTGTTCGCTACGGTTCGACACACGAAGCCTGCGCTCCAGGCTTTGCAGGGTCTTTCTGTTTTTGAAATCTTCATAAGCTATTTTGTTTTAGTTATGAAGATTTATACTACAATAGCTTCGATTTGGTAGATATTGCTACCTTTAGATTTGGTTCAACAATTAGCTAAAACGGCATAGCGGGCAGTGGTAGCTTGACAAATCAAGCCTTTTTTCTAACTTTATCCCGGTCGGACATTTCCGAGGCCTGGAAACCACCACGACCGTTTAGCATTAGCGTTAGGCTTCATTAAGAAAAACTCAATAGACAAAGAGAATTATATGAAACCAAAGTATTTATTGATTATTGAAAACAGAGTATCATAATGACTGAACCTGAAAAATTATTTCATCGAATTATCGAAGAAATTCCTAATGCAATTAAGGGAAAAATGTTTGGTACAATAAGTATTAAATCGAGCAATGGGAAAACAGCTGCATTCTTTTGGAAAGGCAATATGGTTTTCAAACTTGACGAAAAATCACAGGAAGAAGCATTGAAACTGGATAACGCAAAAATAGGTTCACATCTTTATGCGCCTGAAAAGCCAATGAAAGGATGGGTTTCAATTCCAGAAAAGCACTCTGATAAGTGGACTGATTTTACTATAGCTGCTATTAAATATGTCGAAAAATTGAGAAAATAACGAAAACATCGCCTATAGCACATGGGGTGGACATTTAAACAAGAATTATTGACAGCAAAACGGCATTTGTACACGGGAGCCACAATCGTTTCCAAAATCCCCACGTGCCATAGCCACACCGTTGGCACACAATTAACAGAATTAAAATGAGTAAAACTATCATAATCGGAATGAACAACAAGTTTTCTGTTAAAGCCAACAGATGGCTTTTCAGCTTAACTGGATTATTATTCTTTACGAACGGTATTTCATATCTGCAATAAGTAGTTTGGAGCCAATCGGACTAATTCTCGGGATTTTGATGCTTTTCAGATGGCTTTACTATTGCTTGTACGGATTAGTTGCCTTTTCTGAGAATTTAACATTTGCTTTAACCCAGAATTGTTATTAGACTTCGTTACGAAAGCTCGAAGTTGATGTGCATCAGGCGCTCCCGCAGAATTTTGGCTCGCAAACTATGTAAGATATTGGTGAGAACCTCTTCCGATAGCTTTCGGAAGAGGAAGTGCCTGAGGTGAAGTAAATTTGAGTTTGCAGCTGATTTCTAATGGCAATTATGGGTTTAAGCAACATAAACGGATTTATCCTTTTTGTATTAAATTGAGTTTCTTGTAAATCCCGTCTTTTTTTATCAGGGATTCATGCGACCCCCTTTCAACAATTTCACCTTTGTCG
>JADFHN010000021.1 GCA_022567155.1 Bacteroidota bacterium
ACCGTTCGATTCTAAGGCCGATACCAGGCTGTGCTCAAAAGAGTGGGCAAAAACGGGTATCATAGGTTCTTCCACATTGACAATCACTTCCACCCGCTCTACTTTTTTGGTAAAAGAGCTATCCTTTTCGGTAGTGATGTTACTATTATTATTACCCCCCATTGGCCCAATAGTGAACATAAAAGCAACCAATGGCACAAGACTGATAAGCAGGGCGATAGCAATATTATAGCGTTTGGTCTTACGTTGTACTTTCCCGGTTTCCCTTGTCTCCAACTGCGGGCCCCTGGTCAATGCCCAATAAGCAAGGAACAAAAGACCACAAACGCCCATGCCAAGCATGTACGGATTGGTAATAAGGTCGGGCCTCAATATAAAATTAACAATAAAGCCGCCTGCCGTTATCAATCCTCCCAGCCCTTCCCACTTCCAGGCGAGAGCAAAACCTACCATTGTACCCACAGGAAATAAGAAAAAGAACTGAAGCATTTCACTGACTGACTTAAACCCTATCCCGCTGGCTTCCTCCGGGCCAAATAGTGCACCAATTACATGTGCCCCAACCATAAACAATAAGAACACTAAGAATATTGAACCCCACATTCTGGCTACTAAACGGACAATGGTTGCAATTCGCTTTTTGTTTTTCATGGTGTTTATTTTAGATATTTAAATGCCACACAACGATTGGCGGTATGGGTAGTGCCGCCTTTCAGTTTGCTGGTTTCCAATATTTTAAGGTACAAATTTTCCTATAAAAATCTCAGCTAACTATAAAAAAGCGGCATTACCTATGACCGCCTGTTGTGTGCCGTTTTAATGTTTGAGATAATCAATGAAATGCTATTGTATTACCCAGTCAGTGTACGTTGAAGTGTGTGTTCCCAATTTTTGTAACTCCTCAGTTGTGGGTTGTAGCTTCTCAAATGCAGATTTTCCTAATTCATTAAGAGTTCCATTTTTATTATAGTATTTATCCCTGACTTCCTCTGAATCAGTAAAAGAAACAAAGCCAAAACTGTTTTCATTCTCCCCTCTGATACCTTTGACGATATACATTTTAACTCCGGGAAAATTCTTCTCAAATTCAGGTATGTACTTGTTTACATAAAAATCTAAAAATTGATTCATTGTAACATCAGGATCAAGATTTATGGTCATAACATGCAGGCCAATAAAATTTCCTTTTTGTAAGGTTTGGCCAAAAGTGGTTCCTACCACTAAGATCAGGGCTGCTGTTAAAATTAGTTTTTTCATGATTACTTAGGATTTAAATTAGTTAGTAATAAAAGTTAAATCATTAAGATGAGATATTTATAAAATGGCACACAACAACCAAATATATGGAATTCCACGTATTTAACCTATGTCATCAGGGGTAATTTCCATCGTATCAACCGGGCTGGCTGCTTGTCAGGTTCGTTGTGGCTACACCTGCCTGCCGTCCTTTAGGCAGGGACAATCCCCCGCGCATATGTTACAGACATCAACAAAAGATATAAAGTGAATTGCCTATTAGATAGTTCTCAAAGGAATCTTAATTATAAGCAAACTGATTATAGGCCGGTGACATTACTACCGGATTGCCGAACCTTCTCCCAATATTATATTACTGTACTCCCGTAATACTGACTGTTATTACTTCAGGCTACCCGCTCCACATTTGCCAGCAGCACTTCATCCAGATCATAGCCCGGTACTGATACGATTTCCTCTTTGCCGGCATCCCATTCAATCCGGCGGCCCAGTTTATACGACAAACTGCCCATATGTGCAGTAATGGCTTCCTCAAAACCCTCTTTGATACCGCAACTTGGTTTACCGCCGTTACGGATACAACTCAACCATTCCCTCAAATGCAGGAATGTAGAATCAACACGCTTTCCATCGCGATATGTCCATAACAATCCTTTGTTGGCAAAATACCTGGATGTTGCAGAGGTGATTCCATCTAATTCGCCTGCGGCAGGATCATACTCATAAACCGGTACAGACACATCGATATTATTGTCTTCCAGCAAGTCAGCAAACCGGGTTGACCTGGGATCTATATAAACGGCCAGCCTGTTGCCAAGATGCATGGTTCCGTCGTGTCCCATAAGTATGGTATTCCGGTCATACTGGTTGCCTAACGTAGCGCTATATACCAGTGTCATACCTTTTTCTTTACCTTGCTCCTGGGTGGATCCTGTGCTGAAGTCCGGATAATCCATATTTATTTGCATTACATCCGGCACATTTCTGCCATCGCGGTGTGTATAAATGCCACCCGATGTAATAACCGATTTAGGTATTCCCATGTTTAAAACACAATTGATCCGGTCATAATCATGAGTCATCAGATCGCCGGAAAGGCCGGAACCATAGGCCCACCACTTTCTCCACCTGAAGAAATGCTCTTTATTAAAGGACACATTTGGTGCATTTCCCAGGAATAAATTCCAGTCTATCGTCTGCGGGCTTGCTTTTTCATGAATATGATACTGCCAGGCACCATTGTCACTGTTTCTGTTTGTATTCGCCTGGATAAGCGATACATGTCCCAGCACATTTTTATTAATGATATCCTGTGCCGTTAAAAAGCTCTGAGTCTGCCGGTGCTGATGACCCAGCATTAATACAGCTTTTGAATTTAAGGTAGCTTCTCTGAGTGCATATGTCTCCGTAATGTTATGGGTCATTGGTTTCTCAACGTACACATGTACATCAGCATGGAGGGCGGCAATGGCTATGGGGGCGTGCCAATGATCCGGTGTGGCAATGATCACCGCATCCACATTTCCGCTATCAAGCATCTCCTCATAGGTACGGTAACGCCTGATCTGATTCGTATCTGTATTAAACGAATCCAGAGCTATTTCTGCCTGTACATCAAAAACATCGCTTACGGCTGTTAATTTTACATTCAGGTTTTCCTGATCCAGAAACTCATTCAGGCGTGTATCCTGAGGATTTGCTGATACGGACTCTTTCATATCGGATAGCCAGCTTTTAGTGGCAAACCCAAGGGCACGGCACAATTGATTACCCCTTATGCCAAAGCCGATAATTCCAACCCTGACAGGATCTCCGCTCATTGAACCTGTGGGTGGCGGAAGTACGGCATCGATGTTAAGTGATTCAAGAATCTTCGATTTTTCCTTCTGTATATTCTTGCTGAAACTGGCGCCTGCCCACCAGACTGTACCCAGAAATGGAATCCCGGATAATCCTTTTAAAATATCTCTCCGCGACCATTTCCAGGATGATTTATTATCAGACATAATATTACGTATTTAGATTAAACAGTTTGTTCAGTAGATTTTTCCTTTTTAAAAATGAATTCAAGACTGAAATAGTAGCTTACCGGAAACTGATAAATAACCATCAGTGCTGCGATTTCAATCAGATTATTATTAATAAGCCAGTAGTTTCCTGCTGATAACCCGGAAGAAAGACCGGGCAATGCCGGATGGGCCAGATATAGTAACAGTAGAATAATACTGCCTGCAACGGCTACCCAACGTGTCATGATACCTGCCATTAAACCCACTCCTACCACCAATAATCCGGCCACCATTATCGTATCTACGACGCTAATAAATGAATCACCGGCCATCCAGACATAAAAAGATTTCATAAACCCCTGTGATGTAAGTAGATAGCTTTTAGCCGTCCAGGAGGGGTTGTACAGTTTAATTACGCCTTCGTAAAGAAAATGCCAGCCAATAAATACCCGTAACAAAACAAGGCTGAATAGTTGCCACTTTGTATATTTAACATTCTTCATCTTATGTGAAATTTATCTGATTAGTGCGCCTAAATTACGGAATACCCTTTAAATTTAAAATGATAAATGTTACAAGACAATCTGATACGGGTCAGTAGTCCTGATAACGATAGGTAACAAAACACAATTAGAAAAATATCACATTTTACAACTGCTTATTTGAGTTAATCATTCATACTATTTCAGCAGAAATGAAAAATCACTGCCTGGATAAAGCTCATACGGGGCTTTGCTTTTTTCAAAGATCCGCACACTATGGTCTCCTCCCAGCTTTACCTTAGTATCATTGATTATTAAATAGCTTCCTTCACGTAAGCCGGCTACAGTAATATCGTTAAAAACCAAAAATTCCTTAATTCTCGTTTCGCGGGTTTCTCCCATATGTTTCGAATCCGGATCAGGATCGGTGTAATGGGGGTTTACATTAAATGGAACGGCTCCTAATGCCGTAAAGGACGGAGGGTAAACTACAGGCATATCATTGGTGGTCTGAATAGAGATTCCGAGTATATTTGAACCTGCGCTGGTACCCAGATAGGGTATTCCGGCAAACACGCATTTACGCAATGGCTCCATTAGATTGTGTGTGTATAATGCATTCAAAAGTACAAATGTATTTCCGCCTCCCGTAAATATCCCTTCACATTCGTTCAGTGTTTCCAGCATGTCATCCGATTCATGAATCCCTATAAGCTTTTTACCAAGCCTGGAAAAAAATTTACGTGCTATATCCGAATAATCGTCGTAAGATATTCCGCCCGGCCGGGCAAAAGGAATAAAAACGATATTGTCAACTCCATCAAAAAATTGCTCGAGTTCTCCTGTCAGATAAGCCAGATAAGGTTTTCCACAGACCGTAGATGTACTGGCAATCAATAATTTTCGCTTGCTCATTTTTCCGTTTTCAATAGTTAAAAATCGATCCAAAAATCAACTATTTATTCCACTTTTACGTTAAAGCTACACATGACATTACTGATGTAATTCCCCGTACTTATCCCCGGAATTGCATAATAGAACTTTTTAACTAACTTTTGCAGCGTAGAAACATAGGATATGGAGCCTTCAGGACATCATTATGTAGCTATATTCGGCGGTTCTGTTGCCGGTTCGGAAGCTGCATTTCAGTTAGCTGAAAGAGGAATCAGGGTTGTTGTATTTGACCAGAACACCTTGCCATACGGTAAAATAGAGGATGGATTGCCCCTATGGCATATTAAATTACGCAATAAAGAGGAGCAAAATATTGATGAAAAGCTGAGCCATCCAAACATACGGTTTGTCCCGGACATCAGGCTTGGCCGTGACATTGATTTTAACGATGTAGTAAGAAACTGGGGCTTTTCGGCAGTTATAATAGCTGTGGGAGCCTGGAAAGACCGGCCACTGCCGGTTGAAGGTATCGATGCGTATGTAGGCAAGGGACTGATTTATCAAAATCCGCTTATATACTGGTTCAACCACAAACATGAACCGGATTATTCCGGACCCGAAATAGAAATAGACGATAATGCACTGATAATCGGTGGCGGTCTGGCTTCACTGGATGTAGTGAAGGTTGTTATGATCGAAACGGTTCAGAAAGCCCTTCAGCAAAAGGGAATTAATGAAGATATATTTACGCTTGCACGAAGTATTAAAAAAGTACTCGAAAAACATAACCTTACTATTTCAGACCTTGGACTAAACGGATGCACGTTATTTTATCGCCGCAGGGGAAAGGACATGCCACTAACCAGCAGTCCAAAAGAAACACCTGATCAAATTGTAAAGATAGAGTCCATTTCACAAAAAGTTATTGATAATTCTCGCGAGAAATACCTATTCCACTTTGAAGAATGCTATACCCCCATTGACAAAATAGTACAAGATGGAAAGCTAAAAGGTCTTATATTTCAGAAAACCGAAGTGGTAAATGGAAATTTACGAGTTGTGGAAGGCGAAACCAAAAAAGCAGAAGGATCTGTAGTGATATCTTCTATTGGTAGTATTCCGGAAAAAATACCCGGTATTCCTTCAGAAAAGGAAATTTTTAAAATTACAGATCCGGTCAGCTGCAGGATTGAAGGATATGACAATGTATTTGCCATTGGGAATGCAGTAACAGGCAGGGGCAACATCAAAGAATCGCTTCATCACGGAAGGGAAACCACCCTTAAAATCATGGATCAATATCTTGATATGCAAGAAACTGATTTTCATAACTACCTGAGAAACACCGAAGACAGAATTGCCCTTCAGGCAACCAGTATTGCTGAGCAAATATCCCAAAAAAGTATTATCAACGATGAAGCAATCCGCTCAATATTAGCCAAAACCCGTAAATTTCAGGATAAAGTTGGGTTCAACGGCAGCTACCTGGACTGGATCGACCGGAAAAAGCCGGTGAGATTGGAAAAGTTTATATCTTCAAACAACGTCTGATTCAGGTAACAGATACAAACTATTACAGTAGCCGTGTGCAACTTTAATATGGTGTTTACCACCTCGTTATGGTATAGACAAGGTATTTCCTTATTGCTGCAGGAGAGCCGTATATGGGTAATATTGCAACTAATAAACCATTTAACCGGCCCGGTTGTTAACAATTAAAATTAACCTTAACCACTCTTGAATTCTACCGTTCATATAAATCAGTTCCCAAATACAGGACACTGGTTTATCTTTGCGCCCTTTAAAGCTACAAGAGATAGAATTGAAGGATAGGTAAAAAAATGAATCAATTGGGTACACGAATTTTTATATTGTTATTTACGCTTATTCTAGTATCCAAATTCGCCCGGGCACAGGAGGCATTAAAACCTGTAAAAACAGATTCTCCCCTCATAATTGACGGAGTGCTTGATGAAGAAATCTGGCAAAATACACCGATGATAACCGGTTTTAAAACATTCAAGCCCGATTATGAAATGGATATGGGATTTCGTACCGAAGTGTTTATGGCCAATGATGAAGACAACCTTTATTTTGCTTTTATTGCCTATGATGAGCCAAACAAAATTAAAACTTCGGTAGCAGCAAGAGATAAAATCCGGGATGACGACTGGATTGTGGTTTATCTTGACACGTTCAACGATAAGCAGACGCTTTATAGTTTTTATGTAAATCCATCAGGCATTCAGATGGATGGTAAGCTGGCCGGGGGCAGAGACGATATTGGGATCGATATGGTTTGGTACAGCGCCGGGAACATCACCGATGAAGGTTATGTCATTGAAATCAAAATTCCTTTTAAGAGCATCCGGTACCGGAATGACGACCCGGTTGTAATGGGTGTTATTTACGGCAGAAAGATCAGTCGTTTTTCGATGGAGGGCACGTACCCGCCCCTGGATCCGGCCAAGGGCGCCAATTTGCTCACACAAATGCAACAAATACAATACGGCGGAGTGAAAAAATTTACCCTGCTTGAAATCCTGCCGGGCGTTACCTACACCAACCGGGCGATACACCAGGATGGTGAATTAAAAACTGACATTAACAAAGCTGAATTAAGCCTTACTGCAAAATACGGGATCACTTCAGACCTTATTCTGGACGCTACTATCAATCCTGATTTCAGTCAGGTAGAGTCCGATGCCGGTCAGATTGATATAAACCAACGGTTTGACATCTTCTACCCCGAAAAACGGCCCTTTTTCCTGGAAGGAAACGAGACATTCAATTTTGCCGAAACCGGACAAAGGGATGCGATACGGTCGGTAGTTAACACACGGACCATTGTGAACCCGCTCACTGCTGCTAAACTTACAGGGAAAGTTGGCGCACGAAACACGATTGCTTCCATCTTTGCTCTGGATGAAGTACCTCCTGATGAAGTGGGCGACGGCGCTAAAAATGCACAAGTCGGAGTGTTCCGGTATAAACGATCATTTAAAGACGACAGTTATTTAGGCGCCGTTTATACGTCCCGGCAACTAAATGGTCATTTCAACCGGGTAGCAGGCCTGGATGGTCAGATTCGCCTCAGCAAGTCAAGTACCCTGGAAGCACATTACCTGAGATCGTATGACCGGGATTCTACGGAAGCAGATGTAACCAGAGATTATTCGGCAAAAGTCGGATATTCGCGACGCACGCGTAAAATGACGTATGGAGCCTCCATTGCCAATATTTCTGATTTTAAATCCGATGTTGGATTCATAACCCGTACTGAAACGCGAAGAGCAAACGTATATGTAAGTCCAAAAATCTATTTCGAAAAAAAATTGTTAAAAAGAATTGACCCGATTTTCTCAGCCACCTACCTGTATGACAAACCTTCGGCATTATATGAGCATAGCTACTGGACTAATCTGCGTTTTACACTTATACGAAACTCCAGTCTTTCATTAAGTTATAATGTAAAAAATGAAATTTTCCTCGATCAGAAATTTAACAGGAACAATTTCAGGTCATCCTTAAGCAGCCAGATAACCAAGCGCGTATTTTTCGATGTATCGTACGGGCAGGGAAATAAAATATTATATTCTTCCGATGATCCTTACCAGGGTTATGGTTCAGATGCTTCCGCCTCCCTAAACCTGCAGGTGTCAGATAATTTTAATTCCGAATGGCGATACACGTATTCCGACTTTTTCAGAACCTCCACGGAAGAAAAAGATTATGACTTTTCCATTATCCGAAGCAAGAATACCTATCAGGTTAATAAGTACCTGTTTTTCAGGTTAATTGTGGAGTATAATTCATTCAGTGAGGAGCTGGCATCCGATTTTTTGGCGTCGTTCACCTACATTCCGGGCACAGTGGTTCATATTGGCTTTGGGAGCCTATACAAAAACACCAGGTGGGAAAATCAGGAATACGTTCCGAGCAACAACCTGATGCATATTCAAAGAGGCTTCTTCTTTAAAGCTTCATACCTTTTCAGGAAGTAATGATTGATTGCCCGTCAGAGCCTGATCGGCAAACTCAGAATTGGCATTAGAAATCTGCCGCTAATTATATCCGTAAATATCTATATATATCTATATATATCCATATATATCCATATATATCTGTATTTTTAAAATAAACCTGAAAAAAGCCACAATGTGGAATACACTAAATATCTTTCGGTTTAGACATCATGTTGGTAAAAGGTGCCGCACAAGCGCCAAACCTCTTGTTTTGTTCGGTGCAAAAACCGGTAGAAATTCAGCGTTTAAAAACTTAAATAGAATTTTGAGTGCTGTAACACACAAAAGAGTATCCGCGAAAAACCAACGTCATTACCCGGTTTACCTGCCCGCCTTCACTCCGTTGTGGCGGGCGCATCCCGACATGGTTTATCCTGGCGGGACCTGGTAATCTCCCTAACGACCCACAGGTTTCAGTTTATTCAGTGGCGCTTGAAACAAGGAGATTACCCGGCATTGCTCCGCAATCCGGGTAATGACGACTTATGTATTGTTCGTATGGAGGTGCCCGGCAAATCTCCAAAAGAGGAACGTCATTACCCGATTTATTCGGGTAATCTCCCTTACGTAGCACGGGTTTCAATTAATCCTTCATGTTTTAAATAAGGAGTCAGACGTCTCCCAACTGAGGGCGCATAACAATTTCTTCGATCACGGTGTTTTTTGAGAGCGACCAGGCATTGTATATTGTATCAGCGATATCTTCCGGTTTTATAAAGCGGCTTTCGGGCAGTTCTGTACCGTCCCAGCTTGCCGTTAAGGTTGACCCGGGTATTACCGCCGTAACACGAATACCGAATGGTTTCATTTCTTCTCTCAATACTTTGGTCATACCCAACTGGGCATATTTCGAAATGCAATAGCTGGCGCCGTTCAGATACGGTGCAATGCCTGCTACCGAACAGATATTGAATACATACCCTTCTTTTCGCTCTATCATGGCCTTTATTATTCCCCGGGTAATATGGTACCCGCTGTACAGGTTGGTTTCAATCATTTTTTCAAGCGTACCCTCGTCTTCATTATGGATCTGACCCGGAACGAAACTACCGGTGTTATTGACAAGCACACTTACGTGTTTGTTCAACCCGGTTACATCTCTTATAAATTCCATTGCCGATTCTTTTTCTGACAAATCTGCCTTGAATATATATACTTCAATTCCGGGATGAGCATTTTCAACAGCTATCTTCATCGATTCCAGATCGGGGAGGCTCCTGGCGCATGTAATAACATCAAATCCTTTCGCTGCAAATCTATTTATTATCGCCCGGCCTATTCCCTTGGTACCTCCTGTTACGACTATTAAATCTTTCATAATATTTTCGCTCAATAATGGTTATATTCACGCAATTTAGCATACAGAAAACGCTTATAAAACAATTATCCTGTTCAAGGTCTGTATATGAAAAGTATAGGCAAGTATTTTATATTTTTAGGTATAACCTTCTCCAATCCGGGGTCATTCAGCACCTACTTTAAGTTGTTTATCAATGAATGTGTTCATATCGGGTTAAGCTCCATTGTTATTGTAAGTATCGTATCGGCCTTTATCGGTGCGGTTACAACCATTCAGACGGCCTATAACCTGGTGAGTCCGCTTATCCCACGCTACGTGATCGCACAAGTTGTACGCGATATGACCATACTTGAACTTGCTCCTTCCATCACTGCTATTGTTTTTGCCGGCAAGGTAGGATCAAACATAGCCAGCGAACTGGGAACCATGCGAATAACCGAACAGATTGATGCTCTGGAAGTTATGGGAATAAACTCAGCCTCCTATCTCGTGCTGCCCAAAATAATAGCCACTTTTTTCATGTATCCGCTGTTAGTGATACTTGCTGCATTTTTATCCATTTTTGGCGGATATTGGGCAGGAATTGTATCCGGAGTTATTACCCCTCAGGAGTATATTTATGGTATCCAGTTTGAACTCATCGAGTTTACCGTAACATTTGCTATGATAAAATCATTTGTATTTGCCTTTCTGATCTCAAGTATTTCGTCCTTTAAAGGCTATTATACCGTTGGCGGTGCTCTTGAGGTAGGCAAAGCATCTACGAGCGCGGTAACCAACAGTGTAATTGCGGTACTTATCGCCGATTACCTGCTTGCCCAATTGTTGCTTAACCTTAACTAACTATAACAGTATGATCAGGATTGAAAATATATCTAAATCGTTCGGAGATAAAGTGATCTTGAGCAATATCAGTGGAGAGTTCAAACGGGGAATGACGAACATGATTATTGGCGCTTCAGGAACCGGTAAAAGTGTTTTACTTAAATGTATGGTAGGATTATTTGAGCCCGACGAAGGATATGTGTATTATAACGACCGTGATTTTACCCATGCCGATCGTTCGAAGAGGATTGTAATACGGCGCGAAATAGGCATGCTGTTTCAGGGAGGGGCGTTGTTTGACTCCATAAATGTAGAGGAGAATGTAAAATTCCCTCTCGACCAGCTTTCTGACATGCCGGAAGACGAAAAGCTGGACCGTATCAACATTGTCTTAGAGCGCGTGGACCTTGCCGGAGTAAATAAGAAAATGCCTTCTGAACTCAGTGGTGGCATGAAAAAAAGAGTGGGAATTGCACGCGCAATTGTAAATAACTCAAAATATTTGTTTTGTGACGAACCCAACTCAGGCCTTGATCCGATAACTTCCATACGGATAGACAACCTGATCCAAGAGATTACAGAAGAATATAATATCACCACCATTGTTGTTTCTCATGATATGAATTCGGTGATGGAAATAGGTGAATATGTGATGTTTATGTATGAGGGAAGGAAAATATGGGAAGGAAGCAAAAACAACATCATGGAAGCAGTGGAAGAAGAGCTTAATGACTTCATATTTGCCAATAAGATGATGCAGATCGTGAAAGAGAAATCCTCACTTTAACCCGAAAATTCCATTAGGGATTTTCGCACGTACGGCAACGGCAAAATCAACAATGCTATTTAACATTTAGGCTTTACCACGAACCACGCCTCTGGCGTGGCAGGTTTAATGAGAAATGGATTTTTAATAAAATGACAGAATGATAAAAGGATAAACTGATAAAATCAATCATTGCAGGGAATGATGACGGGGAAAGAAACATGTTGAATGAACAATAAATAACATTTACGCATTCATTTCCACTAAAATAACAGTAGAGCTTGACATTTAAGTTTAAAATAAGGCATGAACGGTAATGCTTCCAAAGTTGATTACCCGTGTATTCTCACTTTTCCTGCCGCTATAAATAACCGACATCTGTAATCCTTCAATCAGCGTTTGCTGCCAGTTTAATGACCAGTTGATGTTGGCTCCCGGATTCAACCCCGCCAGCACCGCGAAGCCTGCAGGAGTGTTCATATCACCTGCAAAATCGACCTTAGAGAATTTGAGTATGCCCTGAAAATTCGTTTTGCTGATTTTTGTAAATTTAAACTCACCTGCTAATTCATTGATCCATGCCGATTCGCCCTGCTCCGGATCCACCACATTACTCCTGCTGCGTATGCCGTAAATCACATTCATCCTGAAGTACGTACGTGGCTGCCATGAAAATGTAGGGCGTACCGAATTAGCGCTGATAATAAAATTCCTGTCATCCAGAAAGTCCGATTCGGAAAATTCCTTTGCATAACTGGCCGTAAGTTTAACACTATACGCCCTGCCGGCATTCATCCGTCCGGTAAAACTAAATTCCTTATTCAAGCGGTCTTCAAACCCCCCGGTAAGCAAATTCAAATATCTGAACTGATTATATCCTGCATTTATTCCATACGACGGGCTCCCGCGATTAAAAAACCAGGTTGTCCTGAAATTTTCCCGGATACTCAGCACCTCCTCCCTGTCCAATGGCTTTATAAATGCAAGCAACCTTGAGTTTAATGACTTATCGGTTATTTTTGAAATGGAATTCCATACGGTTGAATTAGAGATTTTATTCAACAACCTCTTGATCCCTCCTGATTTTCTCCAGGAATGTGGAAAGCTAAAATTAAGCCGGTAGTTGAAGGTATTTTCAAATGCATCAATGTAATCGCCACCCGGAATAAAGATTTTCGCATAGTTCTTTTCATCAATGTTGACTGCCAGGAAAAATTCATTCAAATCCTGAATGCCGTCGCCGTTCTGGTCCATCCAGGTATAGCTTCCCTGGCCGGTAGGTACCTGAATGTAAACAAACTCTTTTTTCAATTCCCTGCTGTTTGAAATCGAATACGTAAGCTCGTTTTTAAATAAATTATTGAAAAAAGATACATACCAGTCGATCCGGCCTTTCAGGCTTTCGCCGCTTCCAAAATCAACTCCTTCTCCTTTGTTCTGAAGGTTGCGGTAAGAAAGAAGTACACTGATATTCTGAAACCGGCTTATGCTGTTTCGGTAGGTAAGGTTTACTGTTTGCGACTGGTTGCTCTCCACAATCTCCCCCTGGTATGGCTCCCGGTCGTTTCTTAAACTGTAGTCCAGACCAAAGTATGACTTTTCAGATTCAAGGCTACGCAGGTAAATAACATGTTCGGTAAAGTGATTGGTGCTGTTTATCAATGAATCTGCCCGGTATTCCTCCTGTTCTTCAATATGCAATGCATAGCCCGGCCGTATTTTACCGATTCCATACGAAAGGTCTGCATATATCTTTTGCCAACCCGACCGTATGCCGGCCTGATCATTATCAGATAGAAATATCTTTGAGATCAACCGGGCATTTCCAAATTCTTTGTTGAAATTCAGGGTATTTTGAAAGCCGCTTACCAGATACCCCTTTTTTCGGTGCGAAAGTGTGTAATCAAGAAGGTTGTAAGCATCTTTTTTTGCACCGATTACCATAGTGATCAGCAGGTCATCCGAGGGATCGTCTTTTTCATCAGGCTGATAACTCCAGTCCCTGTCGAACTCAACACGCCTGAACCGGTCGATGGGTGTGAAATTTTTGCTGAGATATTCGATTTCCGCCATACTATTTAATGTATATGCCGAGCCTCCGATTTTTCTTCCGGCAGATTCAACCATGAAATTTATGGCGCTTCCGGCATTGTCATTATGGTTAGCATCAGAGAATAGATTTTTATCGCTATCGGAAAATGATACCTCGGCTTTAATTCTTTCATATTCATTGATTTGATAGCTGGCGCCTGCATCCACCATTTGCTTTTTGGAAGGAGCCGGAATGATTTTGAAAGGTACATATTCCCCCTGGGGCACACCACCGGCCGGTATTACCCACTCAAACACTTTCCCGTTTGCTGTGGTGACTTTCTGAACATAATTTCCTTTGTTCAGGCCTGCTTTTGTAAACTTTACTTCCCAGAATGCGCTATCAGGGTGTGTGGAATGCACATATACCTCATTATTATCGATGATAATTTTTTTGTAAAGGATCCGCTTTGTGTCGTACCCCACACTGTCGGCGCCTGACCTGAATGCAGAATCAAGATTATCCCCGACGCTGCTCAGCAACAGTTTATCTTCATCCCGCAAATCAAAATTCGGTCTGTTTTTATTGTCTTTCTCACTATACGCATTTACAAACAGCGTCCATTTATTTATCTCTGCAGAATGGCTCACAGCCAGTACCGACCTGGAATAACGGTTATCGGCATACTCGTAGTCCACCCTTATACGGGAAAATTTCGTAATAGTGATCCTGGATGTAAAGATGATTTCCCCAAGATTGTAATCAATTGTATAATCCAGGTCAAATCCTCTTTTTAATCGTACTCCGTCGAGATAAATTTTTTCAGAATTGGCCAAAACAATAACAAAATCGCTGCCGTCAGGTCCGGGTATCCGGTAGGGTCCCAATATGCCTTCAATAGATGCTATCTTTATTGTGGCAAATTTCCCTTTAGCTATCGAAGCTCCTATGGTGGTCCGGGATCGGGCTGAATTACTGCCAAACAAAACACCCTGGACGTTTTTGTAATATTTCAAAAAACGGGAAGGCTGGCTGGAAAGTACAATATCCCCACCTGTAACAGAAAACCGGTCATTATACAGTTTCATATACACATTGTCAAAATCCTGAAGTTGCGCTGTAGAACCTTCGGGCTGAAATGGGATGTTCTGGTCGGTGATAGATGCCTGAATAAAAAGATCATCAGTAAGTTTTCCGTCCATTACCAGATTGAGCGAGGAGTTTACGAACAGATCCTGATTTGTACCCAGTGTGAATCCACGGCTCAGCCTTCCGCTTGTATTCACGTCTCCGGTTTCAAATAACTGCTCACGTTTTGTTATCAAGGGATTTTTAATGCGTTCATAGTCTTTAAAATGGGCGGTGCTGTCATATTCGTTTAGCGTCCGGCTGAAGAGCGGGCGCGTTTCAATGCCAATCACCCGGTAGCATACCTCCACCGAATCGGGCAATTCAATCTCACTACGGATAAGCAATTTGTTCGTTCGGGAATCCCACGTATATTCAACCTGCAAACTTCCCGGAGTACGTATAATGAATGATGACGGGTCGATAACCAATCCCGAGGTATCGGTGGGTTGTAAGAGCGCTTCATTTCCTTTCACCCACCGGCACCGGCGGTTATCGTTAATCTGACCAACCACAATCCCTGTCAGGGCAGAAAAAATCATCATAAAAATCAACCGTTTCATTCTTCAACAAGAGGTAATTCAATAAAGAATTTTGTACCTGCACCAATGCGGGTTTCAAACCATATCTGACCTCCCGATTGCTCGATTCCATGTTTGGCAATTGCCAGGCCAATCCCTGATCCGGAATCCTTGGTACTGAAACCGGGAAGAAAGATCTTATCCCTGATAGTTTCGTCAATGCCGGGTCCATTATCGGATATTTCTATTAAAACATTTTTACCGGAAACATTTACCTTTCCCTTTATGACAGGTGTCTTTGCTTTTGAAGCCTGAATACCGTTGAGAATAATATTCGTTATAATTCTTCCCATAAGTTTTTTATCGCCCGTTACATTAATGAGATCCCTTTCAACCTGGAGGTCGACCTCGGCGTCGTCTTCATTTTTATGCAGGGCAAATGTATTTTTAAGTAACTCTACAATATTAAATATTTTCATTTCAGGTATCGGCATTTTGGCAAATGCACTGAATGAAGTGGTAATATCTTTTAGTACCTCCACCTGATGAAGTAGTGAATTCACTGCTTTTTCAACATCTTTCGGGTCAAAGTTTGCCTTATCGGATATCCTTCGCTGAAGTTGTTGCAAGGTGAGTTTCATAGGCGTCAACGGATTTTTTATTTCATGAGCAACGTGCCTGGCAATTTCACGCCATGCAAGTTCCCGTTGATTTCTCGCCAATGCCTCCCTGCTCTTTTCAAGGTTTACGATCATACGGTTATACTCAGTTACCAATCTTCCAAGTTCATCCTGTGTATTCCAGTCGATCGGCTCATTGTAACCTGAAAACGACATTTTATTCAGCTTTTCGGTGATAAGCTTCAGGGGGATTACCAGATTTTTTGAAGCTAAATAGCTGATCACAAGCAGTGAGATAAACAGCAGGCTGAAAATATTCAGAATATTTGTCAGAATCTCTGTTTGTTGCTGTTCCAGTACTTCTTTAAAATGGAAAAAAGGCAGGCTCAGTATTCCGATCAACCGGCCTGTGTCAGATGTTTTCACCGGAATAAAAGTAATGCTGTAACCCAATTTTCCCACCCGGTCTTCATCAATGTAAAAATTGACTGCCCGCCTGATAATCTGATCATATGCGCCGGGCTTAATGTATCTGGATATTAACCCTTTTGCGTAGATTTCAGGCTGGGTTGAAGCGATCAACCCTCCCGAAAGATTATAGAGATCAGCATCTGTATCCAGCAGCGCAGCAGTAGTCCGCAAGCTTTCAGACAATTCTTCCTTCATTGACGGGGACATCAGGAAATTGTCAAGTTTCTGTTGAATGGCCACCGATAAATCATTTCCTGTCTCAACATACTCCTCCTGAATACCCGACTTCGAAGTAGAGCTTAACAGGCTGAGTGTAGTAACGCTCACAAGGATAAGCGGCAAAATAAACGCAAAATTGATATAAAGTTGTATCCGGGTAGCAAATCCGATTTCGGTTTTATTGGATAATCTGGAAATAGAAAAAACAAACAGCAGTACACCGTAAATCAGGATAAGGACCAGAAACAAATACGAAAAATTTGAAAAAACCTCATTGAATGTGTGTCCTCCGGCCGATACCACCAACGTTGTTCTGGCAGGTGTTGGAATGGCTACATGAAAAACCCCGTTGATCTGAACTCCGTTTTCAAATATTCTTTTATTTGATAGTACGCTGGGGTCAAAAGCTGATAAATAATTAAACTCACCGGCATGATATGCCAGTTTATTTCCTGAATATAGCGCATAACTCACCTTTAAAAAACCTGACGGATGTGCAATCCGGCTGTCAACCAGTAATTCAGGATATACATTCCGTTGGATGGTTCTCTTTTGTCTTAAATCAAGAATGATGTGCCCTACAACCACATTATAACGCGTGATATCGATGTATGCCTGGTATCGTTTAAAAAACTGGTCGGAACTGAACCTGCTTACAAGATACACGTCGTCGAACTGCGTTGAATTCTGACTCACGGCATACCTGTTGAAAAATGTATTATAATCCCTGCTTGATTCCGGGCCGGCAAATGATTTCCCCTGCTGGTCAGACAAGAATATCTGCACATTGTATTTTTCGAGATACCTGCCAAGATACACCTGACGTATTTTTCGGCTGATAACATCCTTCGACACAAAAGGGGACGTCATCCAGTTGCTGATAAAAGGGTCGTTCCTGATCTTTTCAACGGCATCGTTGATCAAATATTCGGCGAAGTAATCTTCTTCGATCAGGGTCTGGGCGAATTTTTTATTATCATTGGCTGTTCTGAAAATTTCAAGATTCTGAATTGCAAACGCTCCGATTACACTGCTTATCACCACACTACTCAGAAAATAAAGCAACGCCCGGTAATTATATTGAAGAAAATATCGGTAAATACCTGAAATAAGCATTAACGCCAGATAACCGGCAAATACCAAAATCAGAAACAGTACGGGAAAATCATTTTCGATTACTAAAAATATGGCTGTGCCTGCAACCAGTGAAATGACCAGCCATCGTGTTTTTACTCCGGAGGAGACAAGCCAGGTCTTGAAAAATGTATGAAAAAGTAAATAAAAACTGATTGCATTTATTGTAAAAACAATCAGAATAGCAATTTTCGTGAAATCCAGTTCAAGCGAGTTATAAATATCCAGCGATATTTGAGAATTGTCATATATATCACGGAAGATCAGAAAATGAAATGTAATCACATAATACAATACCAGGATGGCGACGACTGAAATAAATGCTTTCAACCCATTTGTAAGTCGGGATATGCTTCTTACAAACCAGTAGCGATTTGCCATCCTGCCGGCAAGCACAGAAAATGAGAGGATAAATAAGGTAAATAATATCAGATCAGATAAATTACTCAGAAGCCAGGATGAGGCATATGATCTTGAATTGAACCATGAAATTTCATCTGTCAATTCGCTGCTGACCAGTAATTTGCTGACTGAAAAAATGATCACCCATTCCAGCAGAAGGAGCAGCAACACAGCATACTTTTTCTCATCAGTTTTTCTGATTAATACCCGGAAAAAAAACAGAAAGATCAATGCCATTCCGGCAAAAATGAAGCCTGCACCCGCATATTGCAATGCGGTATTCGACATTTTATAGGCCTCCCCTATCTCATAGGCAAATACAAATTCCTTGTTATGATAAAATCCGGTTAATCCTTCTGTTTCATCAGGAGTAAATGTTATCTGGGGGTGGCGAACTATCCGTGTATTCCAGGTTGTCTGAAGATATTGGTTTGAAACAGGCGGTTCGTATATCAGCGGTATGATAGCCAGTAACCGGATATTACCTGCCTTAGAGGTGACTTTCCATTGCCTGATCAGGTATTTCCAGCCTGCATATTCATAAAAAATGATATCTTTCTCTTTATTTAAAGGCCGTAATTCCGGTACTATTTTATTATCAGACCAGAATACAAGCCTGTTGTTGTTATAGATAAAAAATGAATAGGATGACGGGTATGATAAAAACGACGCTTCCAGAAAATCGGTCCTGCTCAGGTACTCAAGCAATGGCTGAAACTCCCTGTCACACCGCACAATTTCATCTCCAAGCCGGACGCTGACCTCTTCAATAAATTTTTCTTTATTCCCTTTTGTTTTGGGGATTATAAGCGCTGACAGCCCTGATACAAGCAAAATCAGCCCGGTTACAAACAGAAATTTCCACGATTTATTCATCATTGCTTAACACCAGATTAAAAGTGCATCGTTTCCATCTTATTTTCAGCTAGTTACAAAATAATGTATGTAAATATTAGTACCCTACAATTTAGCCTGTCTGCCGGCGAGGTAGGTAATTCCAGTGTAAATATATACAACACTGAAATTATGGAGTTAATCGTTAAAATTCCTCTTTCTTATGACCCCATAAATACCTACATCTTATAGAAAATGACTATAGCCGTATGTTTGGCTTATCACGCCATTTATGGCGTTGGAATTGACGTACAGAACGAACCGGGGCTTTTAGCCCCATTTGATTAATAAAAGGATTTAAAAAGTAAAAGGGCTGAAGCCTGTGCTTGTATTCGTTGCTTATTTCCGCTATAAATGGCGGAGATAGTCAGCTTCAAAACAGACGCTATCGCACCAGGTAAAGAAGCTGATAATCTGCTAATTAAGAATATTTCAAACATCCTATTCTTCATCCAACCAATCAGAGATTTATTCAGATTAAGGATTAACACCCTCTCTATCATCCTTATTTCGATGGTCTGTGAGGAAACCTGAAATTTTTGACATACTTTTCTGGCTACAGCTGAGATAACCCATCGTTCCATTTCATCACCAAGATCCAACTCAACAGCCTTTTCTTTTAGTTTTTCAATTTCATCATTAATTGCTGAAATTTCCTTTGTTAATTGATCTCCTGGTACTAACAACCGACCGGCAAATTCATTAGCATGTCTCTCATACCAATCAAGATCATTGGGGTCAAGTGATTGAATAATATCCAGCCAGTCTCCGGCATTTTCAAAATTTTGATCCAGATAAAAATTCCTGTGAAGTACTAAATGCCCGATTTCGTGTGCCAGGGTAAAGCGAAGCCTTGACTCATATCGAATGTCACTGTACATATCATTGTCAACGAAGATTATTGACAGATCACGGCTTAACATTCCATCGATATCATAAACAGATTTGAGACTTTTCACAGGCCGAATTTCAAGTCCGAGTCTGAATTCAATGATAGCGTCAATATCCACGGGTATCTCGTCTCCCCAAAATTCCGCTCTGAACTGGTCAGCTTTGTTACGAATGGTCTCGAACCGATAGTGTTTGAAAATCACGTTCTCAGCTATCCTGTATCGTATTAATCAGTGCTTTTAGTTCTGCTTCGGTAAGTTTATCACCCCGAACGGTGCGAAAAAACAGGGGTAGTTTTTCAAGAACCGCCTCTTCGGGGCGTAAATCCTTCGGAATGGATTCTATCAGTGCCAGGTCTTTTAACGTTTGAAAATCTTCTTCCGGCAAATCAAGGACCTCCCTGATACGGCTTAATATCTCAGCGCTTTTCGGGGCATCAGCCAGACCCCGCTCAATCTTGCTCCAGTTGGATGGATCGAGTTCTGTTTCCCTGCAAAATTTTCGTAAGGTCATTTCTTTCTCCAAACGTTTCTCTTTTACGAATTGATGGAAGTTTTTCATAGCAGTTCAGATTTATTGGTTATGTGGTACAAATATACCACATTTTGTGGTAAATATCTACCACAAACAATAAAATTATTCAATTTCTCTTTGATTTTTTTTATTGAGGATACACCAGCTTCACCGATCGGGAGGCCATATCCACAAAATATGATACCAGTTCTCAAAGTAATGGTTCGTAGCCCTGGAATCATCTCCTAATTGCAAAGGCGCTCCCAATACTACGTTATAAAACAAAATACCGGCCGGATATTCCCTATGGGACTTCCCGAAGTTCATACTGGGTATTGATTCCAGGGATTCGTACCGGTTTTGTTTGCGAAGGATATCGTAAGGCTCTTTAAATTCGACTTCCAGGTGCCTTGACAGCAGCACCTGAACATCGGCCTCGTACAAACATTTGAAGGGATTGCAGCAATACTCATTGGCAAATTTCTTTAAAGCCTTGTTAAGTTTAGGATGATTTTGAAGCATTGATTGACTTTTATTGTGAAATTAAATGAAATATTTTCAATTCACATCAATTATTTCAGGTCTAATACGATAACCCAATTTCCATAAAGTAAATCTTCCTAACTCTTCACAGAAATCTCTCCATTTCTCTTTTAATACAAAATCATTTTTGAAATAAATGTTCGTTAATTTCAGAATAGGCATATTCTTTACCCCCAATTCATTAATCATTAAACAAGGGTCTTGTTTATTTAGGGTTTTTATGAATTCTTTATCTAGCCAAAGTGGAACTTCAATGTATTCTGTTTCTCTATCCCCATTTCCATCACTATTATTCTTAAAATCTTTATTGACTTTAATTCTTCTTTCTCTATTGGTATAAGGGAATACTCCAAGAATCCTCAACTCCTTTTCTTTTTCCCATTTATCTATCTTCTCCTTATGAAAAGCCAATAAATGCTCAAGTTGTATCTTAAAATCACAATTAGGATGTTTTTGCCCTAGCTCTATTAAATTCTTATCTAAGACTTCAATGTCTTCAAGTTCTCCATATTTAACTGATGCAAAATAAAATTTCTCCCAATCATCAACATTATTCACTATTTCAAACTCTAATGCGACACCAAGATTTGGGGGAGTGTAATTATCCCACATATGTACATTTGGATATTTTATAAGTTCAAGTAATAAGTGCAACACATCTATTACTCGAACACAGCCAAATTGAAAATGTGGCAATGATTGTTATCATATCTCTGTTTGAGTCCTATCATTAGAGAATTTATTTATATTTTATTTGTATCGTTTATAAATCCAGTAAAAAATAAGGCCAGCCATTATGATTGGCATAGACGCCAAAAGACCCGTGGTAATTAAATAGGCATTCACTTGCTTAGGCGTATAACCTCCTTGACAAACGCTGCAAGCCCAGGAAATACCCGGTAAATAAAAAGCCAGGGCAAGCAAAAAATATTTCTTATATACTTTCATTTTTTGTTTATTGTAAATGTTTCCCGAAGGCTACAGAATGTAAACCATTATGTATAATACTGGCCATATTGCTACTACAAAATACCAATATAAACTACATGCTAAAATTTTGTCTTTAGTACTTTCAATTGGAAATGATAACCTGAGCACACCTAAAAGATACATTAATATTGAGAGTCCTACTAGAACATGAAAAGCATGAACACCAATAATAATATAAAAAAATGCAGCGAAGAGATTTGAAGTAGTGGTCAAATAAAAAGATAATTGTCATAAAAAGACCTAAATATCCAATACTGTCTCCAACGGACTTTAAAGCTTTACCCTCAATAATTTTGAGTTTATATATGGTAGCCTGAAATTGGTTAAACCACTCATAAATGACCTATCAAATAACGATTTAATTTGGAACTCAAATCAGAAAGAATCACTTATCAAAACATGTATTACGGGATACAGAAACATGTTTCCTGCCTGCAACGTGGACATTTACCTTTGAATATTGCTTTCCAGCTGTTTATTCTCCTTACTTTTCCGGTACCACAAAAGTACGATCACACCTATAAGAACATAGGGCGTGGCAAATAAGTATAAAATACCCAGGTTCAGATTGGCCGATATTCCAATATCGCCATTGCTCACGTTGTTTTCGAGGGATATCCTGCACATGGCACATTGTGCCATGGCGCTGTTAATCCCTGAAGCCACCAGGCCGGCAATTATCAGTGATATCGTTAAAATTGAACGCATTGATGTAATAATACCTAATAGTACGGACTTATCATGAGGTAAACAACCACTCCTGAAACCGAAACAGTCAGCCAGACCGGAAAAGCAAATTTTACAATTTTTCGGTGTTTTTCAAACTTGCCTTTCAACGCATAGTAAAAAGCTGTAAGTATTAAAGGAACGGCTAAAACGGCTAATAATATATGTACCAATAGTAACGAAAGATAGACAACCCGTAAGAATTGCACGGCCATTAATTCATCAGGGTCAAGCATGCCATTGTTGTTTGTATCGCCGTAAAGCTGCGAAGACGCCATAGAATGATAGGTAATATAGGATATCAAAAACAGGAAACCCAGCAAAAATGACGTGATCATGGCAGCTTTGTGCCATTTCTTGTATCCGTTTCGGATCATGATGTATCCAAAAATCAGTACACCCGAAGTAATTGTATTTATAATGCCGTTAAAATGTGGAAGATAATAAAACCATTCATTGATCGTTTCAGGTTTCCCGGGCCTGAAAAGCAGAAATGCAATCAATAGCGGCACAAATACCGACAGGGCTATTATCATAAACATGGCTTTTCTGTTCATTCAAGTGTTATTTTATCTGTTTATTCATTAACCAGTATATCCACCTCGGCAGCAAGCCGGTCATACTCTTCATAATCTGTGGCATCGTAATACCCCCTGATTTGTTTTTTTGAATCTACCAGCACAATCCAGTGCAGATTATCTGTAATTGTTGTATCCGGTTTCTGACTCATTACCAGACCACAATTTACATATCGAATAATTGAATCAGAATTTCCGTTTACAAAAATGATTCCGTTTCCCACTCCAGGCGCCTTCCTGTCCGACAAAGCCAGCACCTGTATCTGATAACCCGAAAACTTCGTTTGCATTAATCTGGAAAGTTCATTCAAACAGAATTCTGCCGAAGGGTTTAACGAAGAATAAACAAAAATCAAGGAAGTCTTTTCCTGCAATACCGGATGCTCCCCGGGTTCTTCAAGAAATTTTTCGAGATCCGGAACAAGAAATGGTTTTTTCTGAGCCTGAAAACATTCTGAAAACGTGATTCCATTTTCATAAAACACCGGAATTTCATATTTGTTCTCCCCGAATATTTTTAAAAACAGATATACAACGAAAGGTAAAACAAGAATTAAGAAAAGAACTGATTTGCGACCCATAGTTATTTCCGGAAAATAAATAAAGGCCGGGAGATAATCCCAACCTTGAAATTTTCTTATGTCTGAGAATTAAAACCGGCTATCATAAATGGCTCCGCCTTCATAGATCAGTGCAATGATAAGCCATATTACAAATATGGTAGGAATCATGATTGTCCAGATCAGCACTTTCTTCTCATATTTAAGGTGCATAAACTCCGAGACGATATAAAATGCTTTCACAATCGTCATCAGTATAAAAATGGATGTTCTTAAAGGACCTGAATGCATATTGAACGCAACAACAAATTCGAAGGTGGTAACAATGCCGAGAATAACGGCAACGCGAACAATCCGTCTTACTTTTTCTTTGTTTACAGGCTGAACAACAACCTTTGAAGTTTCATCGATTGACATAATTGTTTAGTTTTTAAGTTATACCAGATAAAAGAAGGTGAAGACAAACACCCATACCAGATCTACAAAGTGCCAGTACAGTCCTACTTTTTCCACCATTTCATAATGTCCTCTAAGTTCATACGTACCTAATCCCACATTATAAAATACGAGGCAATTTATTAATATTCCGCTAAATACATGGAAACCATGGAATCCGGTGATAAAGAAGAAGAAATCGGCAAAATCAGGAGGGCCATATTGGTTAATCGTAAGGTTTGCTCCCAGCACTTCAAATCCTTCCACCCATGTGCCGTTAATAAAAGCATCGGCAATGGTAGGTGTACCTGTGCCAACGATGAAGTGTGTCCACTCCCATGCCTGGCAGCTTAAAAATATAATGCCGCCAAGAATTGTCCAGAGCATCCATTTTTCAACTCCTTTCCGGTCCATTCTATGCCCTGCCTCCACCGCCAGCACCATTGTAACGCTACTCAGAATCAAAACAAAGGTCATAATACCGACAAATACCAGTGGCACGTGTACACCATGTAAAAAAGGAATGCCGTCAAACACTTTTTCGGGAATCGGCCAGTATTGTACCGAAAAAACAAATGTGTCAGGATCGCCTGTAAAAGCCGCATGGCTATATCTTACGAGGCCATACGATACAAGAAGAGCCGAAAATGTAAAAGCATCGGAAAGAAGAAAAAACCACATCATCAGCTTGCCATAGCTGACTTTCATGGGTTCCATGCCTCCCCCCCATAAGTTCTTTTGTGAATTCTGAACAGCTGAAGCCGTTGTTTCCATATTTGTTCTTTTTTAACGATTCAAAAGTAAAAAGACAAACAAATACACCCAAAGTGCATCAAGAAAGTGCCAATACGTATTGCACATCTCAATCAGTAAGATATTCTTTGAGTGTACTTTGTATTTGATTGTAGCTATTAAAACTATAATAATAAAAATAATGCCGCTAATCAAATGCACTCCGTGTAAACCCGTAAATATGTACATAAATGACCCGGACGGATTTCCCACAAAGAACACTCCGTCATCCACAAGCATATCCCAGCCGAATATCTGGCCAACCAGAAAACCAATACCCAAAACAATTGAAAGGAATATGGCTGTTTTAACGTTTTTCAAGTCATCTCTTTTGGCTGAGTTATAGGCCCACTGCATGGTTACGCTGCTTAAAAGCAGTATGCCTGTATTCCAGTAAAATATTGACGGGAGGCTGAAATCAAGCCAGTTACCTTCGGCCTGCCTTACAATATATGCACTTGTAAACGCAGCGAACAACATAACGATGGTTACAATAAATAGCCACAAAGCAAACTTTTTCGGTTCCATCGACACAGGCCTTCCTGGTTCTTCCACAATCTGTAAATCCCTAACCATAACTAAATTTTATCCAGTATGAATGCCACCTGAATTACAGGCAGGTATATAAATGATCCAAACATTATTTTCAATGCAGACTTCTTCGTAGGGTCCTTCATCAGCAAAAATGTTTGCCCGAGAAACAATGCCCCGCAAACCACGGCTATAAATGCCGAGTTGATTCCTGTAAGTCCGAACCTTGCCGGCAGCAAGCTGATCGGAAGAAGGAAAAGCGTATATATCATGATCTGAAAAGCAGTTTCCATATCTTTCCTTCCTCCGTTAGGCAACAATCTAAAACCTGCTTTTTTATAATCATCGTCTGCCACCCATGCAATGGCCCAGAAATGTGGAAATTGCCAGATAAACTGGATCCCAAAAATGATCAGCGCCATATAGTTTATGCCTCCGGTAGCGGCCGTCCAGCCCAGTAAAGGAGGTAATGCACCCGGAATAGCTCCTACAAACACAGCAACCGGCCCCACACGTTTTAAGGGGGTGTATATAAAGCTATAAATTAAAAGCGAAATAATTGATAGCAGGGTGGTTAAGGGATTAGTATAAATCCATAACAAAAGTAATCCTGCTAAACAGGAAAATGCTGCAAATACCCAGGCTTCGTTCACCGTTACCCTTCCTGAGGGCAACGGACGATTTTTTGTCCGATCCATCAGCCGGTCATATTCCACTTCCATCACCTGGTTAATGGTAACGGCAGCACCCGATACCAAAAAACCTCCTATAAACAACAGTATAAGTGTCCGCCAGTTAACCGAATCGGATACCCCCAATACATATCCGAAAACAGATGAAAAGGCTACCATCACGGATAGCCGCGGTTTCCAAAGCTCTGTCAGCGCCCTCAGTTTAATTGCGGGCGAAGTAATAACTACTGCAGATGCTATACCCTGGTTCATATCTGTTTTTATTTAATATTATTCCTCCGTATCATCCACTACTATTGCATCCTTCTTATCAAAACCTTCTAGTTTTATGGATTCAGTTTCGTTGGGTAAATTTGATTCGGAAGTTTCCGAAAACGGAATGTTTTGTGGTATAAAATCTTCCTTGGCGCCAGGCTTGCTATAGTCGTATGGCCACCTGTACACCGTGGGAATCTCGCCAGGCCAGTTCCCGTGTTCCGGATTTATGGGTGCTGTCCATTCCAGTGTGTTGGACCTCCAGGGGTTTTGAGGCGCCTTCCGGCCCCTGAATATGCTGTAGAAAAAGTTGAAAAGGAAAATAAACTGTGCCGCCATTGTAATAAAAGCTGCAATGGTGATAAGGGCATTCAAATCCGTGTAGGAATTGAACGCGTCAAAATTGGTGAATGAATAATACCTTCTCGGAAAACCTGCAATGCCAATATAGTGCATCGGAAAGAATACCGAATAAATTCCGACGAAGGACATCCAGAAATGTATATACCCAAGACGTGCATCCATCATACGCCCGAACATTTTCGGGAACCAGTGATATACACCGGCTACCATTCCAAAGAAAGCAGCGCTACCCATCACAATGTGAAAATGCGCCACCACAAAATAGGTGTCGTGAAGCTGAATATCCAGCGCTGCATTACCGAGGAAAAGACCGGTAACGCCCCCCGTAATGAAAAACGAAACCAGGCCTATCGAAAACAACATCGCAGGTGTAAATATGATATTCCCCCTCCAGAGAGTGGTAAGGTAGTTAAACACTTTTACTGCTGATGGTACGGCGATGATAAACGTCAGCAGCACGAACACCGATCCCAGAAACGGGTTCATTCCGGTAACAAACATATGATGCGCCCACACTACAAACGAAAGGAGGGTAATAGCAATCAACGATCCGATCATAGCCATGTAGCCAAATATGGGTTTACGCGAATTGGTAGAAATAATTTCAGAAGTGATACCCAATGCAGGTAAAATCACTATATACACTTCAGGATGACCTAAAAACCAGAATAAATGCTGGAAGAGAATAGGGCTGCCCCCGGAATTAGGGAGCGCTTCACCCCCGATATAAATATCAGAAAGGTAAAAACTTGTTCCAAAACTCCGGTCAAAGATCAGAAGAAGCACTGCGGCAACCAGCACCGGAAAAGACAGCAATGCGAGTGTGGCCGTAAGTAAAAATGCCCAGATGGTAAGCGGAAGCCTGGTAAAACTCATTCCACGGGTTCTGAGGTTAATAATGGTTGTGATATAGTTTATTCCTCCAAGCATGGTTGATACAATAAAAAACACCATAGCTATCAACCACATTGTCATGCCCAGGCCTGATCCGGACATAGCCTGTGGAAGTGCGCTTAAAGGCGGATAAATAACCCATCCTCCCGATGCAGGGCCAGTTTCGATAAACAATGAAATAAACATGACCACACTTGACAGGAAAAAGAACCAGTATGAAAGCATATTCATAAAGCCCGATGCCATATCGCGTGCGCCAATTTGCAGGGGAATCAGAAAATTACTAAACGTTCCACTCAGGCCAGCAGTAAGCACAAAAAATATCATAATGGTACCATGCATAGTCACCATCGCCAGGTAAAATTCAGGGTCCAGCTTTCCGGATTCTGTTATCCAGCCGCCGAAGATGGGCCTGAGCCACTCAAGTGTTGCCTCCGGAAAACCAAGCTGCAACCTGAATACCAACGACATCAAACCACCCATTAGGGCCCAGAATATACCTGTGATCAAAAACTGCTTGGCGATCGTTTTATGATCCTGTGAGAAAATATATTTTGTAACAAAAGACTGCTGTTGATCATGGTGATCTCCATGATGTATGTCTTCTGCTATATGAATATCTGCTGTTGCCATAATATAATTATTTTCTTTCAGCTGTTATTTGCTAAACCTGCTATTTTTCGTCAAGTGAAATTCCTGCATTGATCATTGCCAACTCTCTCATCTCTTTTGGGATTTTTGAGAGATAGCCTGGATTTTTTGCCAGCCAGGGCTGTTGTCCGGCCTTCCATTTTTCATAATCTTCCGGTTCGTCAACGATTACCAGCAACCGCATGGTAAAATGACCTCTGCCGCAAACTTCCGTACAGGCTATTTCATAGTTGAATTCATCGTTTCCGGTTTCGGCACGCATTTCTTCAGTGGTTTTGGTAGGAACAAACCAGAATTGTGTAGGCATGCCGGGTACGGCATCCATTTTTAGTCTGAAATGGGGAGCAAATACACTATGTATCACATCCCTTGCACGTATTTTGAAAAGAACAGGCTTCCCTTTCGGGAGGTGTAGTTCTCTGGGCATAAAATCATCATGGGCATTTCTGTCTGAAAAATCAAGTCCAAATAAATTTTCAACATCAATCAGGCGGTAATTATAATTACCCAGCTTATCGTCTTTGCCAGGATATCGTGTAGCCCATGCAAACTGATAGCCCATAATTTCGATTACTTCCGAATCTTTGGGGGCCTTGCTTGTTATATCATGCCACGCTGTCAGACCGCTAAACACCAGCAATGTCAATACAATTGCAGGAACCACAGTCCATAAAATTTCCAGTTTATTGTTATCAGGGAAGAAAAATGCACGCCTTTCCTCATTATACTGATATCTGTAACTAAAATAAAACAACAGAATATTGGTAAGCATAAAAATGAATCCGGTTACGGCCATGGTGGTCCAGAAAAGCCTGTCGGTTACGGCGCCGTGTTCGGATGCAAGCGGCAAATTATATGTATCAAAAGTAGAGATTGAATACCAGATTGTGACTATGCCGCTCACAATCAGGAAAATAAGCATCAGTGCGCCATTTACCCTATTGCTGCTTTTATCTACTTTTGTTCCTTCTTTTCGGGCTACACTTATCAAAGAGGATACTCTTACCAGGGCAATGATGATAGTAAGTACCAGTATTCCTCCAACAATAAGAACTAAATTCATCATAATGCGCTCAATCTATGTATTGTTTCTTTTAAACTATCTAAATTTCGTGATGCAGGCTTTCCTCCAGCAACGGATGGTTTTTTGCAATGAGAGGTACCTTTGCCAGGTTAGTAAGAACCACATAAAAGAACATGGCGATAAATATCATCGTAACGCCTATTTCAATAAACCCAAACCCGCCGTCGTATTGCATGGTGCCCGGGGTAATCATCAGATAAAAGTCAAACCAGTGGCCTACCAGAACGATAATAGCAACAATTTTCAGAAATATCCGATGCCGTTTCGATTCTCTTGTCATAAAGAGCAGGAACGGAAAGACAAAGTTTAAAATGAGATTAAGGTAAAATACAGGTTTGTAATGTGTAGAAATCCGCTCAATGAAATAGATAGACTCCTCGGGTATGTTTGCAAAATAGATAAGCAAATACTGGCTGAACCAGATATACATCCAGAAAATACTGAATCCGAATACGAATTTACCCAGGTCATGCAGATGGTTTGCATTGACCACAGAAAGCAATCCTTCGTCTTTCAGAATCACTACAATTAAGGTGATCAGCGCCAATCCCGCTACCCACCAGCTTGAAAAAACATACCAGCCAAACATGGTGCTGAACCAGTGCGTATCGATCGACATCACCCAGTCCCAGGCTGCAATAGATGAAGTAACGGCGAAGACCACCAGAAATATGGCGGACAAACTTCTCATTTTAAAATATGGTTTGGAACCACCTTCAACATCTTCGCGAAGCGACCATTTTCTTATCTGTATAAAAAACCAGTACCAGACACTGAAAAAGATGATCATGCGTGCAAACCAAAATACCGGAAATCCCGGGTGCTCATCGGCAGGCCAGAAGAAAAACCCTTTCTTTGCATTGATAACCGGATCAAAATTCGGCCCTCCTATTACATACAGGTCTGTATGTGTCCAGTGAAATATATCCTTGCCGGCAATAAAGAACAAACCCACGGCTATGATTCCGGCAACGGGAAGCCAGTACCCCATTGCTTCAGGTACTCGCTTAAATCCGGCTGACCAGCCTGCCTGGGCCGCATACTGGACGGCCACAAAGAAAACTCCGATTACAGCAAGCCCGGTAAAGAATATATTGTTTTGCCAAAGAGAAACATAAAGTCTTTTCAGCCAGGTGGGACTTCCGTGCGATTCCCCTTCTATGGGCTCTTCGCTCATGCCGGCTGCAAAAGTTCCGGGATCGGAAGAGGCAAGCAATGCTGAGGTATCGGCATTCGTACTACGAAGCGCTTGCTCGCTGGTTTCATGCCCCGATTCACTGTTCATGATAAGTATAACACCTATTATCGTGATGATTATTCCTATAATTCCAACCACCGCCAGGCGCTTCCTGGCTGCAGGGCTGAAAATGAATTTCTCGTCGAAATTGTACTGTTTCTCTGACATAATTATTGCTGTTGCAAAACCTGCACGTATCTAACTATTTCCCACCTTTCTTTAACACTAAGCTGCGAGGCATGTGGACCCATTCTGCCTTTTCCATAGGTGATCACATGGAATAAATGTCCTTCGCCTTTATTGATCACTGCGGCAGAGGTATAAGATACCACACCGGCAAATCTTTCACCTACTTTTCCCGGTGTCTGACCGTCGGTTCCATGGCATTGCGAGCAAAATTTAAGGAATAGTTCTTTGCCGCTATTGACAACCGATGCAGTACTGTCAAGCGGATTCCTGAGGATCCTTTCTGCTAGCGCAAAGCTGTCTTTAGGAATCCGGTAAGGAATAAAATCTCCCCGCCTGACTGTATTGGTAACCGGCTCCCGCATATTCATACCATACGGGTTATTGGGATTTGAGCTATAATATTCTCCTACATCAGGGTTTTCTGAAGAATTAACCCACATTCCGGCTGACTCGTCTGTTATTTGTATTAAAGGCTCATAGGCAACTGAATGATACATATTGGGCGCATATTCTGTTCCCTGATCATTGCCTCCTGCCCCGGCGCATCCACCTGCAATGAAACCTGCCAGTAAAATGACGCCCGAGAAAGAAAAATTATTTTTAAGCATGTTCTGCTGATTTATTTTGTTAAAAATTTTTATCGTGAATTTCAGATGCGCCTGTTTCGTCAAACAATTTGTTGATCTCTTCTTTGCTGAGTTTATTAACCGCCAGATCAATGGCTACCACATGTTTATCATGCGTACATCTCGGATCAAAAAGTCTTGGTTTTTTAAACGGTTTAAGGTCTGCAACCACCATAAATGTTCCTACCATGCCAAATGCTGATAATAGTATCGTCATTTCAAATGTTACCGGGATAAAAGGCGGCAGTGCAACAAAGTTTTTTCCGCCAATGTTCATGGGCCAGTCAACGCCCATCATGTAAAACATCATTGTAAGCGCAAGTATAGTGCCGGTCATTCCGAATAAGAAAGCAGATATAGGCAGTCTTGTTCGTTTGTAACCCAACGCATGATCTAATCCGTGAACGGCAAATGGTGAATACACCTCAAATATCTTTACACCTTCTGCCCGTAGTTTTTTGACAGCCTCGAGTACAACCTCGTCGTCGTCATAAATACCTACCGTATAATACTTATCTATTTCCATATTTATTTTTCTTTTTCAGAATACCCTTTAATGATACTTTTCACCTCAGCCATATTGACCACCGGAAAGAATTTTGTAAACAGCAGGAATGCTGTAAAAAAGAATCCGAATGAAAACATGAAAACACCCACATCATATCTTGTCGGATAAAACATAACCCAACTGGAGGGAATGTAATCCCTGTGAAGCGATGTGACGATGATAACAAAACGCTCAAACCACATCCCGATGTTTATGATAATGGACATAATTAATGTTGCCGCAATGTTGGTCCTGATCTTTTTGATCCAGAATAATTGCGGTGAAAGCAAATTGCAGGTCATCATCGTCCAGTATGCCCACCAATAGGGTCCTGTTGCCCGGTTAATAAAAGCATATTGCTCGGCAGGCACCTGTGAATACCATGCAATGAAAAATTCGGTTATATAGGCAACACCTACAATGGAACCTGTAATGATAATAATTATGTTCATCAACTCAATATGATGCACCGTAATGTAGTCTTCGAGATGAAATACTCTTCTGGTTACGATAAGCAAGGTCAGCACCATTGCAAAACCTGAAAATATAGCCCCGGAAACAAAATACGGTGGGAAGATCGTGCTATGCCATCCGGGTATTACCGATGTGGCAAAATCCATGGATACAATGGTATGCACAGACAGAACAAGCGGTGTGGCAAGGCCTGCAAGGATCAACGAAACGGATTCGTACCGCTCCCAGTTTTTTGCTCCTCCCATCCAGCCAAGGCTTAATGCGCCATATATCGCTTTTGATACCTGATTTTTGGCCCGGTCGCGTATAGTGGCAAAGTCAGGAATCAGCCCTATGTACCAGAATAAAAGCGAAACAGCAAAGTAGGTGCTGATCGCAAACACATCCCATAGCAAAGGCGAATTAAAATTTACCCACAGCGATCCGAAGGTATTTGGCAATGGTAACGCCCAGTAAAATCCAACCCACAACCTGCCCATATGAAACATAGGAAACATCGCAGCACAGATCACGGCAAAGATAGTCATAGCTTCTGCTGCCCGGTTTATACCCATCCGCCATTTCTGCCTGAAAAGCAGCAATATGGCTGAAATGAGCGTACCGGCATGACCAATACCCACCCACCATACGAAGTTGGTGATATCCCAGGCCCATCCAACTGTTTTATTCAAACCCCAGACACCGATCCCTTCCCACAGGAGTACAAGCACAGCATATAAACCCACAAGCAAAAATGCAGATGAAACAGTTATGGCCAGCAACCACGACCGTGAGGGAGCACCTTCTACCTGCTTGCAAATGTCATCTGAAACATCCGCTACCGATTTTCCTCCCGTTACCAGCGGGGTGCGTATTGAAGATACAACTTCCATATATATTTATCTAAATCTTAAGGTTCCGTATCGTATTAATAAATTACGCATTTGATTCTTCTCTGTCTTTATTTCTGATTTTGGTCAGGTAAGTAACGTTTGGTCTGGTTCCAACATCCTCAAGCATAGTAAATGCTCTTTCTTCTTCCATTGTTTTGTGGATAGTTCCGTCGCCTTCGTATTCTTTGATCTTAAGCATTTTTGAAATATTGCTTTCCGGATTATTCATATCACCAAACACCAATGCATCTGCCGGACAGGCGCTTGCACATGCCGTATCAATATCATCATCCGTTGTGGTCCTGTGTTCTATCTTTGCGGCAAGTTTACCCGCCTGAATGCGTTGAACACAAAGTGTACATTTTTCCATTACACCTCTCGATCTTACCGTCACATCCGGATTCAGCACCATCTTTCCAAGGTCATTGTTCATCGAAAGGTTTTTGTCAAACTGTTTGTTATCGTGGTACTTAAACCAGTTAAACCTCCGTACTTTATAAGGGCAGTTATTGGCGCAATAACGCGTACCGATACAACGATTATACGTCATCATATTCAGTCCTTCGCTGCTGTGTGTGGTAGCAGCTACCGGGCAAACCGTTTCGCAGGGTGCATTGTTGCAATGCTGACACATCAAGGGCTGGAAAGTGATCTCCGGATTTTCAGATGCCACTTCAAGTCCCGAAAGATTGTCGAGTGAAGCATCGCTGCTGTAATACCTGTCAATCCTTATCCAATGCATCTCCCTCCTGTTAACTACTTCCTCGCGGCCTACAACGGGCACATTGTTTTCAGCCTGGCATGCAATGGTGCAGGCGCTGCATCCTGTGCAGGAGTTTAAATCAATCATTAAGCCCCAATGATGATCCGGATATTTATGCCCTTTCCAGAGCGTAACCTCACCCGGTGTAAGAGACTTTTCTTCGTTCATCCATGTGGTAATACGCGGATGCCATCTTCCTGCGGATGGATTTTTCTGGTATTCTTTCAGCGTAGCTTCCTGTAGGACGTTGTCGCGTCCCATAAAGGTTTCATGCGTCTGGGTTTGTGCCACCTGATACATTTCACCGGTAACTTCAAGCTGAACACCTGAAGTAACTGCATAGTAGGCATTATCATTTAATGACTTTATCCATGGCGTTGCATCGAAACCTACACCATCTGCCACCTTTCCTGCTTTTGTTCTGCCATACCCCAGGGCCAGGCCCAGAGTTCCTTTTGCCTGTCCGGGCTGGATGATTACCGGTAGCTTTGCAGTACGACCGTCAATGGTAAGGTTTACCATATTCGTAAATCCGAGCTCGGAGGTTATTCCAAGCTCACGGGCATCCGATTGCGAAATGGTTACATAGTTGTCCCATACTGCTTTGGTTATCGTATCGGGCATTTCCTGCAACCACGGATTATTGGCCTGTGTTCCGTCGCCGATAGCTACTTTATAATATAAAACGAGTTCAAGTCCGTTGTCCCCTTTATAATTTTGAGCAACAGTAGCAGCGGCAGCCTGTGCATCGATGTTTTGCGGTGGTTCACTGTTTTCCTCCACATTTTCAGACTCATAAATACCGTCCTGAAGCGATTTGTCCCAGAAATACTGGAATCCGAAAGCCGCTGACTCCTTGTACATATTAATCCGCCAGAATTCTTTCAGGTAATTAAAATAGTTGCCTTCGTTACCTGCCCAGGCCATAAAACTTTCCTGTGCCTGGCGGGAATTAAACAACGGTGAAATGGTGGGTTGAGAAAGACTGAAATACCCTTTTTTTGGTTCGGCGTCATTCCATGATTCAAGAAAATGATGATCAGGTGCTACATATGTAACCGATGAAGCCGTTTCGTCCATCCTGTCTGAAGTGGTAACAGTAATACGTGCTCCTTTCAAGGCTTCTGAAAGTTCGGCTCCTCTGGGGTGGTTATACACTGGGTTGCAATTATAGAAGATCACCGCATCAATTTTGCCGCCTTTGACATCATCAATAAAACCATTCATAGCCCGGTCATCGCCCTGCCTGAAGTTGGCATGCCTGTTGAAACTGATGGTTGAGCCATAGTTGCCAAGCATACTGTTGATGCCATTCACAATAGTCTGCACAGCCGGATCATTTGATCCTGAAACCACCAGTGACTTGACTTTATTACTCCAGAGGTCATTAGCCGCCTTCTTTAAATACCTGAAATCCGATTTTCCACCGGAAATTGTGCTTTCTCCTGCTTTCGAGGCGATCAGATTATACAAGCCGATTACCACATCGCCTTCATCAGATGGCTTTACAGGCGAACGGTAATCAGCATTGGCCCCTGTAAGCGACAGGTTAGACTCAAACTGATAATGCCTGGACATTTTATTGTTTTTGGAATTTATCTTTCTGGTTTTGTTGTACAGTTTGGTAAATTCAGTAGGCGAAATCCAGGTGCCAAGAAAATCAGCGCTTAAACTCACGATGGTCATGGCATTGCTGAAATCGTATGAAGGCAGCACCCTCATCCCGAAATTGGCTTCATTAGCCTGGAGCATGCCGGCAGAAGAAGCCGGATCGTAGGTAACAACATTAGTTCCCGGGTATTTTTCTTTAAAGTCTTCGAATATCCGTAGTGTTGCAGGGCTGAGCATCGTGTTGGTTATGATACGAATTTGCCCTCCGACAGATAATACGGATACCAGTTGTTCTGTGATTTCTTTGTCTAGATCATCCCACGAAATTGCATTGCCTTCTTTACGCGGTCCGTCAAGACGCTCTTTATCATAGAGAGTGAGCACAGAAGCCTGGACCTCGGCACTGGTTCCACCCATGGTTACTTTTGAAAGCTTATTTCCTTCAATCTTGATTGGACGCCCTTCCCTGGTTTTTACGACAATACTGCAATAGTCACCGCCCTGCAGATAAGTGGAAGCATAGTAATTGGGGATACCCGGATCTACCGTATCAGGTTTATTTAAATAGGGAATAGCTTTTCGAACGGGAGCCTCGCAGGCAGCAAGTGAAGCAGCAGCAACCCCAAAGCCCATCAGTTTCAGGAAATCCCTTCTGGAACTTCCCCCCTCATCATTGCCTACAGGCAAATATTCAGGAAATTCCTTGTCGGCATGTTTCACAAATTCAGGATCGTTCGTAAACTCCTCAATTCCTTTCCAGTAACGTTTTTTAATCTTGTTCATATAACTAATTAAGAAGGAATATTTCTTTTAACATTAAAATTAATAATGACATTTGGCACACTCCAGGCCACCGATGCTTTCTACAGTCATCAATTCGGGGGAATTATGAAATTCTACCAGCTTGTCGTAATATGCATTATCCTTTGTATTTACTTTCGTTGTCCGGTGACAATCCACGCACCATCCCATGGTAAGCAGCGAATACTGCCTTACAACTTCCATTTCCTCAACAGGCCCGTGACATGTGGCACATTCTACCTTCCCGACATTTACATGTTGTGAGTGGTTGAAATATGCAAAGTCAGGAAGATTATGCACCCTCACCCATTCAATGGGCCGGTTTTCTTCAATAGCGGCATATATTTTAGATATTTCTTTTGTCCCGGTATTGACTCCTTCTGTAATACTGCTATGGCAATTCATGCAGATATTGGGTGATGGTATGTTGGCATTTTTGCTTTTCATTACGCCTGTATGGCAGTAATTACAGTCAATTTCATACTGTCCGGCGTGCACCTTGTGAGAAAAGGCGATGGGTTGTTCCGGTGCATATCCCTGCTGGACACCAATTTCGTACAATTGGTCAATTACGGTTTTAAAGGCAATTGCCGTAAAAACGAAGGCCACAATTCCGATAAATGCTCTGCTCTGAAGCAACGCCAGCAGATTAAACCTTTGTGCAATAATTTCTCTGTCAGCCTCATCCAGATCGCTCCGTGTACGGAGAAACTTCTGCATCACCGAACTTATCATTACCAGCACAACAATCATGAGTATCAACGTGATGATCAGTCCGGCAAGAATATAATTCATGTATCCGGTAAATAGTCCCTGTTCAGCCGCCGCCCCGGTATCGACGGCTTCTTCTATTGTTACTGCGGCCTGAGGAAGTTTATCGGTCTGATCTTTTATATATGCAAGAATTGAAAGAATCTCTTCATCGCTGAAGTCAACGGGGGGCATCACTATCTGGTTGTATTCTTCAAACATATCAACCGCATACGGATCGCCGCTTTGAATTACCTTCTGTGAATTTTTTACAAACGCCTGTATCCATGCTATATCTCTACGGTCATAAACATTTGCCAGGCCGGGGCCAATGAGCTTTTCCTGAATCCTATGGCACGCCGCACAATTTTGCCTGAATAATTTCTCACCTGCTGCGATCACATCGGCATCAGCAGGCACTGCCTCTGCCTGGGCATTTAGTTTGTGAAATGAGCCGGAGAAAAAAAGAACTGATACCAGTAAAACCGCGGAACACTTGAGGCGTATTTTTAAAGGCATTTGATACGTATATTTAAATTCCATTAATGGGGATCAAAATTAAAAGTGCCTACAAATCTAAACGCACTTATAAATTATTCAAATTATTTGGCTTCATTTTATGATTTTTGTCATAAAAGTTTGCCATCAGTCCTTTTTAAGCAGTACACGAATTTATATGTTAATGTCCTTTTTCAATTGTTATTTTAAATTCTGAAAAGGATAGATAAAAATGCGTAACTTTATTATGTTTGACTAATATTATACTGATACTTATCAAAATCAGCATCGATTAATGTCATGTGGTTTTTGCGATACCTGTATTAGATTTAAAATGTAACGGTGTATTTATTAACTATAAATTTTTAATGGCTATGGAACAATTAAATGAAGCTGGAAGCGATTATTTGCTGGAAATCGGTATGGAGGAACTACACAAAGAAAGCCAGGTTTGGATGTCAAGAATTGAGCTATGGAAAAGAGAACTCGATTTTTTTCAAAAATTACTCGATGCTAATTCTCTTAAATTTTCTGCAAAAGAAGACAAAAAGAAAGAAGGTCACTTCCAGAATCTTATCTTTTATTACAATGGTGAATTACTTGATGAATATAAACAGTCTGTACGGCGTCATGAAAAACAGCTCGCTCAAATGCTTGCATCGGGTGAAACGTTGAATGAGGTTGCATATCGTAACAGACATATTGAATTAAAAGAAAAAGTGGACAGCTTCGACGATACGTTCAGAAAATACAAACATGAATTTTATAAGTTGATAGAAGAAGTGATCTGATAAAATACAAACAATCACCCAATAGGATGCCGTAACAATACTTGAACTTTTGATACCGCATCCTTTTTATTTAGAAAAAATCTGACCTGCCGGACTCAGTTCGCCCAATGAGCAGTGTCAACAACCCAGCTGACGAATATCATTGCATTTTAATAAAACAATTTTTACTTTTTGTCCGAGGTGAAAAAATGTTCCACTAAATGTTGCAAGATTTTAAGAAAGGAGGGGCTATGGCCGTATAATGAAAAAAAAATCGTTTACTATCCGACATTCCGTCCATGGTATCAGGGTTCTTTGATAACGATCGTTTCCGGAATTTTCCGCAGGTAACGGACTGGAAGACACGTATTCCGGCGGCAAATATAAAAGAAACGAACGTTGAATATGTCGTTGATCTGGCAGTGCCGGGTATGAAAAAAAATGACTTCCATATCAACATCGAAAACGGAAACCTGATAATCAGTGCGGAAATAAAATCAAAGAAAACCGAAGAAGAAGAGAACTTTACAAGAAGAGAATTTAATTATTGTAGTTTCAGCAGGTTGTTTGTACTGCCAGGAATTATCAATGAAGAAGACATCCTCGCAAGGTATGAAGAGGGTGTGCTAACAATCACACTGCCGAAAAGGGTAGGCAGGCCGACTTCTCAGGGGGAAATTGAAATTATGTAGGGTTGACGAGGTGAGCATGAAAGAAGGGCCCATATTCAGGGGTCCCTCACGTAATGCTGTGACAGAAAATTGTTTCAATCAATTTTATACATTTGACACATGAAAGCGGGAGTATGGCTTGATAACCACAAAGCCTTTGTAGTGTATCTCGACAATGGTGATGAAATTTTGATGAGATTGGATTCGGAAGTTGAAGACTATCATCCCAGGGGTGGAAGCCGCACATCAGCGCCATATGCATCGCATGATACCATATCCGAAAGCCGGTTGCTGGCACGAAGAAAGCTACAGCTTCAGCGATACTACACCGCAATACTTGAAAAAATAAAATCCTGTGATGCATTCTATATATTCGGCCCAGCCGGTGCCAAAACAGGATTGGAGAAGGTCATCAGCAATAATCCTAAATTAAAATCGAAGCTGGTAAAAGTAGAAGCTGCCGACAGCATGACTGAGAATCAGATCGTTGCACAAACCAGGGCTTTCTATAATGAATAAACACCTGTTAAGTCCATGGGTTCTGCTGCCCGGTGCAACAACCGGCAGGTAATTCGTACTACGCCAAAGCAAGGCCCTTCTCAGAGTCCCGATACTTATACATCAGGACGAAGAGTCTTAAAATCAGGATCAGATAATGTACAGATCCTTCGGTCGTTACACTCCCTCTGAAATCTTCCACTACCGTGCTAAATAATCTTTTCCACCGAAATAACAGTAGAACCCATTAAAAAAATACTATTTTGGCAGGTCACCAATTGGCAGGCAGGATGCTACAACATTTTATCTATTTAATGCTGCAATTGAAGGTTAAAATCGGACTACATCTGTATTTTAAATCCTACCGTGTGAACGGAATTGAAAACGTACCCCGGAATACTCCTATTATTTTTGCAGTCAATCACCAGAATGCATTTTTGGATGCCCTGATTGTCACCTGCTCCACACAAAGAAATCCCTTTTACCTTGCAAGAGCAGATTTTTTTAAAAACAAGTGGGCGAAATTAATGATGGAAACAATCCAGATGATGCCCATCTATCGTTTCAGGGATGGTCAGGAAAATATTAAAAAAAATGAGGCCATTATTGATAATTGTGGGAAGCTGCTTTCAGACAATGCTGCGCTTTTGATTTTTCCCGAAGGAGACCATGCGTACAAGTATTATATAAGACCATTAAAAAAAGGAGTTGCCAGAATTGCTTTTGCGACCGAATCAGCCCATAATTTCAGACTCGGTCTGTCCATTATTCCATCCGGTATCCAGTACGAAGACTATAGCAGCGCATGCAACAAAGTACTAATAAGCTACGGTGAGCCTGTTTATGTATCGGATTATAAGCAGCTTTATACATCTGATCAAAACGAGGCAATACGTAAACTATTACAGGATATTGAAGAAAAACTGAAAGCACTGGTCGTAGATATAAGGCCGCCCTCTGAATACGATGACATTTATGCAAAATGGAAGATAAACAGGTCTTTGTTTAATGACCCTGTGACCCAGCTCGACCATGATAAGGAGCTAATCGCAAAGATCAGATTGCATCCGGATAAATTTGATGATACTGCTGCCCCTGCAACACCCCGCAAAAGGTCACTCAAACAAATACTCCTTATGCCGGTATTTCTGTATTCTTATCTGAATTACATTTTCCCCAATGCCATCGTAAACTATATGTTAAATAATAAGATTCGTGACAACCAGTTCATCGGGTCCTTGCGATTTGCATTATGGTTGTTTCTGGCGCCCATTGCATTGACGATACAGTCCGCTATCTTGTTTATCATAACAAAGTCTTTAGCAGTCGCATTTACCTATTTTATTATTACAGCACTGTTTGGTATTCTGACTGTTAAGCATAAGGGCGTTGTCTCGAGTCCAGTAGGGGGAGCTTGATAATAAGGTGGTTTTGATATTGAATTGAAACTGCCTGCTTTTACTTAAACGCATTTTAGACGTAAAAATCTATATTAAAGTGTTTTTTACATTCAATTATCCGATTTTTAGATAATATTTCGATAAAATATTATTTAACAAAAAATTTAAGCCATGGAAAAAACAATATTGAAACCACAATTTTTAAAATTCATCGGATTACTGATGTTGTCCATTATGATTTCATGTTCCGGCAATAAAAAAGGGGCCACGGAACAAACCAAGGAAGCAACCTTAGAAGAAGAGCAAACGGATGAGTGGATATCCTTATTTGATGGGAAAACCCTTAACGGATGGAAAAGATATAATGCCGACAATATTGGAGATCTGTGGAAGGTAGAAGATGGTATGATTGTTTGCTATAGTGAAGGAGGAGGAGAAGCAACAAGTACAGGAGGATCCTTAATTACAGTGGAGCAGTTTGATAACTTTGAGCTGATGCTCGATTGGAAAATATCACCTACTGGAAATAGTGGATTGCTTTATCATATTGTAGAAGATACGGCTTATAGTCATGCCTATATTACTGGTCCGGAATATCAATTGGTGGATGATGATAATTTTCCATCTGAATCCGGATTACGCGACGTTCAGAAGACGGCTGCAAATTACGATATGTATCCAGCTTCACCTGATAAGAAAGTAAATCCGCCAGGTGAATGGAACACGGCTAAGATAATTTACGATAACGGACATGTAGAACACTGGCTTAATGGTGAAAAAGTGCTTGAATTTGAGGAGGGAAGTGACGATTGGAAATCAAAGTATGAGAATAGCAAATGGGTAGATTATCAAGGCTGGTGCGAATACAAAAAGGGATCAATCGGACTTCAGGATCATGGTAACTATACCTGGTTTAAAAATATAAAGATCAAGAAATTGTAATTTAGTTAAGAATAATTTAATTCGTAAAATTCCAGTGATATGCTTCCCTGATTTTTTATTCTTAAGCTATCACAATTCTCATGGAATTGCAGGTAAAAATTATTTGGATGCCTTTCCTTTTACTTGAATTGCTGACAAAAATATTATAAAGAGTCCGGGTACGTTTTGTCTATAATTTTCTGCATATATTCCTGTGCCATCCTAACTTGTGTATGTACATAATCCAGATTAGCAGGTTTATGATTTTCGTCCAATACCGAATGGCATAATTCATACGTAAAATAACCTTCGTACCCAATCTCCTTCATCAGTCTCATATAATGTTCATAATCAGGCATTTCATGGCTAAATTTTGATCCAATTAACTCATTCCTGTTGTGCCTTTGCTGTATGTTGCCTCCGGCGTCACGATAATATTCGCCTCCAAAGTGTGAGTGTACCTGCATTTCTCCCACGGTATTTACTGCTTCTTCCACCCATTCCTTATCATGTCTGGTCATGATTGGAGCGTCGAGACACACCTTCAACCAGGGTGAGTCCACCTCCTTTACCATATCATAGGTATCCCACCAATCCCGAATTAAAGGCTTATGGTTTTGCAAAGCCATAATTACTCCGAATTCCTCTCCGAAAGCGGCTGCTTCTTTCAATCCTTCTTTGACTAAATTCCATCTGTCAAGTCTGGTGACAAATGGATATTGTCTTTCGTAAGAATAATAATTTCCACGCGTAAATTCGTAGGTGCCGGTTCCATTATGTATTGGTACTCCCGGCCAGGCTGCAAATAACCGGACCATTTTTGAACCCAGATCTTTGGCCAGCCGGGCGGTCTCACGAACCATTAACAACTGGCATTCCCGGTGTTCGGGTATCGGACTGGAAAAATCGTTATTGGCGGCAACACAAGGAACCTCCATGCCGGCTTTTTCAATTATATTTCGCATATCATCCCTTTTTCGCTGGTCAAGGTCCATCGGATTACCTAAAGGCCGTTTATTGTCAAGTTCAATACCATCGTAACCAAATTCCCTGGCTTTCCCAACCATTTCTTCCCATGTCAAAGCCGGTCCGTCATACCAAATGCCAAGATAACTGATACTGTATAAACCGATTTTCACCTTCTTATCCCCATCCCCCTTTTTCTTATAAGGTTGGCTTAATAACGGGGCAGACAATGCATAATTGGACAAGCCTGCTAAAAGGGCTGTACTGGCAACTAATCCAGAATTTTCGAGAAATTTTCGACGTTCCATAGTTCGATTTTTTATTTAAATTTAGTGAATTAAAAATCAGGAGTCAAGTTTTTAATTACTCTCATATTTTTCCCATTTTTAGACAGTATGACAATGATTTTAAACTTTAAAAGTTGGAGGAAGACAGGATTTTGTCTTGACAAAATCCTGGTTGTGATTATGTGCTGTGCGGCTTTATTTAAAATTAACTGATTCTTTGGTGTGTAAGTCGAAAGATAATAGGAAATGTATTGTCTTTTCTCGATCTTCGGGCATCAATTGAAACGATCAAATGTGTATCCATATTTGATTTTTTGTACGTAACCTGCACGCGTTTTATGAATTTCTTATGGTTTAACGATATTTGAAATGTTCTGTAAAAGCAAGTAAAACAACTTTTTAGATACATTTTAATCCAAATCAATCCAAAAAATCAATGACTGTTAAGCATAAATTTTGTGCAGAATTTGAACGTTCACAAACCAACTCCCTGAATTATGAAGAATCCCAATTTTAAAAAAATGGTTTATTATGCAGCTATTGGATTGATGATCCCTACTTTCATTATTGTAATTTTCTATAAAGACAAGTATCCCACACTGTCGCTTACGCTTGTTGTGGCAGGTGTTGCATTGTTGGCGATGATTACATTTGGATTTAAGGATTAACTAAGAGGAAAAAAGTATCAGAAGAATCAGATATTGAAAAATAAAAAATTGCCTCTCGTTGCCTATTTCTCAATGGAATATGCAATTGATAACAACATGAAGACGTATGCTGGAGGCCTTGGTATTCTTGCAGGTGACTATATGAAGGGCGCCAAAGATCATAATTTTCCGATTGTCGGCATTGGCATCAAATGGAAGCAGGGATATACCGATCAGCTGGTGGACGACCGGGGTAAACCATATGATACCTATCACAACTATACGTATGACTTCTTAAAAGACACCAGCGCAGAGGTTTCGGTTACCATCAGAAATGTAGAAGTAAGATGCAAGGTATGGAAACTCGATACATTTGGTACGGCGCCCTTATACCTGCTGGATACGGATATCCCCGAAAATACAGAGCCATGGATTACGGGCCAGTTATACGGCTGGTTCGGTGAAGAACGTATTGCCCAGGAAATGGTGCTGGGCATTGCAGGCGTTCGGGCACTGCGAAAACTGGGTATTGAGGTGGACGTTTACCACTTTAACGAAGGGCATGCCTTGTTTGCCGGCTTTGAGCTGATACACGAAAAAATGTCGGTAGGTGCATCTTTCGAAGAGGCCTGGAGAGAAAGCAAAGAGGAAATTGTATTTACCACACACACACCGGTTGTACAGGGAAACGAAACCCACCCCATTGACAGGATTATGTATATGGGCGCCAACCTTGGCTTGAATAGCAAACAACTCCGTCTTCTGGGAGGAACGCCATTCAACATGACCGTTGGGGGGCTGAGATTATCACGAAAATCCAATGCGGTGGCACAGCTTCATGGTAAAACGGCAAATAAAATGTGGCGTCATATTTCGAACCGGTCCGAAATAATCGCGATCACCAATGCCATTCATCTTCCTACCTGGGTTGATCCGAAAATGATCAGCGCGGCCGAAAACGGCAAACCGCTTATGCCGTTGCATCAGAAAAACAAACAAAAACTTATTGCCTTTATCAATAAAAGAAATGGCGTACAACTCAGGGAAGACCGGCTTATTATCGGGTTTTCCAGACGGGTTGCCCTTTATAAGCGTTCCAACCTGATTTTTACCAAACCGGAAGTTATTGAACCGTTGCTGAAAAATCAGAAAATACAACTGGTATTCTCCGGAAAAGCCCATCCGCTGGACGATAAGGGCAAAGAAATAGTGGCCAACCTTGTTGCTATGAGCAAAATATATCCGAAATCAGTTGTTTTCCTTGAAAATTACGACATGGAGATTGGCACCCTGTTAACCCGAGGCTCGGATGTGTGGCTCAACAACCCCCGCCGGCCCATGGAAGCCAGTGGTACATCGGGAATGAAAGCCGCCATGAACGGTGTGCTGAATCTCAGCATACTCGACGGGTGGTGGCCCGAAGTATGCGATCATGGCGTAAACGGCTGGCAGTTCGGCAATGGTTTTGAAAGTGATTCAGACAAAAAATCGGATGCGCATGACCTGAACGCCTTATACAAGGTGCTGCTCGAAGAGGTGCTGCCATCCTATTATGATACACCGCAAAAATGGGAAGAAATGATGCGTAACAGCATTGTGAGTACCCGCCATCAGTTTGACATCAAGCGGATGCTGGAAGAGTATTTCGAAAAATTATATCAAAAATGACGCACGATTAGCTGATAAAAATCAGGCGTTGTAATTGATGCCTGTTCTGGTATTTTTAGGCTATTATTGATAGTTTTGCACCATTACGGTAAGCAAGTCTTCATAGCCAGAGCTAAGGCGGCTTAATTACGTTAAAAACGGATAAAAAATGGTGCTGTGGCCGAGCGGCTAGGCGGAGGTCTGCAAAACCTTATACAGCGGTTCGAATCCGCTCAGCACCTCAACAAGTAATGGCCGCCCCGCAAAAGCGGGGCGGTTTTTATTTGGAAGTGACGTTTGAATTTATTTAAGAAGTCACCTGCAAATAAAACGTCACGAAGTGGCGGCCATTACTTGTTGAAAGGACCCCAATACCGGATCGCCGAGCAAAGCGAGGCAATCCGCTTTTCAGGGGGAATTCAAAATATAACCCTGAAATGGTACAAGTCTCGCTTTTACACCAGGCGATCGCTGGAAAACATGCGCAAGATTTGGAGAGGTAAGAATCTAGAAGTAACCTGCTCTGCCGTCAGGTGAACTTCCGCACCAGCGAAGTCACGGAAGTAACTTCCGCGCCTGAGAAGTGACGTATGAATTTATTTAAGAAGTCACCTGCAAATAAAACGTCATGAAGTGGCGGCCATTACTTGTTGACAGGACCCCAATACCGGATCGCCGAGCGAAGCGAGATAATCCACACTACACTCAACTCTGTGAGATAACAGCAAACAAGTATGTACCTACATACCCTGCAAGGTCCCGTAAAAGCGGGATTTTTATTTATTGATACGATCTAACCTGAATAATTCATGAATAATCTATTACGCATTCCAATTACCTACCATTCAAGCACTTGCTCGAATTTTGGTACTCAACGTAGCTCGCTACGCCTCCGTTCCAAAATTCTGTGCGAGCACTTGACTGTCAGATACTTGAAACGCTCATAACAAAGATTCATGAATTAATCAGGCTAAACTTATATGAGCGTCAAAGAAATAAAAATGCTTTGACTACACCAACAACGTGTCAGGTTCACACGCGGGTTAGCCATCCCAAAGCAAACTTTATGCTTCCCGCGACTCGACTTTGTACACTCGAATGGCTTGGTCGAATCCTTTGAAGACTATTTCGCCCAGGTCGGAGAATGGCAGCGTCTTGCCCTGGCACAAATCCCGAACCACCTGCGCGACAAGGATCTGGCCTGGCTCAGAATGGGAACATAGGCGAGCCGCCAGTATAACCGCAGTACCAAACAGGTCGCCATGTTCCTCTATGGGCTCTCCGGCGCTAAGGCCTATCCTTAGATACAGCTCCTCATCAGGGTTGGCCTGATTATGGGCATCAAACGCTTCTTGAATCTCCATAGCGCACTTGACTGCGTCGGATACAGATACAAAGGAAGCCATAATCCCGTCGCCGGTGTGCTTGACTTCATTTCCCCGGTGATCCCGAAGTGCGTTACGCGTAAGCACATTGTGGATATGAAGCAGATGCAGGGCTTTAGTATCACCAAACATGGTGGTCATCATGGTAGAATCTTGCAAATCGGTGAACATGATAGCTCGAAAAGCACCTTCAATTGCAACCTCCTCGGACGTTTCAACCGGGGCAGGATCCTGCAACCTACCCAAGAATGACTCCACGATAGTTGGATCTACTTCGATGATTTCGTGAGGCACCATTCCGTGAGCCTCATTATGGGCATTTTGGATTGCTTCCTTGTTTGCAGCATCAATAAGGCAAAAGATTGTACTACGGGCTTCATCGCACCAATATGTCAGGAATTTGACCCCGTGCTTATCTTGTATCTCTATGTCCTTTTCATGGGCAAGGGCAACCGCATGTTGGGTTAATCCCTCAACGAAATGACGGTCCATATAAATTGGCATGTCTTATCTCTTTATATAAATTTATGCTGATAGTTCAGGTAGGCCAACATATATTCTACTGCCAATATCAGCGCTACATTAAATATACAGCGTATTATTTTATCCGGAAATATAATGAATGTTTTTCTGAACTATTGTGAAGCGCAGTATAAGATATTTTATTTTGGTTGCTTTACAGTTCTCAAATAAGGTTTTACTGTTTCCCAACCATCTGGAAACATTGTTTCAGCTTCTTCATTGGAAACAGAGGGTACGATGATTACATCGTCACCATCTTTCCAATTTACAGGGGTGGCTACTTTGTGTTTTACTGTTAACTGCATAGAATCGATGACTCTTAAGATTTCATCGAAATTACGTCCTGTTGTCATTGGATAGGTTAACATTAATTTAATCTTTTTATCCGGGTCAATAATGAATACTGATCGAACTGTCGCATTTGTCATCGCTGTGCGTCCTTCTGATGTACCTTCTTCTTCAGCAGGCAGCATGTTATATAATTTTGCAACAGCTAAATCACTATCACCTATCATTGGATAATTAATAGCGTGCCCTTGAGTTTCTTCTATATCCTTAGCCCATTCAGTATGGTCTTCTACCGGGTCAACACTTAAACCGATAACTTTACAATTCCTCTTGGTGAATTCGGGCTCGAGGCCAGCCATATAACCTAATTCAGTGGTACATACGGGCGTAAAATCTTTAGGATGTGAAAACAAAACTCCCCAGCTATCACCTAACCATTCATGGAAATTTATTTCCCCGTGAGTGGTTTGGGCTGTGAAGTCAGGCGCTTCGTCGTTGATTCTAAGTGACATTATGTTCTCTTTAAATTTTAATTAAGTGAAAGATTTATTGTAAATAAATATTGAAAGATCTCTAAAATTGCAAACAATCATTCTACTGCCAATGGCGGTATTACAGTAAATATACATCATAATATCCGGATAACAAAAAAATGAATATTTCCCTCCCCTGGTACAAGTCCTGGCGCTGACAATAGAATAAGTCTGACTTGTGCCAAAATTGATTTACTGATTTGCTGATTTACTGATTTGATATTCGACTGCTCGAAATTCGAATAACTTTTACCTTTAGCCTTCGGCTTTCCACCTTCGACTGCGTCTTCGGCGGACAAAGTGAGCTATTAGCTTTCCTGTCACAAGTCTCGCTATCGGGGGGAAAGGCTGGAAAACTTGCGCCGGATTTGGTCCGAAATATTGGATCCATTAAATATATCTTCATTATTCGAGATCATGCGTTAAATCAGCGACATCGATGATCTTATCCGGCGGTCCAAGGACAAAAAGTACATCGTTAGCACAAATTTGTATTTCTCCATGTGGATTAGACAATATTTCCGAGTTCCGGCGTATTGCCAATACGGTAACTCCATATTTTTTTCTCAACTCTATCTGAGCTAACGATTTCCCGACCAGGCGTGACCTATCTCCAACCCGTAATGTACTGATTTCGAAATCGGGAAACTGAAGCTTTAAATCAGACAAAGATGCCCGCTTTTGGGAAAGGCTCCGAAACATCTCATAACCTTCCGCGCGCACTTTAGCTATGAACTTTTCGATGTCATCTCTCGGTACAAGATATTTTCTCAAAACACGGGTAAAGATTTCCACTGATGTTTCAAATTCTTCCGGAATGATATCGTCAGCACCCAATTCTTGCAATAGCTTCATCTCCCGAATATAACGGGTACGTACAATCAAATGTACTTTCGGACTGAGCCTGCGGATGGTTTCAGTAATCCTGCGGGTAGCCGGGGGATCGCTTATGGCTACGACGGCAACTTTCGCACTTTTGATTTTAACATTCTTAAGCACTGCTTCTTGAGATGCATCGCCAAAATAAATTGTTTCGCCCCTGGCCTGTTCGCTTCTCACTGTTTCCGGGTTCATCTCAATAATGACATAAGGAATATTTACCATCCTCGCAGCACGCGCTACATTTCTACCGTTCACACCATAGCCGACTATAACAAGGTAATCCTTTTGTTCGGAAATTTTGATCTCCGAAACAGGCAAGAAACCGTATTTTAACTTTTGGGGCAAGGGCATTTTAAGGATAGTATCCGCAATACGAGGGGCCAGATTAATAATAAAGGGCGTCGCCGCCATAGTTAGAATGGAGAAGGCCAAAAATAGCTGATACAAATCTCCGCTGAGTAAATTATGCTCAACGCCTGTTCTGGATAAAATAAATGAAAACTCCCCAACCTGACCAAGCGCCAGACCAACCAGAATCGCGGTGCGAAGTGGAAAACCCAATACAATTGTTGCAAAACCGGCTATCAGCGATTTTACTACCAAAACCGCGAAGGCAATCAGGAGAATAGTGCCCGGATGTTGGAAAAAGAACTCTATATTCAACAGCATGCCAATGGAAACAAAAAAGAAGCTGGTAAAGACGTCACGGAAAGGTGCCATATTTCCGATTGCCTGATGGCTGTATTCAGATTCAGAAATGATCAGCCCCGCTAAAAAAGCACCCAATGCAAGAGAAAGGCCCGCACTGGAAGTTATCCAGGCAATAGAAAGACATATTACGATTACGCTCAACAAAAAAAGTTCCTGGCTGCGCGTTTTGGTAATGTGATACAAAACCTGTGGCACGATCCATTTAGCACTTATAATTACGAACACGATGATCCCAATCCCTTTGGCAAAAAGAAAGAGTACTGATTCTATCGTTCCTACAGAGGTCCCCGCCAGAATTGGCGTAAGTAATATCATTGGAACAATAATAATGTCCTGGAAAATCAAGATTCCTAGAGTCGTCAGCCCATGAGGACTGTCAACTTCGGCCCTTTGCTGAACAAGTTTTAAGACAATGGCCGTACTGCTGAGGGATACCAGAAATCCAATAAAAATTGACTGGCCAATAGGTTGTCCAAATTGTCTGGCTATAAAAAAAGAAATTATAAGCGTTATTGATACCTGCAAGGAACCGCCTACCAGGAATGATTTCTTTATTTTCAACAGTTTTTCAAGCGAGAATTCCATCCCAATGGTAAACAGCAGCAACACAACACCGACTTCAGCCAGAACTTCAACTTCATGAACTGCCTTCACCAGTCCAAGTCCATAAGGTCCGGTCAATATCCCGGTTAGGAGAAATCCCACAATTACCGGCACCTTAAGCCGATGGCATATAAATAGGATTACAACCGATAGCCCAAAGATGATGACAATGTCATTTAATAGCGCTATTTCCATATTCCAATTAACCTTTGAGTTTCATATCAAAAAGCCCCACGCACAGTAAAATGTGCAATGCCGATTACTTCTTCCTACAAGCACGCAGCACCAAAAGAGAGCATGAACTGCGAGAGGTTTTATAGTACAACTTACTTTTAAAATAAACCTTTGAGAGGGCACAAAACTGTCCAACAAGTAGGAGCCTTCTCGTCCGCTCCACACATTGTTATGTGTCAACTTAATTATAATCTCAACGTTGGCTGCTGTTTTTTCATTTGTTAAGCTAATTATCCCTAAAGGTGTATGGTTTATTTGTTTTAACGGGTAGTAAGTAATACACTTTTACCATTGATTCCTTCAATCGTTATATCATCGATCCAAAAACTACCCGGATGTAGTATGTTCATTTCAATACGAATCCTATCGAATTTATTTTCCGATGGCATTTTATAATTATATTCATAATGTTTCCATGTGTCTATTTTTTCTTTTGATTTAACAATCGTTTCATACTTTCCATCAAAAGCACTCACACCTCCGATTTTTATAAAAAACTCACATCCATCATTTTTAATCCAAAAACTAACCCTGTATGTCTCCCCAGGAATGGCTTTGTATTCATTGCTTAATCCAGGTGAATGCCATCCACCAGTAGCAGAACATTCGCGAACTAAGAATTTCAATGATTGTCTTCCCTCTTTGTATTCAGTAGTATCAATAACTAAATCATAGTCTCCTGTTGGGATTGTTTTTGGTGTGTAAATGAGCCAATTTACAGGTAAACCGGATTCCGTAACTTCAAAGCTGCCATTCATACCAGCAGTTTTGTCCTGAATGGTCTCACTCATTTTAGTACAACCATATAGTAAGACAATTGCCAGTATGGTTATTATTAAGACAACGTTACTGGTCCTGTAAGTTACCGTTTTCATGCTATTCCCTTTTTTTTGTTTAAATTTAGTTACCACCAGTTGCTGTATAGAGTCATTGTTCTTATAATTACAGTTCAGCATATAAAACACAATTGCGTTTATCCTTACCGTTAAATATACCATATTTTCTACTGTCAACAGAAGCATTTCGCTAATATACAGGGTATTATCAGGTAAAAAATGGATATTTTCATAGATTAATATTAAAAATGAGATTAGAATAGAAGGATTGAATTGCCGGGTCTTATTGGTGATTGAAGTATTTTATGCAAACTATCGGATGGCAGTTAACCTGACGCAAATGCTCAATACCCTTTATGTCGAGGTGAAACGGGAACGTGATTGCGCTCGCAGTTGAACCTCGTGATATGTGCGCATTTTCAAATACTCATTCTACAAAAAGGTAAGTTAATTTTTACACACACCATAGCAATAAAAAAGCAATTAGGTTGATTACAGCCAATAATATAAAAAAAGTAAAGAACCTTATTAGTACGTTGAATTTAGCAATTTTCCCTGTATATATTAGCTGGTAGTCAACAATATTCGTTCCTTGAAAAAACTTGACAATACTTCTAATTTCGAATTGGTTGCCGCTTTAAATAAGTTAGCGATCGCCATAGCCATTCAACCGGACCAAACTTAAAGTAACGCATCCAAATGGGCGTTACTAACAATTGCAGTGCCCACACACCAATGACGATCAGCATTTGTTGACTGCGTTCAACCTGTCCAAACAAACCTAAACCGTGGCCATAGAAAATAGTGGTGCAAATAAAAGTTGGGACCAGGTAATTTGTCAAGGCTGTGCGACCAACTCCGGCAAACAATCTGATTATTTTACTATTAGATAGGTGTTTGCAAATCAACATAACTGCGCAGATATAGCCAAGAGAAACGAAAAGGCTTCCCCAGTAATTGAACTGCCATCCGAAAAACATCGAGTATTCAAGAGACCAACCGGCTGCGAAATTGCGAATGACCCCGATGGTTACAACCGGCAGGCCCACTCCAAATCCCACACCCATCAGTGTGACGTAAAACCGTTTTGAACGTTCCGCTGTGAGCAAACCCCATTTGAACAGGGCCATGCCAACCAGCATCAGTCCACCAGCTCGCCAACCAAACCAAATCAAAAATATGGACGTCTGAAACAAAAAGGAAGCAGGTACCCGTTGGCTCATTTGTGTCATCCACCCGCCCTGATATGCGGATATTTCTTTGTCAATCAGCTCGGCACCTGGCTTCCAGCTCTTCATCGTTTCCTGGTAGGCTTCTGTTGGCATATAGGATACCGACCACCCAAAAAAGAAATAGAGCACCGAAGCTACTGAAATAACAAGCAGTCCAATTATCAATAATTTTCGTGGTGACGCCTTGCGAAATAAAAAGACGACAAGCGCGCAGAGGCCGTAAGTTACCAAAATGTCTCCATACCATAGCAGGTAAGCGTGCATCAATCCAATCACAAGAAGCCAGAATGTGCGGCGATAGTGCAAACCTACAGCGAGCCGTCCTTTGGATTCAGCTTTTCTGGTTATCAACACAATACCTGCACCATACAAAATCGAAAAAATGGTCATAAATTTTTGGTCAGCGAACACATGACTTAATACCCAAACCCATTTGTTCATACCCGTAAGATCGCCATATGCAGTCGGATTGATGTAAGCCGCCCCGATCATTGAAAAACTTTGGATGTTCATAATTAAAATGCCCAGGATAGCAATCCCTCGCAGTACATCCATCGAGATGATCCTCTCTGATGGAGCAACAGGGGCGACTTTTGTAGTCACATTGATCATGTTTATCTCTTCACTTTTGAAGCCTAACGACTCAGCTGAGAGGCGCGAGGTACGAGCGTCCGCTGGAGCGCCTTGTTATGGTGATTATTACTGCGCATTGTAAAGTTTCAGTTGGGCTACTTGGTCACATGTTTCCCCAACTCCTTAAGAATCTTTGTATCAACTTGGCCGGGTTTGAATGTAAAGGCATCCACTTCGTCAAAGTAACCGCAAGAAATATTTGTGAATGCAATCCCTGTTCTGAGTGACAGCATAAATGCATATAGTAAGACCTGTGTGCCTGCATATTTCTCGTTGTATGCACCCGGTTTGTAGTCCCAAATCTCTACACGACACTTGCCTCCTCTTTCTTCAATATAACGAACAAGGTCAATGTGCCCGGTCAATGCTTGGGAAGTTTTGAAGACCTTTTCATAATCCGAAAATTCATTCGATTCTGCCCAAAGTGGCACTTCGACGGCAATAGTTCTTCTGTCTTTGTCGAGGAAATATTTCTGCAGGTTTTCGTGCCGATCCTTTACTGAATCGTATTCCCGACTCCACTTGGCCAAGTCAATCACTTCATGTTCGGTGTAATGTTTAAGCTCGATACTCAAAGCCGTCTTGCACTTGGAACAAGAGAAACCAGAATTCCGGAAGACGTGATTAGGACAGTTCTCAAATGTGGAAATCAGAAACTTGGACAGACTCGGGTTTATCTCATCCAAGCGAGGGTAGTGGACACGATACCTGTAGAACCATTGATGCTTAAACGAGTGAGTACGAATCGTGTCGAATCCCCGTGACACTGAGGGAACAAACAGACCGTGTTTGCGTTCTAGGGAGAAGTGTTGCACGGATGAATACTTCTTGCGTGAAAAAACGCTCGTGACGGTTTTCGCTTTAGTTGAATTGTCTCTCCTTGGCCAAAAACATTCTTTCAAGGTGTCCCGAACGGTCTCTGATGCACCAGAGTCGATGGCGACGCACCTGAATTCGAGCATCGGGTTGAATTCTCGCCAATTCGGAATTCCACAATCTTTGAGGGACACAGTCTTCTGTTCGACGTACCCTAAGCTCGATAGACAGTGAACGGCTCGACTGTGTTTCTGAGTAGTGATGGAATTCAGGACATCAACGGGAATGATGAAGAGATTTGGTTTCTTCATCTTCTTCTCAAAAACTGGTAAGAAGTAATCCTTGGCCTTCTCAAGGTGGTCAAAAAGGGTGTCAACGCCAAATGGGAGGTCAGGGTCATCCGATTCAGGCTCAAGAAGAGACACATCCCCGAAACGCAAAGTAGAGTACAGCCTGCCCTGTGTAGTCTGAATCACGCGTTTAGTGCATCCATCGCGAACATCTGTGAGCTCAAGAACCAGAATACTTCGCCAGTTGTCTGCAAAAACGGTCTTAACATCTTCCACTTTTGTGGGTATTGAGCCGCGAGAGGGAGATTGAATCTGGATTATCTAATCAATATTATCCAGATTCTAGCCTTCTTCATAGGCCCGGCATGTATTGTAGAGCAAATCTCCTTGCTCGAATTTGCATGTAGCCACTGCGTCAGAGAACCCTTTGGGAACCGGCCAGGTGAATTGCTCCAAGTATTTCATTTCTCTATTCTCCTAATCTTTCAGGATTACCAGTCAACCCGAAATCGGCACCTTAATTTATGCCAACTATCTACTGATGCGCAATAAGTTTTCATTTCTATCACCATAACATATATTCTACTGCCAATATCAGCATTACTGCGAATATACAGCGTATTATCCAGTTAGACAAAAAAGCTATTCACAGTATAATATGCTTCATTTGCAGAATTATACAGCAGTATCATTCACAAATGACAAGCTCGAAGTTTTTAGAACGCGTCAGGAACGTAATTCGTACAAATCATTTCAGCTACAATACTGAGAAGACTTATGTCGGTTGGATATACCGGTTTATCATCTTTTATAACGGTTCACGTAACCGGCTAACAAAAG
>JADFHN010000088.1 GCA_022567155.1 Bacteroidota bacterium
AATGGAAACGCTCATTTGTTAATAATGATTATCTGCTTACCATACGTTCTGAAATTTACCACATTATCTTCATTACTGACTTGTTTACCAGGTCACGCTGGAATGGACCTATGGTAACCGTTTGCCAACTGGTTGTAGATTAAGTGCAACAGTCATGCGATCTAGCAAAGAAGGTCTGCGCAATATGAGTTGCAGGAAGGCAAAAAAGCACCAAATAGGACTTGGAGGTCAGGAACGCTGCGGACATGCTATTTAAAGGCACCTTGGTATACATAAAAGGCATAGAGGAATAATAACAGGAGGGATGGAATGAGTAACAACCCTGTCTGCTGACAGATAGAGGTGTACGGGAATAGGTGTAATGTCAGAACTTCATTTCGTATTCTTTGATTAGTACATCAAAGGATAAGCCCAATTTTGCTCCAAGTACACGAATCACCGGAAGCGTTAGCGGTCTTCGTTTATTCAGTATATTGGAAATCGTTCCCCTGCTCTTAGTTCCGAGAAAATCCATTAAATCCTTTTGATGCAGATCCATTTCTTCCATTCTGATCTTGATAGCTTCAATGGGATCGGGGGTGTCTATTGGATAGTGTTCCGATTCGTACTTGTCAATTAAGGTAACCAGCACTTCAGCCAGATCATTTTCAGATGTTCCTTTTTGAGCATCAAAAACAACTTCCAGCTTCTCAAGAGCCTGCTCATAATCAATTTCTGTCCTTATCGGTTTTATGTTCATCATCATATAGTTGAAGCGTCAATTCTGTCATATTTGGAATGCGCCTGAACATGATAGCGGCAAGTTGTCTTGTGGTTTCTGACATCTGCTTTCTCTTAGGGTGAATCGTTTGTTAAACCAAGATTCTTCCTTCTAATTTCAAAAAGGGCATTAAGTTCAGGTTTATCGAGTGCTGCTTGCAAAGCAGGATGGTCAGGGAGATTTTCAGGGAGTGTTAAACCACCTGGGCCAAGTGGTAACATCAATTCCAATTCACGATTTTCATATGCTTTCTCGAACCAATAGGCAGCTTCTTCATGCATTCCTAAGTCGAGATATAATGTTCCCATCCGTGAAGATACCTTTAGGTTTTCTGCCTCGTTGACCAATAGTTCAATATATGAAATGGCTTTAACGGAATCCCCCTTTGCTATGGCCATGATGGTTTTGATATACAGGTTAACGTAGTAATTATTGTTATTATCATCCAGTCCTGCAACGACATTTTCAGCTTCGTCCAAACGGCCCAGTTCGATGTAGCTTTGCGTAAACAGTAGGTCATTATTAGCTGTATGGAGGAAACCCAAAGCTTGAGCGCTTTTTGCATATCGAAGCGCATTTTCCCAGTCCCCTACTAATGCATAAGCAAAAGCTAAATCAGAGTGGTTTACTGCATGAAGGGGATCAAGTTCCAGGGCCCTGGATTCCATTTCAATCGCAAGCGTTGGGTGCCCGACAACACGGTAATAATCGCCGATGAAATTATAGATCTCTGCGTCATCGTGGCTGAGTTCGAGTGATTTATTGAATGCCTCCTCGGCGGCCTTCCAATCCCATTCAAAGTAGGTTGCTACCATCCCAAGAACAGAAAAAGCTTCTGAATTTTGAGGATTAAGCTCGAGGGCCTTGTTGGCGGCATCTTTTGCCGGACCAGCTACCTCATGTGCGGAAAACTCAGTAGAGTAATAAGGAAAAAGTGAAATCGCACGGCCAAGGCCCGAGTAAGCAGGGTCATAGTCTGGATCGAGCCTGATGGCTTCTTCAAATAGCCGCCTTGCTTCTATCAGGTTTTCTATGCCACGGGAGGCAAGCCTTTGTCGTGCCTGAAGATATATCGTATAGGCATCGATGTCAGCAGTGGTAGTGGGTTTTATTGAAATGGTTTCGTTGGTCAGATGGACTTTCAATGCATCCACAATGGCGGCAGTTATCTCATCCTGAACAGCAAATATGTCTGTCAACTCTCTGTCGTAGGTATGGGACCACAAGTTAAAGCCATCTTCAGTATTTGTTAGCTGTGCGACAATGCGGATATTTGTTCCTGCCTTTGTGACACTACCCTCGAGGATCGCCCCCACTCCCAGTTCCTCACCGATTACTTTTACGTCCTTATTTGTGACTCCCTTGTAGGTCCACGAGGAAGTCCGACCAATCACTTTCAGGCCAGGTATTCTGACCAGGGCATTTAACAGTTCCATCGAAAGTCCATCAGAAAAGTATTCCTGGTCAGGGTCGTTGCTCATATTGACAAATGGAAGTACGGCTATTGACTTGGCATCGATTTTGACTTCAGCAACGGTTACGGCGTTTTCCACAGGGTTTGCCACGTATCGGGGGTACATGTACATGACCACGATGATCAGGGCCATTCCTGCAATGATAAAGTTGCCTGTTAGTGGCTTTCTCTGACCTGCCTTGTAGGGATTCTGCCATGACTGTTGAGAAGTAGTTCGCACAAAGCCCTCTGGGCTGCGCTCGTAATTCCAGGCGAGGTATATGGCGACAGGGAATCCGATAAGTAAAATGGTGGTAATCACTGTTAAAATACCGGTCGTTAGGTCTATCCAGGATATAGCTTCACGCGTTAAAAGAAAGACCAACAACGAAAAGATGATGTAGGTCATACCCACTCGTAACACTCCACGTCGCTGGATCTCAGCCCAAAAATGACCAGATAACTCTTTCTTCTCCTTGATATCCGGGACCGGTAGTCCAACCCCCTGAACGGCATAGGTGCGGACACCATAATCAACATTCTTCAACCTTACCTCTCCAAGGTATTTTTCCTGTATATCCGTTTGCCCCCGGATGGCCTTTTGAATGGCATCAGAGATATAGATTCCACCAGGGTCCGCTATGGACTCCAGGCGTGAGGCTACATTAACACCATCACCATACACGTCATCATCCTCAATAGTAATATCACCGGAATGTATTCCGATCCGCAGCTTTCCATCCAGCTTGGCACGCGCTACCTCCTGAATCTCTATGGAGCAATTAACGGCATCTAAAGCAGTGCTGAACTGTGCCATTGCACCATCACCCATCTCTTTGAGCCATTTGCCATTATACTTCTCCACCAGTGGCTTCTGAATCTCTTTACTGACGCGTATTAGTTCCAGGGCTTTGTCAGAGTCTTTGCCCATCAAGGCCGTATAGCCGACAATATCGGTGAACATAATGGCAGCGAGTTGTCGTTTCGGGCTTAACTTTTCCATAACGATAGTTCGGTGAACCCACCTTCGCTAAGGCTTCGGTGGGCAGGCATGATAGCGGCAAGCTGTCGGGTAAATTCAGACATTCTGTAAGTTAGATATTTATGTGGTTTTCAGCTAATCCCTAAAAGGTATGGTCTTATGCGTAAGAAAATTAGTAACATTTTTAGAGGCACATAGCAATTATTGAATAAAAAAAGTCCCAAAATCAAGTAGAGGGCATCCTTTCTAGTCAAAATTATTTTTGTTAATAGAGAATATCAAATGATCAAGGAAAATCAACTAGAATCGTCTTAAAAACTGCCTAGAATCGACACAAATGAACTTTCTGATTCTTTCAATGACTTCAAAATATCAGGTTACTTTCCGATACAGAACTTATTAAAGATATTCTCCAGCAGGTCCTCCGTTGTGATTCGTCGCCCGTAATTTCCGATAACACCGACAAAGCCGTCCGAATCTCCAGTGCAAGAAAGTCATTGGTAATTCCTTTATCTACTCCAGCAAGGACATTTGAGAGTGCCTGGCGGGCTTTCAATAGATTCTCATAATGCCTGAGTTGAGGAGCTATCTAATGGCAAATTAGGGACCACCCTGAATTCTTGGCCTGTCTGGATCTGACAAGTTTGGATTCTTCTTGATAATCTTTTTTGCAAAGGAGAAATCACCATCGCATGTGTATATCTGTCTATGCGATTTCAAAAGAGCAAGATGATTACAAAATTCCACATTTTCTGGCTTTAGTGTTAAGAGCCTATTATCAGCGTATTCAAGTTTTTTGTCTTTTGTCTCCAGGACTATACTTAAAATATAGCAAGGACTTAACGGGAAAACTATTTCATGCTCTCCTTTCTCATGATCGTGGTGAGTTGATACAGGATGATCTGATGTATATAATTTATACTTTGTTTTATTCTCACAAAAGAACCAGGTTCGGTTACAAAGATCATGTACCCACTCTTCCGTTGGAGAAATTAGGTTATAGATTTGCTGTTCCTTTGAATCGAATTCATCAGCCTTCAATCCACTTTTTTCAATGAACTCTTTATCAACTCCTTTGGATAGGAGTTGACGCTCTATTTCCTGAGACATTTGCTCAGAAATAATTCTGAATTCAGGAGTTCTTGTAAGTTGTATATGAATGAATTCAGCTAATATCATCCGTTGTCTGATGCTAATTCCATTAAATTTACCTCCCTCTAGGTCTTCAATAACCTCTTTTAATGTCCTTGCACAAGCATCTTCGAAAACGGATAGAGCTTTTTCTAAAGTTTGGTCTCCTAATAAAGCATCAATAGGAGTGTAATCATAGAAATACTTTCTGGTCGTAACATCCTCAGTATTTGTTGGAAAGTCCTTGCCTGTGATCTTATCATAAGCAAAAAGCTTCCCGTAATCATTTGAAAAATTCTTTAGATAAAACTCCGGTACTGTATGTTGTTTTTTAGTCTTATTGGTAGCCATTTTCTTTTCAGAATTCAGGGTTACTGATGGTGATCATTTTAGGCTTCACCTTGTGTACAACCGGGAAATCCAACAGTTGATTCCAAAGGGTCATCATATCCTCTATTTAAGTTTACTACCTTCATCTTTATACCCTTCAATAACTCCTCCTTAGATATTTTTTCGAGTCCACGTTCCTTTATAACACTACAACGTAAAATTAAAAATTAGTCCATTCCCTAACAGAAATTCTCCCACGCGAAAAAAATAGTAGCATTTTTAGAGGCACATAGCAATAATTAGAATAGAAAAGTCCCAAAATCATCTTTGCCCATCAAGGCCGTATAACCGACGATGTCGGTGAACATGATTGCTGCCAGCCGCCTTTCAGACATAATACTGAATTTTAGGGAAGTTATGGATATTTGATTTTAGATTCTCTGATCCGATGAAAATCGAGGGGGTAACAGGGTCGATATTCTCATCATCGGTCACATGCCGTTGCATGAGTTCTTGCCTGAACTTATTGAAACCTTGGGGCTGGTGGGTCATATGTTAAAGATAAACGGATGGAAGGGAATATTCATTCATTCTGTGACATAACATTTTTCATTCAATGAAATAATTACCTAGTCTTTCGGAAATCCCATTTTATCCAATAAAGTATTCCACCGAGGGTCTTTGTGAAGCGGTCTAAAAAATGGGAAGTGTAGAATTTGGATTAAGCCTGCGTCATGATATTCATAAGCAAGTTCTAACCATTCAAAAGCTTTATCTGTTTCACCTCTAAACGAATACACAATGGCGATTTGAAAAGCCCCGTTTTGGGGATATACGTCAACAAAGCGGGAAAGGAAATCGTTGGCCTCATCGTATCTTCCCAAAGCTGAAAGCGCCAAAGATCTGGCGTACCAACTCCAGCCCTCATCAGTTTCTTTTTCAGCTTCCGTCAACGCTTTGTCAAATTTACCCTGTAGGACTAATATCTCAGCTAGTCGTGTATGTCCCGATGCAGCATTTGGGTTAAAAGATAACGCCTTTTGCATGGTATTAATGGCCTCATCCAATCGTCCTGCCATTAAATATGCCAATCGAAGATCACTATAATTGCCATATGAAACAGGGTTCATCTTTATTGCCTTTTCATACAATCGTATTGACTCATCAAATTTGCCAAAATTCCTTGCAAAATTTGCAGCGACAATGGTGATCTCTTCATTACCTTGGCCTAGATTAAATGCTTTTTTGATATACTCATCTGCAGCCCTAAAATCCCAATCGAACATCAGCGCAATATCAGCAAGCATTGCATATGCCGAGACATTATCATTATCAAGAGCCAGAGATTTCTGGGCTGCCGTTCTTGCAATCTCCATACTCATAATGACTGGTTTTATACCCAGATTATTAGCTGCTAAATAAAATATCCGACCCAATAAATTCCAGGAAGGAGCATAAGTGGAGTCAATCGCTAAGCTCTGCTTAATAATTTCTTCAGCTTTGATTATTCCCTCAACAGATTTTTGTTCTGCTAAATGCTTTGCCTGTAAATATAGAGCGTAAGCTTCCGGATCAGTCTTAGAGGTTTTTGGAATTGCATCTTTGAGTAGAGTCAACTTTAAGGATGATATGACAGCATTTGCAATCTCATCCTGTGTGACAAAGATATCGCTGATGTTCCTGTCCCAGGTTTCCGACCAAAGATGTTTATCACTCCTTACTTCAATTAACTGAACAGTAATTCGCACAGTTTCACCTGACTTTTGTACGCTCCCTTCCAATATATGATTGACCCCCAACTTTTGAGCTATGGTCGGTATATTTACATTTTGTCCTTTGAACGAAAATGCAGATGTCCTGGATATCACGTTTAATTCTGGAATTTTAGTAAGCAAATTGAGGATTCCTTCTGCCAGTCCATCTCCCAGATATTCCTGGTCACCCTCAGGACTCATATCGACAAAAGGTAACACAGCAATGGATTTGTCATCGAATGTGACTTCTGTGTCTGCTTCCTTTGATGATAGGTACCGAGGATATATGTACATAACGATTATTACCAATATCAATCCCACAATGATAAAATTGCTCGTCAACGGTTTTCGTTGGCTGGCGGTGTACGGATTCTGCCAAGACTGTTGAGAGGTGGTTCGGACAAAACCCTCAGGACTTCTTTCATAGTTCCAGGCCAGGAACATGGCAATGGGAAAAATACTGATCAGAACAACAATAAGGGCCGGCAATGACCAATCGGAAAGTGTTATCCAAGATGCTGCTTCTCTGTGCAACAGGATCAGTAGCAAGGTCATAACGACGTAAGCCACTCCCACCCGTAATACACCACGACGTTGCAATTCAGCAACGAATCTGCCTGATATTTGTTTTTCCTCCTCGAGGTCGGGTACGGGCAATCCTACACCCTGAAGTGCGTAAGTCTTAACACCATAATCTACATTTTTGAGGCTGACTTCACCAAGGAGCTTGGCCTGAACATCCGCTTGCCCACGTATTGCCTTTTCGATGGCGTCAGATATGTAAATACCTCCTGGGTCAGCTATTGATTCCAGCCTGGAAGCCACATTAACACCATCTCCATAAACATCGTCCTCTTCGACGGTGACATCACCCAGGTGAATGCCTATCCGCAGCTTGCCGTCGAGCTTGGCACGTGCGGATTCCTGAATCTCTATTGAACAGTTGACCGCATCCAGGGCGCTATTGAAACTGGAAAGTGATCCATCACCCATTTCTTTGAGCCACCTGCCGTTATGCTTCTCCACCAACGGTTTCTGAATCTCTTTGCTGATGCGTATGAGTTCCAGAGCCTTGTTGGAATCTTTGCCCATCAAAGCCGTGTACCCGACGATGTCGGTAAACATAATAGCGGCAAGCTGGCGGGTAGGTTCAGGCATTGCGAAAAGTTAAGAAAATATGAGAAACTTTCCTAAATCACTTTCCGGCTCAAAACTTAGATATGGATGTTCTGTTAGGAACGTCAATACTTATTTCTCACTCAGACTACAATCTGATTGCCGCCAACTCTTTACCCACTTCAACAATTCCATTGATGATCCTTTCCGTTTGTTTGGGAGATGGCAACTTTTTCCCATTGACATACTGACTTAGGAGGGTTGGATTCATTTTAATTCTACGGGCAAGGTTTTTGGCGTTTAGATAATTATGCTGCTTGAAAAATTCCTTCAAGTCAATTTTAAAATTGATATTCCCAACTTTTATATAATCTCCATGCTCTTCCAGGTAAAGATTTAGTGCTTCAACCATATTGTTTGCAACTTGAGTCAATGTGTCGCCAACAGTGGTTATTATGTCTCCCTTATATTCGATATAAGCACCAAATCCTACACTTGATGCATCCACAATTGCGATAAATTTCTTTCTCGATTTTCTCATTTTATTCCAGCCATTCGTTTAATCACTTTTTCTGTACCTTTCGGCATTTCTTTAGATCCATGATTTGGGAAAACTATTTTTCCTTCTTTTGTTTTATGAGCTAAAATCAGATGTGAACCTTTACCTTGTCTTTCAATAAACCATCCTGCCTTTCTAAGTTCTCGCAAAAGTTCACTACACTTCACTTACAAAGATAACAATAATATATATAGTGAAAAGTAAATAATTATTTACTTTTACAGCATTGCTTTCCAACGCTCTTTTCAAAGGCGGGATCACTTCCTCCGACTTCCCTGCGGTAGGCAGGGAAGTTACCTGCCCGACCTTGTCAAACCTGACCAGACAGGCGGACCCCGTCCGAACGACTCCCGCCAGATTGACTCATGTCGGGCTGGCAGTCATCGGTCGCCATAGGCTTGCCGACGGCTCAGCCGGACAGGCTTCCGGGTCAGGAAACTCAAGTGATAAAATTCAATTGCATCCCTACCCTGTCATTCTTTCCATGTAATCTTCTTCACTCAACGCTTCTGATTTCTTTTCGTCCATTTTGGCGATTTTTGCAGCATGAGCAGCCTGCATCTGCCTGGTAGTAAGCGTAGACCCATCATGGCTCCATCCGGGAGGATAAAAAATATACTTTATCTTATCCTTCCATGTAGGCGCCCGCTTCATATCTTTCCAAATACAGACAAATTCATGGGTGTTCGCTGTTATTGGGTTAAGCGAAGGTGGTGGTTTTAATACACCAAATTTATTCTCCAAACCTTTTATCGGATGTACATAGGTACCAAATATTCTGTCCCAGATCAACAAAATTCCACCATGGTTCTTATCCAGGTATTCCACATTACTTGAGTGGTGTACAGTATGCACATACGCGTTGTTTATAATTTTACCAATCCATCCCAGCGACGGAACCAATTGTGAATGAAGAAAAAACTGGAAAATTCCATTGAAAATCATTGCCATTGCGATCATTACCGGTTCAAATCCTATAATTGCCATCCACAGCCAAAAAACAGGTTTATAAAGGGTAATAAACCACCCGTTACGTATGCCGACTGACAGGTTAAAAGAATCAGCATTGTGATGTGGAGAATGGGCAGCCCATAATATACGTATGCTGTGGCTCAGCCGATGGTGCCAATAAAAACTAAAATCATCAGCTATAATTACAACCAGCCAGGCATACCAGGCCCAACCTAACGATTCATACCCTAAATATTCAATCCTGAATTCTTTTGAAAATTCAAAGACAAGATAAAACACCCCTAGCGCCCATACTTTTGTGAAAACTGCAATTAAGGAAGATACGCCGGCAATAGTGACGCTGGAAAGTGATTCTTTAAGATTATATAGATGCTTCGCAGAGAGATACTCTGCAATAATTAAAAATATAAGAACAGGATAAACGTAATATGCAATTCCTTCAAGATACAGTTCCATGAATTTTCGTGTAAAAAATTAAAATCAAATTCCCTAAAAAATATTTATCTCCGATGAAGAATATAGTTAATAAAGGGTGAATTCAAGTAATTGATATTTAGTGAGTTATATAATTTTTGATGCGCTAACAGTATTAATTAGAGTTTGTCTATAAAGTTCGCAAATTCAAAAAAATGAATGGTTTTTATATTGACCCACCCCTACACCCCTCCCAGGAGGGGAATTATTGATGTTCCTGCCTGCCGCCTGCTTGCCGGCAGTCAGGGCAGGCATGGCATTTTTTTAAATTTCAAATCATCATAACTTTAAAGACAGACTCTAATAAGGCTCATTTCCGTTTCATTACGGCGCCAATTATATAATTTAAATATCATGTGTCAAACAATAGGTGGTAAAAGTTTTGTGATACCGGTATTTGAATTCGCATTTATTTGCAAAATGAAAACATTCGAGGCAGCGTAATAGTTTCAAATATTAATTTTTCGAAAAACCGTATCCATTAAATTCAACTAATAAATGCAACTTTTTGAGAAGTTACTTTTTATCAATGTAATTTTTTCTTACATTTTCAATGCCTGGGTTAATCACCCTCACTAAATGAAGCTATATTAACCCCGACGCTGTGGTCGGGGCAAGCCCTCCTTCACTGTGTTTCGGACGGGCAGGCAGGACATTATGGAACAAAAGCCGGCAAACTCTGTAAATCGAGCATAGCATATGCCATAACCAAAGCTATTTGTTAACCCGTCCGCACGAAGTTCATCCGAGCGAGCTATAAGTAATAACGCATTGTTATGTCTGCCCCGAAGTTTCGGGATTAAAGCAATTTGCGTCTTACACACATCCCTTATTCATCCAAATAAGGTTCATTCCTGACCGTATGCTTCAGCAGAAACATCTGGCAGTTCAAGAATACGGTTTGACTATAAGCAATACAATCAATTACCAATCAATCCCTGACCCTCAATCCACGGAGCACCGGCAGCTTTCAAGTCTTTTTCAAGCTCTGGAATAGTATCTTCAACAATACTTTTAATCTCAGCTTTAACTTCATCAAGTTGGGCTGCAGCCCGTTCAAAACCAGCGATTTGGTTTGCCGTGGGGCCATACGTGTTAGCCAATGCCAGCAAACCCAGTCGCACCCCATCTCTGGGTGTCGGGTCAGAACGTTCACCAATTTCTCCTTTGGTTTTATCCCTGTTCATGACTTTATCTATATCCAGTAATTTTTCTCTGAGCTGATACACCCGCTCTGCCAACTCGCTCACCGGGATAGTTGCTTTAGCCAGGGCGCGTTCCATTGCCCCGGCCAGTAAAATATTTTTTTCCAAAACCGTGTTCGTAGCTGTCAAATCCTGCTGAAATTTTTGATACCGATTCCTGAACCTGCTGATTTCCGAGACAGATGCACCCGCAAGCGCTCCTTCAGCCAATGGCGCCACCTCGAAATTTTGTGGATCAGTAAGCGTAGTTACTTTTCCATCAACCACCTTAGACATGGTTACCGAGTAAGTACCCGGAGTTGCAAGGATGTTGTTTCTGAAGAAGTTCCCTTCTGACTCTGATTTTATTAATTTTTCTCCGCTCATATCAGCATAAGTTAGCTCCCAATTTACCCGGTTAAATCCCTTTTCATTTGTTCCTTCAACCGTATTTACAACTTTACCATCTTTATCTTTTATGGTAAGGATAATACGTGGTTTTTGCTGTCTTTTTTCCGCCTCAAGAGCATCCCATCCGGGGAAAGGAATATCTGCTTTTTGTTTGCTTAGTTCCTTCTCTTTTTCCTGACGAACCTCTTTCAGAGATTTAAGCTTCTCAGGCATATAATAGGTAAAAACAGCTCCGTATGGAGGATTATTTGCACTATAATCAGCGGCTCCCTGCCCTCCAAGTCCTCGTTTTTGAACATACCCGTATGCTGGTTTTATTTTAAATAGCGTTGCTTCGTTTTTCAGCGTTGTCTGATCAAAGTCCCGCAATGGCGTTATATCGTCCAGCACATAAAATCCGCGTCCAAACGAGGCCCCGATCAAATCGTTTTCCCTGCGCTGTATGGCGATGTCCCTAAAAGAAATGGTAGGTATTCCTCCTTTTAATTTTATCCATTTATTTCCTCCATTTGAAGTAAAATATATGCCATACTCAGTCGCAACAAATAGTAGATCGCTTTTAACATGATCCTGAACCAGCCGCCAGGTAATCAGTCGATCGGGCAGATCACCGTTGATTGATACCCAGGATTTCCCTTTATCCGTGCTTTTAATCAGATACGGCCTGAAATCGCCGTATTTGTGATTATCAAGGGCCGCGTACACCGTGCCGGCATCGAATAAATCAGCCCGCAGGTCATTCACAAAGGCCGTTGCAGGTATGCCTTTAATACTACCCAATTCAATCTTTCGCCACGATTCACCTCCATTTTCAGTTACCTGGATGATGCCGTCATCCGTGCCGGCATAAATTAAGCCTTCCTGCTTTGGTGACTCGGCCAGTGAGGTAATGGTATTATAATTTGACATAGCGCCAATATCCCAGGCATTGTCCCAACTTTGCATTTTACCCATAATGGGAAGTGTTAATCTGTCCTGGTTTCGTGTAAGGTCACGAGAAATAGGCTTCCACTCATTTCCCCTATTATCTGATCGCCAAACACGTTGTGATGCGAAATATAACCTTGTTGGATTGTGCGGACTTACCAGAATGGGAGCATCCCAGTTGAAGCGTTCATAAGGGTCACCTTTTCCTGGTTGTGGCTGGATAAAAACCGTTTCGCCTGTAGATTGGTCAATTCGCCACAAGACGCCCTGCTGGAACTCCCCATAAGTTATATCCGGATTGCCGGGTTCAATTGCCGATTGATGACCATCCGCTCCCAATGTTTTCCACCAGTCATCATTACGAATGCCCCCTCTGCTGGTTGTTCGTGAAGGCCCGCCATGCGATCCGTTGTCCTGGGTGCCTCCATAGATATGGTAAAAAGGTTTGGCATCATCGACTGCAACCTTATAATATTGTGTGACTGGTAAATTACGCACAAATTTCCAATTCCTGGTTAAATCAAATGTTTCGTATAAACCGCCATCGGTACCTACCAGCAAATAGTCCGGGTCAGTTTTTTTGAAAGCAATTGCATGACTATCTACGTGTTTTTTATCTTCATTCATGGTATAAAATGTCTTCCCATGGTCTTCCGAGATCTTAACTCTATTATTCATCAGATACAATCTACCTTCATGATGCGGAGAAGCATACAATTCCTGGTAATAATGAGGTCCTGTGCCTCCGGAAACTGCATCTGACTGTTTTACCCATGAAGCGCCATTATTTTTAGATATAAACACGCCTCCTTTCTTGCGGTCCAATTCAATAGCAGCATAAATAACATCCGGATTAAAAGGCGAAATAGCTAAGCCTATTTTACCCAAATTCGATTCCGGAATGCCGTTTGTCAATTTCTCCCAGGTCTCTCCCCCATCTTTACTTCTATGGATGCCCGAGCCGGGACCGCCTCCCATATAAGCAGCAACATTCCTATGTCTCTGCCAGGTGGCAGCATATATTAAGTCAGGATTTCTTGGATCTATAACCAAATCTGTAGCACCTGTCCATTCAGCATCGCCAAGTGTTCTTTTCCATGTCTGGCCGCCATCTGTCGATTTATAAACACCGCGCTCACCACCTTTACTCCATAATGGTCCCTGGGCAGCTACCCAAATTACCTTAGAATTTTTAGGATGTACAACAATTTTTGAAATATGCTGCGATTCCTTCAAACCCATGTATTTCCAGGCTTTACCTTCATCATAACTTACATAAATACCGTCACCAAATCCAACATGCCTGCCACCTACGTTTTCACCTGTTCCAACCCAAATGGTATGCGGATTATTAGGATCGATGGTCACACAACCTATCGAATAACTGGTTTGTTTATCAAAAACAGGCGTCCATGTGGTGCCCGCGTTTATAGTTTTCCACACACCACCTGAGCCTACAGCTACATACCAGATATTTTCATTATCCGGATGAATAGCAATATCAGCAATCCGCCCCGAGGTAAATGCCGGGCCCAAACTTCTAAATTTTAAGCCACTAAAAGTTTTTTCTGTTATTTCCTGTCCATTAATGGGAATTATCATCCACAATGAGAAACATAAGACGAGGGTAGTTTTAATAAATCGGTTCATTAGCGTATAATTTGATGAGAATTAAAGATGGCAAATTACGATTGATCACATCGCTATAATATGATCAGCGGAAATTAAATTTTTAGTCGTATCCCTTTTTGCTTTGCAACACCTTCGCGTAAGCAAGTCGGGTCGGGCTATCCGCGCTACAGGGTAGCTTGCTCCTATCACTCACGCACTAATAATTTAGAGTGAAAAATAAATGTCGCTTGTAACTAAAAAGAAATGTTAAAGAAAATGCCTCCCCTGACTCCCACAACATTTGTCAATCGCTCAAGCCAACCACACAATCCAAAAAATGCAAAAAGAATGTGTAATCCTCCTACCCTTTCTCCTTGCCTTCTAATACTTTTAATCTGACTCTGGATCAAAAGCTATATTAACTCCGACGCTGACGGCGCTTGTGGGGATATCAAAGGTTGGCTGACAAGGGCAAAAGTATCGTTGCTGGATTTGATTACCAAATCGCAGAGTTTAATGCACTGTTGAGGGTTTTTATCGAGGAAAGCGAAAGTTAAAAGAAGGCTCCAAAATGCGATATTCCAACACTGTCGATATTTAAATAGTGTCTGTCCATAAAGTTGTTTATTCAAAGAAAAATTGAATGAATTTATTAATAAACCCACCCCTACCCCTCCCAAGAGGGGATTTATGGAATTCAATTTTTCTATATTGTAAGTTTATAGACAGACTCTAACCTGATTAATTCATGAATCTTTGTTATGAGCGTTTCAAGTATCTGACAGTCAAGTGCTCGCACAGAATTTTGGAACGGAGGCGTAGCGAG
>JADFHN010000089.1 GCA_022567155.1 Bacteroidota bacterium
CTTTCTGGCCATTCTTGAAATGATTCAGTTAAGGCAGATCAAAATAAATGTTGGGCTGGGCTATAATAATTTCTGGATTAAACATCCTGATGCTCAATCCGAAAGCAAGCAAGTATCCTGATGTTTTTAAGCCGTAAGGAGCGGTTTAATTCCCTCCGCACAATACAGGCAGGCTTTAATGCTGATAAACTTAACAACACATCAGGCAGGGCCTCATTTTTCTAATGACGATTTTATGTTAAAACTGTTCGACTTGCGAAAAGAAAAAGTTACCTTCAATTCCGGCATTTTCATCCGAATCTGACCCATGGATGGCGTTGGATTCGATGGATTCGGCAAAAAGGTTGCGTATGGTTCCTTCCGCAGCTTCCTGTGGATTTGTAGCGCCTATCAATTTTCTGAAATCTTCCACCGCATTGTCTTTTTCGAGGATCATAGGTATGATGTTGCCTGATGACATGTAATCGCATAGGTCGTTGTAAAAAGGCCGTTCTTTATGTACCATATAAAATTGTTCGGCTCTTTCGCGCGATAACCGGGTGTATTTCATAGCAATAATCTTAAATCCGCTATCCTCGATCATTTTTATGATTGCACCACTGTTTCCTGCGCCTATCGCATCCGGTTTTATCATTGTAAAAGTGATGTTTCCTGCCATTGTTTTTAGGTTTGTTTTGTCTGTATGATGTTAATTTTCGGCCTGCAAAAGTACAATATTAGTTTAAAATCAGGAGGTAATATCTGTAACAATAATCCAGGTGAAATCTTTTTATTATGTTGGGATGTTGTTTGATCAATCATCCATCATTTTGGTTTTACGTTGAATTCTTACCAAATTTGCAATCCTGATTTTTCGTGATGAAATAATCAGGTGTTTTTTTTGAGGTGTTTTTGAACCATAGGATTCAAACCGGAATAATGCAAAATTTCTCATCCTTTAAAGATTTACTCAACAAGCCGGCGAAGGTAGTTATTGTCACGCACCAGAAGCCTGATGCAGACGCGCTGGGGTCGTCGCTGGGTCTGGCTGGTTATTTAAGGAAGAAAGGGCATAAGGTTAATGTTATTACTCCCACGGACTATCCGGCTTTTCTTAACTGGATGAAGGGCAATGACGAAGTGATCATTTATGAAAAAGGGGGGCAAAAGGAGGCCACCCGGTTGATCGCCGAATCGGAGATCATATTTTGTCTTGATTTTTCGGCGTTAAGCCGGATCAACAACCTGGGAGAAAAAGTGCGGGCAAGCAAAGCGGTAAAAGTACTTATTGACCATCATCTTGATCCGGAAGATTTTGCCGACTATGTAGAGTGGAGTATCGAAGCTGCATCCACAGCCGAATTGGTTTATGCCCTGATCGTGCAGTCAGGTGATCAGGATTTGATAGATAAGGATATTGCTGCATGTTTTTATGCCGGGGTGATGACCGATACCGGATCATTCAGGCATTCCAACACAACACATAATGTGCTCTTCACGGCAGCAAAACTGGTAGGTCACGGAGCAGATCCGGCAAAGATTGCCAAGCTCATTTACGATACTAATTCACTTGAAAGATTGAATTTCCTAGGCTTTGCGCTGAGCGAACGGCTTACCGTACTGGAGGAATTCAACACCGCAATTTTTGCCATATCCAAAAGCGATTTGAAAAAGTTTAATTCAAAAACAGGCGACACCGAAGGTCTGGTTAATTATGCCTTGTCTATTGAGGGAATTCAGTTTGCTGCGGTGATCATCGACAGGTCTGAGGATGTAAAACTTTCATTCCGGTCAATCGGCGATTTTTCCGTAAACGATTTTGCAGGAAAGCACTTTGAAGGAGGCGGACATAAAAATGCTGCAGGCGGTAAATCTTCTTTGTCTTTTGCAGAAACAATTGAAAAATTCAAAGGATTGCTGCCGCTATATAAAAATGAACTTAAAATAAATTTTAAAACCACAAAAATTGATGTATAAAACGATAAAATCACTCTTCCTGTTCTTTGCAATTGCATTGTTCCAATCCTGCGGACAGGATGGGTTCAAAACTACCGATTCAGGCCTGAAGTATAAATTTGTAATAGAGGGAGAGGGCGTTGCACCGGAAGACGGAAATATATTGGTAATGAATGTGAGCTATGTGGATGCGCCCGGAAATGTAATCTTTTCTTCCACACGGACCGGAAGCCCTATGGCAATCGGCTACGATGATTCGGTACGGAGTCACGACGGCGGACTTGAAGAAGGCATCAGGATGTTGCGGAAAGGAGATAGCCTGATCATGAAGTTTCCCATCGAAAATCTCTATGAAAACACATTCAATCTTACTTTACCTGACAGCCTGGAGAGAGGTACTGACGTTACCGTATTCATCGGGGTAGAGGATGTTTTTACGCGGGAGGAATTCGGGGTGTACCGGATGAAAATGATGGAAAAGCAACAAGAGGTATTCATTGAAAGACAGGCTGATCAGCTTGAAGAAGATGGCAAGATGATCGATGCGTACCTGAAAGAAAAAAATATAGATGCTGAAATTGGTCCTTCCGGACTCCGGTATGTGATCATTGAAGAAGGAGAAGGCGAATTTCCGCAACCCAACCAGCAGGTAAGCGTTAATTATACCGGGAAACTTCTGAACGGTCAGGTGTTTGATACCAGTGTGGAGGCAGATGCCAGAGAAGCCGACGTGTATAACGCAGGCCGGCAGTATCAGCCCTATCAGTTTACTCTTGGCACCGGCAGCGTGATACGAGGTTGGGATATCGGAATCGGCCTGTTGAAAAGAGGAGGGAAAGGTGTTTTATATATTCCTTCCACACTGGCATACGGCGAGCGGGCAAACGGGATCATACCCGCGAATGCAATCCTGGTTTTTAATGTTGAACTGGTGAATATATTGAATTAAATTTAGAAAGCGATGAGGAAAACGGCACGTAATATCGGGTTACTGGTTCTTATTATGGTTTATTCCGGATGTAACCTCGATGATGAGGTAATCACACCGGAAGAGCAGTTACAAATTGAACTTGAAAACGTAGATAAAGTCCAACTGGCCTTAGATACGCAGATAATTGATACATATCTTCAGGAGCAAAATATTACTGCAATGGTGGATAATTCAGGTTTGCGGTACGTGATTCATACGCAAGGCACGGGCATTTCTCCCGAACTGGACGATTTTGTTACGGTGAACTACAGGGGAACACTTCTTTCCGACGGTTCGGAATTTGATGCCAACCAGGGTGTTCAGTTCCGCCTCGAACAGCTTATTCTGGGATGGAAAGTAGGGTTTAAGCTGCTTCAGGAGGGTACCACGGCTACATTGTATATTCCTTCCGGGCTTGGTTATGGCAGCGCCGGCAGGGGCAGCGGTATTCCTCCTAATGCCAACCTTATTTTCGAAGTAGATCTTCTTGATGTCAAGCGAAGTCAGTAACTGGCAGTGAAATTATATTTTGCTACGAATAATTTACACAAGGTTGCAGAAGTGCAGAAAATACTTATAGGAGATTTTGAAATATTAAGTCTGAAAGACCTTGGCAATACCATTGAAATACCCGAAACCGGCGATACGCTGGAAGAAAATTCGCGATTGAAAGTCCGCTATTTGTATGATACCTACGGGTTGGACTGCTTTGCAGATGATACCGGTCTGGAGGTGGAAGCGTTGAGTGGTGCACCCGGTGTACATTCGGCACGTTACGCCGGCACACCAGGTGATGACCGTAAAAATGTGGATATGCTGCTTGAAAACCTTAAAAATGCAGCTGACAGAAATGCCCGGTTCAGAACTGTTATCACCCTGATTACCGATGGCAGGGAAAAGCAGTTTGAGGGGGTGGTCAACGGTAAAATTATCAATGAACGGAGGGGCAACAGCGGATTTGGATACGACCCGGTGTTTGTACCCAATGGATATGTTACTACTTTTGCAGAAATGGCAGAAGAAGAAAAGAACCGGATCAGTCACAGAGGCATTTCCATAAGGAAATTTGCTGACTTTCTGTTAAGTTCAAAGAAGTGAACAAATCAAAGCCATATTTAGTGGGTGTTACCGGCGGAAGTGGTTCGGGAAAGACACTCTTTCTTAAGAAACTTCTCGGGAAATTTAATCCGGAGGACATCTGTCTGATATCTCAGGACAACTATTACCTGCCACGGGATATGCAGCCTAAAGACGAAAACGGCGTATCTAATTTTGACACCCCGCAATCGATCGATCTTGATGCATATATAAATGACATTTCCACGCTTCTGGATGGCAGGAAGGTGATACGCAAGGAGTACATGTATAATCACCCGGATGCGATACCTGATATGCTCGAGTTTCAACCTGCACCCGTAATAATAGTGGAAGGCATATTTGTGTTGTATTATTCCCGGCTTTCAAATCTGCTTGATCTGAAAATATTTATTGACGCCAAAGACCATATAAAGCTGAAAAGAAGAATAATCCGCGACAAGGAAGAGCGGGGTTATGACCTCGACGATGTACTGTACAGATACGAAAAACATGTGATTCCGACCTATGAAAAGTATATCGAACCTTTCAGGCATGAATCGGATCTGATCATTCCGAACAATTCTAATTTTGACAAAGCCCTGGAGGTATTGATTGCATTTCTTAAAACCAGGGTAACTGATAGGAAATACACACAGATTAATTAGCTTTGTAACCCCTTATGGATACACTGCAAAAGATATCTTTCTATATAAGGCGCAATGGATTGGTATTCATTGTTTTTATGATGCTTTTGGTGGTAACCCAGCAGGCATACAGCAGTTATCCGATAACTTGTCAAACTGAAGTATCCCAGGATGAGCAGGACGCAGACCGGAATACCGATAATGAAAGCCGGCCGGTCATAAGCATTGATAAGTCGTTAATAAGCTCGGGCATGCAGGTAAACCTGGTGCATGTATTTTATGAGATCATGATCATAGAGCTGGATCAGGAAAGCGACCGTTCGTGGTATGCAATCCGTCATGATTTGCCTGACAGGTTTATGAAGATATTGTTCAGGCAGGTAATTTCAGCAAACGCACCCTAATACGGGTGTTGCCCCAGCTGGTAACAAACCTTCATTTCTATTTTAATTCTTAACATTTTATTAATAACAAATCAGCTATTACAAAAAAAAATTAAACATAAATCATCATGAGGAATAAAGGAGCAGTTGTAGTACTGACAGTGATTATTTCATTCTTATGCATTTACTATCTGTCATTCACATTTATATCGAGAGGTATTCAGAAAGAAGCTATCGTATCCGCAACCACAGAAGACGGGATTGTTGATCTTACTAAAAAACAGCAATACCTGGATTCGGTATGGAATGAGCCGGTGTATAGTTTGTTTGGTGTGGATTATACCTACAAGGAAGTTAAAGATACCGAACTAAACCTTGGTCTTGACTTACAGGGTGGAATGCACGTAGTGCTTGAAGTAAGTTCTGTTGAAATTTTGAAAGGGCTGAGCGGCAACAACGAAGACAATGATTTCCTTGAAGCCATAAAAAGGGCCAGAGAACTTCAGAAAACGAGTCAGGAATCATTTCCCGAACTTTTTTATCAGTCTTTCAAAGAGATCAATCCGGACGGCAGGCTTGCGGAGATTTTTGCTAATTCATCCAACAGGGAAAAAATCAGTTTTCGCTCTACTGATGCAGAGGTAATGAAAATGATAAACGATGAAATAAACGATGCGATTGACAGGTCGTTTAACATTCTTCGAACAAGAATTGACCGGTTTGGTACGGCACAGCCCAATATCCAGCGATTGCAGGGTTCAGGCCGGATCCAGGTAGAAATACCCGGAGCGGATAATCCCGAAAGAGTCCGGAAACTGCTGCAGAGTGTGGCAAAACTGGAATTTTTTGAAGTGGCAGAACCTAATGAAATTAACAATACGCTGCTTGCTATCAACAACAAGTGGATTGATATGCAAAAAGTAAAGTTACCTACACTGGAAGAATCCACGCCGGAAACGCCTGGAAGCGCCACCGGAACCGAAAGCCTGGAAGACCTGCTTGGAGCCAGCGATGAACCGCAACAGGAAGATGATCTTGCCTCACAACTTGAGGCATCAGATACTGCTGCTGGCGATGAAAGCCTCGATTCATTTCTTCAGACAGATGTTTCTCCCTTGTTTGCCTATTCAAGAAGTCAATGGCCATTGATCTACAGCGTAAAGGACACCTCGAAAGTGATCAGGATGCTGCAAAAGCAGCAGATTGACCAACTTTTTCCAAAAACATTTAAAGTAGCCTGGGATATCAAGCCTGTTGTAGATCAGAATACCGGTGAAGAAATGCTGACACTTTACTTTCTTAAAGTTGCCCGTGGCGGCAAGGCGCCGCTTGAAGGTGATGTGATCACAGATGCTCGGCAATCGATTGACCAGTACGGCAAACCGGCTGTATCGATGCAGATGAATACGGTCGGATCCAAAAAATGGCGTAAGCTTACAGGCGAAAATGTTGGCCGCCGCATAGCCATCGTACTTGACAACTATGTGTATTCGGCACCGAATGTAATCGGCGAAATACCAAACGGCAATTCGGAGATCTCAGGAAATTTCACATTGGAGGAGGCCAAAGACCTTGCCACCGTGCTGAAAGCAGGAAGTCTGCCGGCTCCCACAAGGATTGTGCAGGAGACTATAATAGGACCGACCCTGGGTAGGGAAGCCCAAAAACAGGGTATGATTTCGATATTAAGCGGTATATTCATTGTAACCCTGTTTATGGTCGCATATTATTACAAAGGAGGTTTTATTGCCAACTTCGCCCTGGTTTTCAATATCTTTTTCATTCTTGGCATACTTGCGCAACTCAATGCAGCTCTAACCTTACCGGGAATTGCAGGTATCGTACTTACCATCGGTATGTCGATCGATGCCAATGTGCTGATCTTTGAAAGGATAAGGGAAGAAATGCGAAGGGGGGTAGGATTGAAAGAAGCAATTACCTTAGGATACCGGAAAGCGCATTCCTCAATTATCGATGCGAACGTAACCACCTTCCTGACGGCAGTGATTCTTTATTCGCTCGGACAGGGTCCGGTTAAGGGATTTGCAGTGACACTTATGATCGGTATTGCTTCTTCATTCTTTTCAGCGGTATATATAACCCGCGTAATCATCGAGCACTTGACCAAAAAAGGAGAAAAGAGCAATTTCACTTTTAAGACCAGGCTTTCTGCCGGGGTATTTTCCGATATGGGCATTGATTTTATGGTAAAACGATACCGGGCGTATTTATTCTCTGCAGTTATTATCGTTATCGGTGTGGGACTGATGATCGTAAACGGACTCAATTTTGGTGTGGACTTTAAAGGGGGCCGGTCTTATGTGGTCAGTTTCGGTGAGCCAGTGGTTGCCAGCAAACTCAAAACCGGACTGGGAACTGTTTTTGAAAATGCGGGTACGGAAGTAAAAACATTCGGATCCAATAGTGTGGTGAAAGTAACCACAAGTTACATGGTGGAAGATGAATCGGATGAAGCTGACCGGCAGGTAAGGGCAGCGCTTATTGACGGACTCACAGCCCTTACGGGCAAGGATTATATAGAAGGAGATAAAAGCGTGACCAGTGACCAGTTTACCATTTCAGGCTCCGAAAAAGTGGGGGCGACCATTGCTGATGACATTAAGAATGCATCGATAAAATCTATCTTATTGGCACTCGTGGTTATATTTCTGTATATACTGGTTCGGTTCAGGAAATGGCAGTTTGGTTTGGGGGCTATTGTTGCGTTGCTTCATGATTCGCTCGTGGTGCTTTCCGCTTTTGCCATTGCAGGCGCATTCGGCTTTTCGTTCGAAATTGACCAGGTGTTTATTGCGGCCATGCTTACCATTATCGGGTACTCCATAAATGATACGGTGATCGTGTTTGACCGGATCAGGGAAAACATCGGATTAAAAACCAGTACCGATATGTCGGTAGTATTTAACGCGGCAATCAACAGCACCCTTAACCGGACGGTGATCACATCACTTACAACGTTGACGGTGGTAGTGATACTTTTGTTGTTTGGCGGGGCCATATTACGCGGGTTTTCTTTTGCCTTGTTTATAGGGGTTCTTGTCGGGACATATTCTTCGATATTTATTGCAACTCCTATTGTACTCGATCTGGGCAAAAAACAAAAAAAGCTTGAAACTGTTTCCGACACGAAGCTGAGTCACAAGCCAGAGGTTACTCCGGCCCATGCCTGAATGAAATTATAACGGGTTGCGAGAGGAAGCAGCCAGGCAAACGGGTATTTATGCCATTGATGTAATTTGCAGTTGATACTGCCTGAAGAATTACGTAATATGTGCATTCGTAGAATATACAGATATGAAGAAACACAATAAGTATGTATTTCTGTTGATGATAAGTGTATGGCTGAGCGCCTGCTCGTACCAGGAGAGCACAGATCATACCTCATCTTTAGTTTATCCTGAAACCCGGAAATCCGAACACGAAGATGATTATTTCGGTCACAAAGTGCCGGACCCTTACCGGTGGCTCGAAGACGATACATCGGAAGAAACGGCCACCTGGGTAAAAGCTGAAAATGAGGTGACCTTTGGATATCTCAATAACATCACCTTCCGTGACAAAGTAAAAGCCCGGCTTGAAGAACTGATGAATTATGAACGTGTATCAGCTCCTTTTATTGAAGGCGGGTACGAATATTTTTATAAAAACGACGGTTTGCAGGACCATAGCGTACTTTACCGAAGAAAGGCAGGAAGCGAAGAAGCGGAAGTATTTTTAGACCCGAATATGTTTTCTGAAGACGGTACCGTAGGATTGCGGGGTGTTTTCTTTACCAAAGACGGTGATTTGTCGGCCCACATGATCAGCGATGGCGGATCAGACTGGCGAAAAGTCATTACGATGAATGTAGAAACCCGTGAAGTGATAGAAGATACGCTGGTGAATGTGAAATTCAGCGGCATTTCATGGCAGGGCAACGAGGGTTTTTATTATAGCAGTTATGACAAACCTGAAGACGGAAGCCAGCTTTCGGCAAAAACACAGTATCATAAACTGTATTATCATAAGCTGGACACACCACAGGAGGAGGATGTACTTGTATTCGGAGGCGAACAACAACCCAACAGATATATAGGTGGTTTTGTGACAGAAGACCAGCAGTATCTGGTGGTTTCAGCAGCACAGAACACAAGCGGCAACCGTTTGTATATAAAAGACCTCTCCAAGCCGGATGCGGAGTTCACACTGTTTCAGGATGATTACATGGCGCGGTTCAGCTACAAAGACAACATGGGATCTGTCTTTTATTTTTCAACCAACATTGATGCGCCAAATTACCGCCTTATTAAGATTGATATTTCGAAACCTGGAAAAGAAGACTGGCAGGATGTAATTTCTGAAACTGAAAACGTACTTCGTACCAGTACTGCAGGAGGCAAAATATTTGCCAACTACCTGGTAGATGCGAAAACAGAAATCAGGCAATTCGATATGAACGGAAATCTGGAACGCAAGCTGGAACTGCCGGGAATCGGGAGCGCCTTCGGATTCGGCGATAAAAAAGAGGTGGAAGAACTTTACTATACATTTACCTCTTTCACATTTCCGGCCACCATTTATAAATACAACATTTCCACCGGCGAGTCTGAACTTTATAATAAGCCGCAAGTGGATTTTATTCCGGAGGATTACGAAACCGAGCAGGTATTTTACGAAAGTAAGGACGGCACTAAAATTCCGATGTTTATCACGTATAAAAAGGGAATGGAGAAAAACGGGAAAAACCCAACATGGTTGTATGGTTACGGTGGGTTTAACATCAGCCTGACACCGGGATTCAGTGCATTTCGTGTTATGTGGCTTGAAAACGGTGGCATTTATGCGCAGCCGAATCTGAGAGGAGGAGGAGAGTATGGCGAAGAGTGGCATGAGGCCGGCACTAAAATGAACAAGCAAAATGTATTTGACGATTTTATCGCTGCCGGTGAGTATCTGATCAATAACAAGTACACTTCACATGAATACCTGGCTATTGCCGGTGGATCAAACGGCGGATTGCTGGTAGGAGCCACGATGACACAACGGCCGGATCTGGCCAAAGTAGTGCTGCCTGCCGTCGGGGTCATGGATATGCTCCGATATCATACCTTTACCTCCGGGGCTGGCTGGGCGGCTGATTACGGAACAGCGGAAGATTCGGAAGAGATGTTTTTGTATTTAAAAAATTACTCTCCGTACAACGCACTTAAGCCGGGTACGTCATATCCGGCCACACTGATAACCACTGCCGATCACGACGACCGCGTGGTGCCGGCACATTCATTTAAATTTGCCTCACGGCTGCAGGAGTATAATATAAGTCCGAACCCGGTACTGATACGCATACAGACACGGGCAGGGCACGGTTCGGTATCTACCAGTCAACGGATCGAACTGGCCACCGATCAGTATGCTTTTGTCTGGTATAATATGGGCATCATACCAGACCTGGCCAAAGAGACAATGTAAAAAGAATACGTTGGATTGCGACCTTACCATAGTTGTATTAATCGGTGTAAAAGTGATTGACTTCAAGGATAGCGATTCGGTTCCGCCGCGTAAATTTGATTTTGAACCGTATCACGGCCCCCGGCCAGAATATGGTTATATTGGTATACAAAACCACGGTGACCACGATGTGGTTATTTTAAGAAAATTGCCGTTAAACAATGCATAAAATAATATAAAGTGAAAAAAAAGTATTTCAATTAATTTCTTGAATATGAAAGAGCATACAAAAACAAAATTGTCTGAAATATCTAGGAGGAAGTTTGTGAAAATAGCATCAACAGGCGTTGCTGCTTTTTCCATCGTTCCAAGCTTTACCGTAAGCGGACTGGGGCATGTTGCCCCCAGTGATAAATTATATATAGCCGCAATTGGTTGCGGAGGAGAAGGTGAAAATGACATTCATCATTATGCCAATGCGCCCAAAAAAAATGCCGTCGTATCCTTCCTTTGCGACGTTGACGATCGCATGGCAGCGCCCCGCATAAAGGAATTACCAAAAGCGAAATTTTATTATGACTGGCGGGAATTATTTGACAAGGAGAGCAAGAATTTCGATGCTGTTTCCGTAGCGATCCCGGATCATAACCACGCTATTGTAGGACTCAGCGCCATGCAGATGAATAAACATTTATATCTGCAAAAGCCGCTTTCACATGATATATATGAGGCCCGGATACTAACAGAAGCGGCAAAAAAATATAAGGTAGTCACACAGATGGGAGACCAGGGCGCCTCCACCGACGGCATGCGAACGCTGCGTGAATGGCTCGAAGCCGATTTGTTGGGCGATATTGAAAAAGTGTACTGCTGGACAGACCGCCCTGTGTGGCCACAAGGAATTCCATGGCCTGCTGACCGCCCGCAGGTGCCAAAAGAACTCAAATGGGACCTGTGGTTGGGCACAGCGGAAAAGACGGATTACATCGACAATCTTGTTCCGTTTAACTGGCGGGGATGGTGGCGGTTTGGTACAGGCGCCCTGGGCGATATGGGATGTCATATTATGGGACCCCCTTTCAAACTACTCAAACTGGGTTATCCGACCGAAGTGACCGGCAGTGCAAGTACCGTTTATGATGGAATTTTTTCGGAAGCGCATTTCCCTCAAAGCGGGCCGGTTTCCAGTTCCATACGTTTCAATTACACATTGGAAGATGGAAAGACGCTGAAACTGTACTGGATGGATGGAGGTATCACACCGGAGCGCCCGGATGAACTGGATCCTGATGAGAATATGAATGATATTATGGGCGACTGGCCTGGGTTAAACGATTATGAAGGAGCAACCCTTTTTATCGGAACGAAGGGAAAAGCCGCATGTGGCTGGGGCGGACGAAATCCGATTCTATTGCCTCTCTCCTTGAATAAAGAGATTAATGTTCCGGAAAAATATCCACGCGTACCGGGCGATATGGATGGGCATTGGTGGCAGTGGGTCGATGCCTGCATCGCAGGATATGGAAACGCAGAAGTGTCCTCTCCTTTTGAAGGATATGCGGGTCCTCTTACCGAGACCGTATTGATGGGTAACTTGCTATTACGCAGTTTCAATATTCGGGAAGAGATAAAAAGAATTGACCCGGTTTATGGAGAAATGACCGGATACAATTACCCGGGCAGATATATCTCCTATAAATGGGATGGAGAAAATATGCGGATAACGAATTTCGAAACTGCTAATCAATTTGTGAAAAGAGAATACAGGAAAGGTTGGGGAGAATTGAAATTGTAACGGAGGTGTAGCCATATCGGACCTGACAAGCATTGCCGGCCTGGATTGATTCGAAGGCAATTTGCAGTTTGATTTTCATTTTTAGATTAAACAATCAACCAAAAATAGAATACTGGCTTGGTGTAGTCTTTATATTGACTTCAATCCCATTAATTTACCTATTAATTTCAGCAATACATTTTCCAGGACCACCGCTTTATTACATTCAAATTGGAGCAATGATGGGATTTATAATCATTGAATTATTTCTTGACTATGTTTTTAAAGTAGATTTTAGAAATACCAGGTGGATGACTATTACGTATGTGATGCTTTTTTTCGCAGGTACAGGCGGAATGATTGGGATTGCATCTCAAGCTGGTAAACTTTGGGCAATACTTGCAATAATCTTGTTTTTCATTATGACTACGTTGGCTTTTGTACAGCGAGCGAAAACCGGAATGTAGCACAAGAATTAAAAATAAATACTACCTTAGTCTTTGATTTGAGTTTCCACCAACAAAAATATAGAGATAGATAGCTATATTATTCAGTATAATATATATTTTGATTTCACGCACTATTCAACATCATGGGTAATTACAAAGTTTATTGTTGGAGCACATAAAAATTATTGGAGATTATTATAAATATACTATTAATAAATTTTATCTCATACGTAATGATGCCCGCTTAAATTTCAATGATACACTTATCCTTTATTCTGGTACACACATATTTAATTCTGGTACGTATATATTTATAAATGATACACTTATAAGATTAAGTAGTACATATACATTTTATCATAGTACGTACAAACTATAATATGATTCTGGCAAACTTTATTATGGTACATATAAATTAATATATAGAACATATATATATAATAGTGATACATATACATATTAAAAAGATACACACGTATTTATGAGTAGTACATGATTATATTTAATGAGTAGAATACATTATGTTGTGCAATGTCCTGGATTTGGAGCGCGTCTATCCATTATTAAATTGGAGCGTCTCTTTTATAGCTAAATACAAACGCATAAAAATAAGATCATGAGTAAAAAAATCGGGAAACTGCTGATGAACAGTAATACTGCAATTTCAAATGCAATTAGCGATTCACGAGTAAATAAAGCCATTAGTCTCTATGGTTACACGGCAGAGAGACTACAGGAGGGCAAATTGTTGCTGGACAATGCAGAGGCATTATCCACCAAACAGGTGCAGAAATACGGCGACAAAATTGGGGCTTCTCAGGCCATGACCGTTGCACGGCAGAAGGTAAGTGCAGCCTATGTACCTCATGTGAAGATTGCCCGAATTGCTATGAAAAACAATAAAGGCGCTTTTCAGGCATTGGAATTAAATGGGAAAAGAAAAAGGGCAAATGCCGCCAGGCTGGCACAAGCCAAAACATTTTATACCAATGCCATAGCCAATGAAAGTTACAAAACAGCGCTTGCCAATTATGGCATTACTGAAGATAAACTGGAAGCAGCGCTTAACCTGATAAAGGAAGCCGAGAATGCCCGGGCTAACTATTTGAAAGAAAAAGGTGAGGTACAAAATGCTACGGCAAAAAGAAATTTGGCAATTGAAGCGCTTGATGAATGAGCGATTTTATAGCCATTGCCCGGATAGCCCTTAAAGAGCAGTCGCAGTTGCTGGAAATATTAGGAGTTGTCGTGCCATAAAAATTACTTTACTTGATTAGCCCTATTTAGTTTGTTGGTGAAACGAATGGTTGGGTGTTGGTCTTGGTTTTGGTGATTAGTATGGAGTAGTTATGCATAATTTTATTTTATGTTGAAGTATTATATATTAAATTTTTTGGTTTTTTTAACTGTTGAAGGATACTCACAGATAGACAATACTCACCAAAATTTATGGACTTTAACAAAAGTTTATGGAGTTGTAAAATATTACAATAATGAAAAAGATGATAAGTATCTCGATGATGAACTACTGAAAGTTTTACCCAATTTAAAAAAGACTGCGTATGACAACGAAAAATTCAACATAGACATCAAAAATCTACTTCGAGGGGATGAAAAGGTAATAAAGTCAGCATTGCAGCCAGAAAGACCTTTTGACCAATTTACCGATAAAGACTATATTACCACAATTGATTTTTCATGGATAGAGAAAAGCCTTCAATTATCAGAGGAGAACAAAATATTACTTAAGCAACTAATAAATTCACATAAAAATATTGCTAATAAGAACATA
>JADFHN010000090.1 GCA_022567155.1 Bacteroidota bacterium
AGGGGTTCGTAGCCGCTTCTGAAAAGGTTTGAAGGGGGTTAATATCAGGCTGGTCACCCGAATCTGTCCCTTTGTTACCAGTCATACCTCTTATGCTTGCAAACACCCAGTTAGAAGAGGCAGCCTCCCAACCACCGGTTCCCTGAGCTGAAATTCCGTCAAGCATCGAATAGGCCCCGATCAGAAGGGCTTCAATACCGTCTTCGGTAGCCAATGTTGATTCCGCCAGGCTGCCTTTCGGATCTACCTGGAGAAACTCATCACCGCAGGCATAGAGGAATCCGAATGCCAGGATGATTACAATCATTAATTTATTATTCTTTTTCATATCTAAATATTTTAACATTTATGTTATTATAATCCGATGTTTAGCCCGATAAGGAATTGTTTCACAATCGGATAGTTACCACGGTCAACACCAAAGTTACGGTCATCACCACCCAGTTCCGGATCAAGTCCGGAATAATCGGTAATGGTAAACAAGTTCACTCCCTGCACGTAAATTCTCAGCGAAGTTAAACTCATTGAACTCAGCATATTTTGCGGGAAGTTATACCCGATTTGCAGGTTCTTCATCTTTGTAAAGGATCCATCTTCAATGTAGTAGCTGACGGATTGTGTATTGGTGGAGAAGGTTGACTTGTTGGAAGCTTTAGGTGTTGTTGCGCCGGTATTAGATGACGTCCAGCTGTTATTCAGCAAATTATCGCTCTTCTGTCCCTGAAATGAAGGCCAGAAATCAACCCACCACAAATTCCAGTTGAAGATGTCGTTGCCTTGCGACGCATATAAGAAAGTGGTAAGATCAAAATTCTTATAGGTAAATGTCAGGTTCAGGCCATAAGTGAAATCCGGGTTTGGATCTCCGATGTAAACCCTGTCATCAGGGTCAATAACGCCGCTTCCATCCGTATCTGCAAACCTGAAAAATCCTTCCTCAGCTCCATCCTGTGTAGCTGCTCCGGATACTTCTCCAGAACTCTGGAATAAGCCCGTCACTTCGTATCCAAAAAATGAAGACATGGCATGCCCGACTTCATTCCGGCTGAAAGACCCGATCCGGGAACCTCCCTGGTCAAAGAAATCAACACCCTCCGCAATCTTTATGATTTCATTGTTATACGAGGTAAACGTGAAATTACCTTCGAACCCAAAATCACCCCACTGGTTTCTGTAGATCAACTGCAAGTCGATGCCTGTGTTTTTAATCGAAGCAATATTGATGAAAGGCTGCGTGGCACCGCCTGCGGTACCAGGCAGTTCAGGGTTAAACAACAAATCATCTGTTTCCTTGGAATACCAGTCAAATATGATTTCAACTTTGTTGTCCCACAGACCGGCGTCAATCCCGATATTGGTAGTTACGTTAGCCTCCCACTTGGCATCAGGATTACCGATACGTATCGGCCGGAAACCCTGGAGGGAAGATGTTCCCGTTCCGTTCAGGTCATAGTTCGAGGAACCAGCGCCACCTCCGAAAAGGAAGAACTGATTTATCGGCGAAACTGCAAGTTGGTTACCCATTTGACCATATCCCCCTCTGATTTTCAGCTCGGTTATCACATTACTACCTGCGAGAAATGACTCATCGCTGATACGCCATCCTGCAGAAAATGAAGGGAATACACCAAATCGCTCATCTTCTCCAAAACGGCTGGACCCGTCGCGCCGTACGGTTGCACTCACCAGGTATTTATCCCTGAATCCATAGTCGGCTCTCAGGAAGGTAGATACCAGCGTTGTGGGTGTATTTGCAAATGAGTTGGCGTTTTGTATAACAGCGCCATTATTCAATGTACGGAAATCAACAGCATCAGAGAAGTATCCAGCCCTTATACCAGATACATTACGTCCGATGCCGAATTCCACCGCTTCATATCCGCCAACCGCAAGCAACCGGTGTTCTTCGCCAAACTGCGCATCATACGTAAGCGTGTTGGTCCACACCCAGTCGCTGTTGTGAAATGCGCCTTCTGTAAAAGTTGGAGTCAAATTATTTTCCGAATTCTCATAGGTTGCAAAATTGTAGTTGGTAAAATACCCGTTCTGCAGGGTACCTCCCCATGTGGACCGGAAGTTCAACCCTTCCATGATCTCAATATCAACAAACATACTTCCAATGATCCTGACGTCAAAGCTTGTATCATCTTTATCCCTTGTAAGGTCAGCCAGCACGTTTGGTCCGTTACCCAATCTGGGTGCAAGACCAGTTCCACCCCAATCGCCCGGAATAAAATTATGAGATAGTCCGGTAACCGAGGTAGTCATAATCGCAGGGATAATAGGCTGTAACCTGTAAACCCCCAACTGAATCGGACTTCCTTCTGCCAAATTCGTCACTCCATTACCGGAACGATGAGTTAACGTAAGGTTTTCCCCAATCGTTACCCGGTCGTTAATAATGTTATATTCGGAGTTGAACCGTACGCTGAACCTCTTGGTCCAGGTCTCCTTTATTATACCATCCTGTTGGAAATAACCAAAACCACCATAGAATTTTGCATTTTCATTTCCTCCCGAAAGTGAAATGTCATGATTCGAGATACTCGCATTGTCCGTTAACTCATCATACCAATCCGTATCCGCCGCCCAGTTTGGGAATTGAGGAGTACCTGTAGAGGGGCCATAAATCGGATGCGTTTCGACCGTACCGTCATTGTCATAAACCAAAAACTGAAGGTCGGCATATCCCTGTTTCTTGAGAAGGCCTTCAGGACCGTCGCCGGGGCTTTGACTACCCACATACATGTTGTAGCTGACACTAACTCCACTCTTACCTTTTTTGGTGGTAATTATGATCACACCATTGGAGGCTCTCGAACCATAAATGGAAGCTGCTCCGGCATCTTTCAATACGGAAAGTGATTCTACATCATTAGGGTTCAGGGTAGAGATGTCCTGGGTAGGGACCCCGTCAACAATATACAGCGGATCGTTGTTCTGGAAAGATCCAAAACCCCTGATCCTGACTTTAGACGTAGTACCCGGCTGGCCGCTTCCGGTTACAGTTACACCTGCCACCCGGCCTTGTAGCTGGTTGGTCACATTTCCTGTTGGAATAGCGATGAGCTCCTTAGTTTCTACAACCCCCACCGATCCGGTCAGGTCTTTTTTCTGTTGTGTAGCATAACCCGTAACCACTATTTCCTGCAGTTGTGTAATGTCAACCTGCATGATTACGTTAATGTTGGTCTGGCTACCAACCAAAATCTCCTGTGTCGAGTATCCGATAAAGGAGAAAATCAGTACGTCGTCGTCGCTAACGGCAATAGTAAAATTTCCGTCAGCATCAGACACGGTTCCGGTTGTGGTACCTTTTATTAGTACCGATGCACCAGGCACAGTGGCCTGACTCTCATCAGTTACCCGTCCTGTCACAGTTCTTTCCTGGGCCAACAACACTGTTGTGCCGAGAAGTAAACCAATAAAAATTGGTAGAATTTTAATTTTCATAAATATAAAAGATTAAAGTTTGAAAATGATTAACTCTAAAACACGATACTATATTACTAAATGCAGGGAAAAGTTACAACTATAATTGAGATTAAGATAATATTACAATTGTCAGGTAATATTCGAAAATCATTATTTTTTAAAATATTAATATTAAAACAAAGCAAAATTCTATAAAAAGATTTCATGGAACAGATACTTTTAAAGAAGATAAATATGAGTTTTTAAAAAAAGCAGTATTTAATTAATACTTTTTAGAAAAATACCATATTTATTTAATTACATGGAGTTATACGATTAATTTGAGCCTGTCCATAAAGTCGTTTATTCAAAGAAAAATTACCGTGCCTGCCGGCATTCAGGGCAGGCACGGCAAGGAGGGGAATTTTCTCGGACACCAGTGAATTGTAATAACAATAATTCTGGATTATTCTATGATTACGTTTCCGCATCAGGTATGCTCAAACAAACATTGCCATCAAACGTCATTATCCGAATCGCGCAACGATATCGGGCTGCGCCCTGCGCAAGGAAGTGAAGATGGGTAATCTCCCATCCCCCAACGTCATTATCCGAATCGCGGAGCGATATCGGATAATCTCCCTGCTAACAGTTGTATATGTGAATAAATTAAAATCAGTGTGTCGTTAAGGAGATTACCCGGATAAACCGGGTAATGACGGTATAGCAGGTGCATACTATTCAAAACCCTGGGTAGCGAACGATGAAATTAGTCCGAAAAACTTAAAAATAATACCGCCTGAAGGCTTCAATGGCTTCATATTCAGCAAGTCCAAGCTTATCATAGAGTGCAGCCGTGCCACGGTTGCGGTCTTCTGCCCGCTGCCAGAATTCTCGTTTGTCAGACCCCGGAAACAAGGCGGAATCTTTCTGCGACTGGTGTTTGAAAATGGCTTTACGTTTTCGTGCAAGTTCTTCCGGGCTGATGGGTACGGCCATATCAATGCTCTCAATGCCCCACTCCTGCCAGGCGCCGCGATACAGCCACACATAGCAATCCTTCATCCAGTCTTCATCTTTCAGGGTTTCAATAACCCTGATAATCGCGTCGAGACATACCCGGTGTGTTCCATGAGGATCAGACAAATCACCTGCTGCGTATATCTGATGCGGCTTGATTTGCTGTAGCATGTCCGTAATGATTTTCACATCCTCGTCCGAAATCGGCCTTTTCTTCACCAGCCCTGTTTCATAAAACGGCATATCCAGAAAATGAGTGTGATCATCGTCGAGGCCTACATACCTGCAGGCAGCTTTAGCTTCCCCTCTTCGTATCAGTCCTTTAAGTTTTTGAATGACCGGGCTGTCAATCTGACCGGGTTTCTTTTTATTAAGATTTTCAACCACCTGCTGATACAGATTGCCGGCCTGGTTGTCGTCAAGGCCTAGAATGTGATTAAGGTCTTTTGCAAAATCGGCAAAACGTATAACGTCTTCATCAAATACGGCAATATTGCCGGAGGTCTGATAGGCCACATGCACGTCATGCCCCTGATCAACCAGCCTGATAAATGTACCTCCCATGGAAATCACATCGTCATCCGGATGCGGACTGAAAATAAGCGCACGCTTTCTGGCCGGTTTTGCACGCTCCGGACGATTGGTGTCGTCGGCATTTGGCTTTCCGCCGGGCCAGCCGGTAATGGTGTGTTGCAGTTCGTTGAATATCCGTATGTTGATGTTGTAGGCAGGGCCATATACGGTTACAAGGTCACTCATTCCGTTGTCGTTGTAGTCCCTGTCTGTCAGTTTAAGAATGGGCTTATTCACTTTGCCGCATAGCCATATGACTCCCTTACGGATCATCAGTTCATTCCACTGGCATGGGCCTGCCACCCACGGGATATTTATACGGGTCAGCTCTGCCGAAGCAGCCTCATCCAGCACAATCGCCACATCAGGGTGCTCCTGAAGAAAGGTGGCGGGAATCGAGTCAGACACCTCCCCTTCCACAGTCAGCTGTATAACCGGAGCCTTGCCTTCGCCCCATGCCATCAAAATGATGCGTTCCGACTTCATGATGGTGCCTACACCCATGGTAATGGCCTTGGCAGGCACGAAATCCTCACCGAAAAAATCACTTGCAGCATCCAGCCGTGTGATGTAATCGAGCGTAATCAGCCGGGTTGGGGATGTTTTGGAAGAACCGGGTTCGTTAAATCCGATGTGCCCGGTACGACCGATGCCGAGAATTTGAAGATCAATGCCTCCCGCCGATTCAATTTGGGCTTCATACTTTTCGCAAAACGACTGCACTTCTTCCTTATTCAGTGTGCCGTCGGGTATATGAATGTGCTCCTTTTCGATGTCCACATGATCAAACAGATGTTCGTTCATAAAACGGACATAACTGTGGATGGAATCCGGTTCCATGGGATAATACTCATCCAGATTGAAGGTGATCACATTTTTAAAGCTCAGCCCTTCGTCCTGGTGTATTTTGACCAATTCGGCATACAGTGTGGTGGGCGACGAACCGGTGGCAAGCCCTAGTACGCACTTTTCACCTTTCGACGCCTTTTCGCGTATCAGGTCTGCAATTTCGCCTGCTACGGCTTTTGAGGCATCTGCAGAGCTTTTAAATATGTGGGAAGGGATTTTTTCAAAGCGTTTGATTTCTTTTTTCTCCAAATCGCTGAGGTGTTCTGTGGCAAATGATTCAATTGTATGTTGGTCGTATTTAATCATGCGGTACTGTTTAATGAATACATCCCGTTTCCCTGATTACCGTTTCTACCGGTTAAACGCGCAAAGGTAACCTGTTAAACCCAAAAATCCGTACCATGGTATTTGTTCGTTCTTTAATGAAACTTAAATGAATAATTCGAGGCTGTCTCAAAAGTTCAAACAATACGTCATTCTGAGCCTGTCTAAAGGTCGGCAGAAAGGGAATCAATGCCTGCCCCTGTCAGGAATATCCAACTATCAACACGCATTGAAAATGAGGGTTTTTCCTGTACACCGTTGCTAGTGGCAATCCCAATGTAGGCCTTGCTGCGCCGAGCCTACTTCGCCGAAGCTTCGGCGTAGCCGCAAGGCGAATTACAAATGATGTTTAATTTCACACACTTACTCGTCATTTCGATTCTCTTTCAAGCGGTGAGAAATCTTTACAGAAGCGAACCGCAACTGCATTACTTTCCTGCTGGTAAAGATCTCTCTCCCGATCGCTATCGGGATCGAGATGACAGTTGGGGTGGTGATGGCCGGTGATTGTCAACCCACACACCTCTAACCATTTTTAACGTCATCCAGGATTTCAGGAGATTTGCAATAGTTCTTACATTGCTGCTTTCAGGCTCTGATAGCACCACCTATGGGTGCTGTCAGCGGTTTACAGTCACTTTCTGTAACAACACGCTGATAATGTCGAGGGTGGATACCCCGTCAGCTTCGGCTTCATAATTTAACAGTATCCGGTGATTCAGTATATCAGGGGCCACTTCTTTGATATCTTCAGGTAGCACATACTGACGCCCGTTAAAAAAGGCGACGGCCTTTGCAGCCAGATTCATATTAATGGTGGCTCTTGGAGAAGCTCCGTACATAATATACTGAGCCTGTTCATCCAGTCCGTAGTTTTTCGGATCACGTGTAGCATACACCAACTCGATGATATACCTTTCCAGTGATTCGCTGATCCGGATTTGATTCACTTCGTCGCGGATAGCAAAAATGTCTTCTTTTGTAAGAATTGTATTTACCGAGTCGTCAAACCGCATATTTGACATACGGCGCATGACTTCCAGTTCATCCTCTTTAGAAGGATAATCCACGTGAACTTTCAGCATAAACCGGTCCATCTGTGCTTCGGGAAGTGGGTAGGTGCCTTCCTGATCTATCGGGTTTTGAGTGGCCATTACAAGAAAAGGCCTGTCCAGTTTGTAGGTTGTTTCACCTATGGTAACGGTTTTTTCCTGCATGGCTTCAAGCAGGGCAGATTGCACTTTGGCCGGTGAGCGATTTACTTCATCCGCCAGGATGATATTGGAAAAAATAGGTCCTTTTTTAACTTCAAATTCAGCCTTTTTCTGATTATAGATCATGGTGCCCACCAGGTCGGCCGGCAACAGGTCGGGTGTGAACTGGATTCGCTGAAAATCGAGGTGCAGTACACGCGCCAGTGTGGAGACCATCAGCGTTTTTGCAATACCAGGCACTCCTTCGAGTAGTATGTGCCCATTGGTAAATAACCCTATAAGCAACCGGCTAAGCAGCGCATCCTGGCCTATCACCACTTTGCTGATTTCATGGAATATCTCACGTATTTTCTCCCTGTGGATATCTTTTTGGTCACCTTCCTGATTAATAGTATCCGGATTTACCTGCACAGCTTCTTTTTCCGTTCGTATATCATCTTTCATTGCCATATTCCTGTCCGAAATTTTGGGGCGAGTGCAAAAATAGGAGTTTCAATTGAAATTGAATGCTAAAATTGATGAAGAGTTTACAGGAAGCATGGAGAGGCGCGTATCATGGGTGAATGGATAACAGATGGTATGATAATAGCTGCAAATCCGGGTTTCCTAACCGATACAGATCAATTGCTATCAAAATCAACAAATTTTCATTGTAAATTTGTTCCGGGATAGTAAATTTGCAGTCCTTTTTAGTGAGGTTCTTTGTTTTCCCGGATAATAACACAAAAAGCGAAAGTAGCTCAGCTGGTAGAGCACGACCTTGCCAAGGTCGGGGTCGCGGGTCCGAATCCCGTCTTTCGCTCGAAATGGGCAAGAGTTTTAGTGCGGGTGTGAGTGTGGACGATTGATCTTCACATTCGTACCCATATTAGTTTATAATTTGCTCCTAACTTTCACACTCTCACTCACACCCAACTTGCCCGGATGGTGGAATTGGTAGACACGCAGGACTTAAAATCCTGTGGCCGGTTACGGCCGTGTGGGTTCAAGTCCCACTCCGGGTACTTTTAATCTTTAACGGCCGTGTGGGTTCCCCGACCGGACGAACTAGTCATTTTGAGAAAACAGTCGCAAAGAAGTATTGTTATGTAATTAATATAGGATTCACTATGAATTCCGGTCGTTCGGGAGGGAAGTCCCACCTGCCCGACAGAAAAGGCGGGCTCCGGGTATTGGGAAATGCGCTATATGTTGTGCATCACAGTTCAGTCCTGTGTTTTACCACATAATTTTTCTAATACTGCTTAATATTCCTTTTAGGTTTGCCACTATAAATTAACGTAATCCTGATTAAAATAATGTTTTGAAAACCACAATTCAAATGCGGGGTCGAGCAATTCGTATTTTCCGTCCACTTCATGAATCATATCGTTTTTGGTAAGTATGGCTTTATTTTTACTTACATTTCTGGGCGTCCCCAGTTTGTATTTTTGCATTACCAAAGTACTGGTAAATTGCGATTCGCCTTTAATAATTGCTTTTAATAAATTGAGCTGCGTAGTGCTGATGGTTTCTATTTCTTTTTGATAAAAAGGTGTATTGGCATAAATCAATTCCTTCAAAGCCTCAATAATTACTTCTTTTTCTGCGTTTTTTTCTGTCTTTTGCCATGTATAATGGGCAAGTTGCTGCACATACCATGAATGGTCTTTCATGAGGGCAGGTATGTATTCGGCATCTGATTCCTGAATGGTTTTATCTGTCGCAGCAAAGCTTTCTACAATGAATTTTATCCAGTTTTCGGTACTTATTTTTTGCAGCATCATCATATCTCCAAAGCGGTAAAAGGGTTTTGATGCATTGTTGAAAATATCGGTCATCATGTGCCTTTTGCTACCATAGATACAGTAAGTAACGTTTTTGTGGCGTTGCCAATTAGCTCTCATTTTCTTTTCCAGTATATCGTAACCGGGAAAAGCAGCAATGTTTTGAAATTCATCCAGACAGATGATAAACCTGATATTCTTTTTTATGGCGATTGTATCGGGCAGGTTCAGTATCTCATCCTTGTGTTTTTTTAGTTCCTCCCAATTAAAACTTAAGCTGAAATCACTGGTAGGATCAATTCCTAAGCTTATTAATGGAATGAGTTGTTTAAAGAAATTTTTCCCTGTTTTCACCCAATCCTCCCATTTTGATGAAGATGACTTGATGACTTCCCGTGCAAAAACCTCTAAAAACTCTTCTTCACATGCCACTGAGAACAGGTCAATAATCACCGTTTTGAATGTTTTCTCTTTTTGATTGATATCATTAATCACCTTTTCTACCAGGGATGATTTTCCCCATCTTCTGGGAGATATGATTGTAGTATTAATGCCCTGAGTAAGATTTTGATAAAGCTTTTCAGCCTCTTTTTCCCGGTTGGTAAAAGATTTTGAACTTACCGTAGAGCCATATACGAATGGAGATTCTTTCATTTTTACGTTTTTATTATACTAAAAGGTATTATACCAAAAGGTATTATAAACAAAGGTATAAAATTATTCGGTATTATAAAATTTATCCCGACCTGCTTTTTCTATGGCAGGAGTTAAAAACTTTGTGCAAATATTTCGTTCTGATAAATCACTTACTCATAAAATACTGGTCCCTGATCACTTCTTCAGCAGGTTTGTTTTGTGGCGTAAACCCCGAATGCAATTCACCACCCATGGTTTCATGGTTGTGGTACCATTTCCACAAAAAGCCTCCTGCCAGCCAGGGCTTTCCCCATACAGTGGCATACAATGCCTGATAGGCCGTGGTCTGCGCCGGTAACGATACCTCATCGCTCCGGCCGGATACCCAGGGCTCTTTGGCTGCGTGGGGTACACTCCGGTAACCATACTCCGTAAACAGCACCGGCTTTTGAAATTCCCGCGATGCTGATTCCATTTCATCCAACGGTTTTCGCCATGCCTCCCTTAACATATCCGGGGTGGGCATTTCAGTGTCCGACAATGGGAAGTATGCATTTATTCCAATATAATCAAGCCGTGACCAGAATGGGATGGACATGTATTCATCCCAGTTTGCCGCATACGTAAGTTTACCCGAGTAAATCTTTCGCACATCTCCGATTAACTCATGCCAGAAATCAGGTCTGGCCACTATAAATGTCGCCCATTCGGTACCAATACAAAAAATTTCCACGTGCAGCGAATCAGCCAGGCCGGCATAATGCAACATATAGGCCCGGTATGATTGTTCGAGTTCTTGCCAGCCTTCTTCATCAGGCGCCTGGTAATGACCGGTAAAGGCACCGTGACGAATCCATACCTGTGGTTTCAGCATTACGTGTAAGCCATAGGCATGACTTTGATTTACCATGCTGATGATACCTGATTTTGTTTCGCCCCACCACTGCCTGTTGGTATTAAAATGCAGTTTACTATCGTTGAGAAAAGCATACGGCATCAGGCTCACCCATGTGGCATTCAGATCTACAACCGGCTCAAAATCATTGTAGTCTATGGGTTCGTTTGCGGCCACAAAACTTACGCCGCATATTTTATCCTCCTGATACCCAACCATACCCTCTTTCGAAGACAGACGGCTGCACGACTGACAGATGACAGAAGCAACAACCAGGTAAAGGATCAGCCTATACATTATTAGTTAAACCGGAAGCATGCCCTTTCGGTTTCAGAAGGTCACTATATCTATCCATAAATATCATTCAGAATACCGGCCAGGCGTATGCCGGCTTTCAGGAGTTGATTTTCTACAATCGCCCAATTGTCAAATACATACCGGTAACTCAGTTTTTTATCTTCCGGCAAGTCATATACCCGGTTTCGCAAAGCCATTGCTTCATATGCCCAGTCAAGAATGGTGGCGTCCTGAAGGGCTGCTATTTGCGCTTTGGTAGCAAAATCAATGGAGGAAGTCATTTCGGTGTAGCTAAGCTGTTGGTAGTCAATCATACCACTATCCCATACCCGGTGCAGGTTGCTGTTTTGCCGGAACCACCTTACATTCACATCATTACCTCCCCGATCCATACCGTTGCCCACATGGAGCGGCTGATGTATATCGCCCACAAGATGAATGAGAAATTTCAGCACAGTTAGTTCATCCACGTCTGCAAAATGCTTGGTCTTCAGCTCCTGAATAACTCTGTTAAGCGTCTGAATGATGTCTCCTTCCCTGGGAATTTCTACCTGATCATATGTCATCCCGTCGGGAATGGTGCAATAATGCCACGGGTTGGCATGGTCCCAGCCGGGGTCGGTTTTGATAAAATCCATCCAGTTTGAAACCATAGCGAGGGATTCATTGCCCAGGATTGACTGCAGGTTTTTGCGGGCTTTTTTTGTCAGATGCTGCTCAGCAATCCGGCCAACAACCCTGTGACCTGTTTTTCCCCAGCCGAACGACGGCAGTGAGGCGGCAAGGCAGAAAAAAAGTATGATTAACGAATTATTAATGCGTCTCAAATTTGCTGAAATTAAAATTCATATCAGTAGTGGATATTTTGGTCATTTTTAACCAATTTTCAAATGTACAAACCAAAAAGGGATATTAAATGACTTCATCTGAACTGAACCGTGAACTTGGCAATATGGACATTCACCTTCTGGATCAGGTCCTGAAAGGAAGGTTCACACCCGGAATGCGAATTCTTGATGCAGGATGCGGTGAAGGCCGAAACCTTATTTATTTTCTCAAAAACGGCTACGATGTGTATGCCCTCGATCAAGATACCACAGCCGTAAAAATGGCCCGGATGCAGGCAGCCACGTTGGGAGCAAATGTTGAATCCTGCCGGTTTGTTACCGGAAACTTAACCGGTTTGCCCTTTAAGGACAATTTTTTTGAGGCCACTATTTCCATAAATGTGTTGCATCTGGCAGGCGATGAAGATGCATTTTATACATGCTTTCGGGAACTGATACGTGTCACTGTCCCGAAGGGTCATCTGTTTATTAAAATGATGGCCTTAAAAGGAGTTGAACACCCGGAAAAAACGGAAAATGGGCTATATAAGCTCCCTAATGATTCGGTCAGGTTTCTGTTTTCTGACGCCATCCTAAAGGAAATTGAAAATCTAAAGGAGGTAACCTATGCTGAATCATTACGATATGAAATTATTCCCGGAAAGGGAAGTTGGGTTTTTTTGGTAATCAGGAAAAAGAATTAACCATCAGCAATATTTGTACCTGTAGGATAAAATAAATATCTTGTAAACAAACTAATTGAACTTTATATCATGGAAGAACAAGAACAAACACAATCACAACCACAATCAACTGAACAAACGGTCGAACAACCACAATATGCCGGATTCTGGATCCGTTTTGTTGCGATCATTATTGATTCGCTTGTTCTGGGATTTGTCAGCTTTGTTGTCGTACTGCCCCTACTCGGCGTACTGGGAATGACCGCTTCGGACATGGGTGATTTCAGTGAGATGGAAGAAACGGCCATATTGGGATTTCTTGCAGGAGTTGGCATATCACTTTACGTTTCAAATTTCATCATTACCTGGCTATATTATGCACTGATGCAGTCCGGGAAATGGCAAGCTACGCTGGGTAAGAAAGCGGTAGGAATAAAAGTGACAGGTGTTGTAGTATAATTAGAATGAAACAAAATAGACAAAATAATTATGTTACCTAATGATTATTATGACAGTTCTTAACTTACAAATAAATTTAGAAATGCAAATATGGAGACCAGTAACCATTCAAAAAAACGGGAATTAACAAAAAAACTTTATAATCAGGATAAAAATTAAAGGAGAATAAAATGGAACAACAAGAAACAAAACTTTACATTTCAGCATCGATTGCCGATAACCTGCCATCAATGGTGAGAAATGAATTGGCGAAAATGACAGCACAAAAACAAGATGAATTTGTAGAAGAATACAGGCGAAAAGCAAAATCTCTCGGTACAGCATATTTGTTTTTGATAATTGTTTTGGCTATGCATTATGGATATTTAAAAAAATGGGGACTTCAAGTAGTGTTTTGGCTAACGGGTGGCGGATTTTTAATTTGGTGGTTTATTGACTTGTTTAGGCTTCCTGGACTTGTTAATAACTACAATAAGGATATTGCAACTGATACAATGAGAAATTTAAAAGCAATCTCTAATTAAAAAACGTACTACAATAGGACCTCTATACGAAACGCTTTAGTGCTAATCTGGAAACAGCTATTTTTTTTCAGCTTTCTGTGGAGTTGTTCCACACATCTTTGTGCACAATCTATATCTACATTTGCACAACTTCGGGATAGCATAGAGAAGGAGATGGCTCACAGGGAGATCCCGGGTTTGATGATCACGCTGGTAACCCGGGATTCCATCATATATAGCGGCGGCATCGGCTTTGCAGATCTCGAAGAAAAAATTCCAGTAAACAGCACCCACCTTTTCAGACTTGGTTCGATCACCAAAAGTTTTGCAGCCCTGGCCATTTTTAAGCTTGTGCGGGAAGGCAAACTATCACTCGAGGATAAACTCAGTGATATTGCCCCGGAAGTCCCCTTTCAAAATCCGTGGAACGATACATATCCTGTACGGGTAAAACATCTGTTACAGCATTCGACAGGATTTGACGACATGCATTTTACCGGCATCTATAATCGTGAAGGTGTTGAAAAGCACGGGTTGGAAATGATACAACTTTTTAGCAATTCCCTGTATTGCCGTTGGCCTCCGGGTACACGGTTTTCCTATTCCAATCCGGGATTTTTTGTTATCACTTACCTGATCGAAAAGTTCAGCGGTCAGACTTACAATGATTATGTCAGCGAAAACATTTTTATTCCGCTGGGAATGACCCGGTCCAATGTTGACCTCGTACTCAAAGGACGACCCGGATACGCACAGGGGTATATTTACCAGAAAGGGACCTATGAAAAAGTGCCGCTTTATGCGATCAATGCGGCGATGGTTGTGCACAGCGACTTGTGCTGCGTTGGCATGTCGATACCGGGCATAGGTGACCTTTCTACTTTCAGGATTCGCCTTCGCCCATTCGAGGTTGTAAACCTCAAGGCGCTCACTGTGCAGCGCGCGCCACTCCACGCTCTGTTGACGTATCTTGTCTGCGTTGTCCATTCTCCA
>JADFHN010000151.1 GCA_022567155.1 Bacteroidota bacterium
TAAAAAGCATCTATATATCACAGCTTCAATCATCCAATTAAATAATATCTTGAGGGTAACCAAGCAAAGACCAATCTGGAAGCCTGTAATCAATAAGAAATTCAGGATCGTTGATGGAAAATTATTTGACGATCACGGTGAATTCAGGATACAAAAGCATGAAATTATAAGAAGTGTAGGGTCAGATGGATACACCTCAAATTTCAGTCTTCAGTGGAATAAATTCTCCAAAATCCAGTTAGATCAACTACATGATGGCGAGGACCTGTCGAAAAACCGACTTAAAAAAGTCACTCAATGGAATTTTGACAAATTACATAGTCAGGATATCCTTGAAGCAGGATGTGGTGCGGGTAGATTTTCAAGAGTGATTTTGGATAACTCCAAGGCTCATTTATTCAGTTTTGATTACTCTGAATCTGTACGGGTTAATTATCTAAACAACGGGCCACGAAAAGGGTTTTATTTGTTTCAATCAGATATCTATGATTTACCATTTGAAGATTATCAGTTTGACAAGGTTTTTTGTTTTGGAATGCTGCAGCATACCCCAGATCCAAAGAGAACTATGGAATGCCTGGCAGATATGACCAAACCCGGAGGCGAGTTGATTGTGGACTTTTATCCTTGCAAAGGCTGGTACACTAAAATTCATGCAAAATACTTGTTACTGCCTTTTACCCGTAAGATGGACCATCAAAAACTTCTCCATTGGATTGAAAGTAATATTGCTGGCCTTATTCAATTATATAAAGGACTCCATAGGTTAAAACTTGGAATTTTTACCCGTTTTTTGCCGTTAGTGGATATTTATAAAGTGCTGCCATCAGGCTTGTCTGCAGAACAGGAAAAAGAATGGGCGACACTTGACACATTTGATATGTTCTCACCCCGGTATGATAAGCCTCAAAAAATGGAAGATGTTAAGAGATGGATGGTGGAATCAGGTCTTAACATATCATTTGCCGGTAATATTGAATATGATGAAAAGCATATTGTGAGCGTAGTCAAAGGAATCAGACCATGTGCGGAATAGTAGGGATATTTACAAAGGTCGGGTTGGATCATATAAAAGTAACCCCTGAAGTTCTTTCTCATCGGGGGCCTGATGCATCAGGCGTATGGAACAGCGATGACAATAAAGTTACATTTGGCCATACCCGTCTTTCGGTAATTGACCTTTCCGAAGCGGCCAATCAGCCCTTTCATTCATCTGATGGACGGTATGTGGTGGTGTATAACGGCGAATTGTACAATCACCTGGAAATACGAAAAAAAATCCACGTACCAGAAGTCACCAACCAGGTAGTTGCTTCATCAGCGGGTTTAAGCCATGAACCTGAAACGGTAAATATTTTCCGCACCAAAAGCGATACGGAATCCCTGCTGGCTGCCTATCAGCAGTGGGGGCCTGCCTGCCTCGACAGGTTCAATGGAATGTTTGCGTTTGCAATTTACGACAAGCGCGATCAAGCGCTCTTCCTGGCCCGGGACCACATGGGAATAAAGCCACTTTTCTGGTACAAGGATGACGATACGTTTGCTTTCGCCTCCGAGATTAAAGCCCTGACAACTATTCCGGCCATTAAGTCTAAATTAACAATCAATAGCCGGGCAATATCACGATTTCTGCACCTCGGTTATATTCCTGCCCCGGATACAATTTACACCGAAATTAAAAAATTTCCCCAAGGACATTATGCCATCATCGATAAGACCCTGGACGTCACTTTCAGAAAATGGTGGTCTGCGGAGGACCAGATTGAACCGCAGATATTTGAGGATGAGCTAAAAGCTATGGATAAACTCCAGGAGCTTGTTGAAGACGCTGTTCATAAACGCTTGCTGGCGGATGTTTCGGTTGGTAGTTTTTTAAGTGGAGGTATAGACTCCAGCCTGGTATCGGCCGTTGCGCAACGATTTAGTGATAAGCCATTCAAAACGTTTAACATCGGTTTTGAAGATCAAAAATTTGATGAATCAAAATATGCTGAAAAAGTAGCGAAAGCCATTGGCACGGAGCATCATCATCACCGGATTAAGGAGCATGAAGCCATGGAATTACTTATGGATATAATTCCAGTGTATGATGAACCCTTTGCGGATAGTTCATCAATACCTACAATGCTGGTATCCAAACTTGCGCGAAAGGAGGTTAAGGTAGTGTTAACCGGAGATGGAGGCGATGAACTTTTTCACGGGTACGGTTCATATCTATGGGCGGAGAGATTAAGAACTAGTGGAAGACGATTAATTGCTAATACTGCATCATATCCTCTGAGTCAATTCGGAAATTCCAGAATTAAAAGGATCGCGGAATTAATGAGTACAAATGGAAACAGCCTCAGGTCACATATTTTTTCTCAAGAGCAATATTTTTTCAGTAATAAAGAGATCAATAAACTACTTGTAGATTCAATATATGATAAATCACAATTTTATGATGATCCGGATTTGAAAAGAAAATTGTCACCATCAGAAAATCAGGCACTTTTCGATCTGAAATATTATTTACCCGATGACCTTTTGGTAAAAGTGGACCGGGCCACCATGCGCTATAGCCTTGAGGCGAGAGTGCCCCTGCTGGATTATCGAATCATCAATTTTGCCCTTAATCTTTCACCCGGTCTCAAAAATGGATTTGGTTCAGATAAATATTTATTAAAGAAGGTGCTATTTAACTACCTGCCAGCTCAACTTTTTGAGCGTCCCAAACAAGGGTTTGGAATACCGCTGGGAAAATGGTTGAATGGGGAAATGGGTTATCTTATAGACAAATATTTAAATCCTGAAATGATCGGACAATATGGCATTGTGTGGTATCCGGTAGTTAGAAAGTACATTGAAAGATTCAGAAAAGGGGAATCGTATTTATATAACCGGATATGGGCATTGATTGTTCTCCATTGGTGGATGCATAAAAATCAGCCTGAATGAACACAAGCAAAAAGGTGGGACATATACTCTTTCTCACCTACGACGGTCTCACCGATCCACTTGGTCAGTCACAGATACTTCCTTACTTAAACGGTCTTGCCGAAAAAGGATGGAGATTCTGGGTCCTATCATTCGAGAAAAACAGGGATTTCAAGGAAACTCCTTTACATGAAAATATTAATTGGAAACCCCTCAGATATCATAAATCCCCTCCGGTTCTCAGCACGTTATACGATATATTTTGCTTAAGAAAAAAGGCACAGAAAATTGTGCAGAATAATAACATCAAATTGGTTCATTGTCGGAGTTATATTACTTCCCTGGTAGGTCTTTGGTTGAAGCGTAAATACGATATAAAGTTCATATTCGACATGAGAGGGTTCTGGGTTGATGAAAAGTTAGAAAGCGGGAATTGGGATTCACCTATTTTTAAGCCTATTTACCAATACTTTAAAAACATGGAGAAGGAATTTATCCGGCACGCAGATCAAATTGTTTCTTTAACCAATGTCGGCAAAGATTTTCTTGTGGACTCTTTTAATATTTCACCTTCTAAAGTTAAAGTCATCCCTACATGTGTTGACTTTTCACATTTCAAAAGATTAAACACTTCGGAAAGAGAAAATATCCGAAAGGAGCTAGGTTTTTTAAATAATGATCATGTTTTTATATACTCTGGTTCACTTGGAGGAAATTATCCGGTGGATGATCTTATGAACTATTATAATGTGCTTTCAAAAAATTATGATAATTCAAAATTACTTGTGATAAGTAAACAACATCGATTAATGCCTGACGGTAAAGGAATTATTAAGATGGAAGCAGAACATAATGAAATGCCTAAATATCTTTCGGCGGCGGATACCGGTATAATTTTCTATAAAACGGGATTTTCGAATATTGGCAGGTGTCCAACTAAGTTTGCTGAGTATATTGCATGCGGATTGGATGTTGAATATCCAGTGAAGTATGGTGATTTAAATAATATCAAAGGTTATGATATGGTAAAAAAATATTATGGATAGGAGTAAAATTATGTTATGTCCAAAGAGAAAACAAATATGGGATTTGGTAAGTAGCAAAGGCTCGAAATATCAAGAAGAAGAGTTTTTGCCATGTATA
>JADFHN010000152.1 GCA_022567155.1 Bacteroidota bacterium
TAAAAAGTCGCAAAATTATTACGGAATATCCATAAACTTATGGGTTTGTAAACTGATTTCCCAGGAGGGATGCGCTTTTATGTATTTCACAATTGAGGGCATCATTTTATGCATTTTATCCCACTCCGGCTGTAGATACAACCTGCATTCTTTCCGTACCCGGTGCAAAAATGATTCAGCCCATGCAAAATCATTTTTGTTGTGAATGATTATTTTAAGTTCATCTGCTTCTGACATTACCTCATTGAGTGGGGCTTTGAATTTTTTTGGCGAAAAGCAAACCCAGTCCCATTTTCCTGAAAACGGATAGGCGCCGGAAGTCTCCAGGTTTACAGCAAACCCAGCTTTGCTGAGCTGTTTTGTAAGCAACGAAAGATCATACATCAGTGGTTCGCCACCGGTTATCACCACAAGCTTTGAAGGGTGGTTTAAAGCCATTTCAACCAATTGTTCGAGCGTATAGCGTGGATAACCTTCCGTATTCCATGACGCTTTTACATCGCACCAATGGCATCCCACATCACATCCTGCCAGCCGTATGAAAAAGGCCGCTTTCCCCTGATGAAAGCCTTCGCCCTGAATGGTATAAAATGCTTCCATCACCGGAAGTGGATCAGCAGGTGCAGACGATCCTTTAAACATTAGAATTGGTGTGCTCGCTTATATGCATCTAGTGTATTCAAAAGCAAAGAGGCAATAGTCATAGGACCGACACCTCCCGGTACAGGCGTGATATGACTGCACTTATCCGCCACATTTTCAAAGTCCACGTCCCCTTTAATCACATATCCCCGCTTTGCCGACGAATCCGGTATCCGGTTGATTCCCACATCTACAATTACCACACCGTCTTTGACCATATCGCACGTGATCAAATTGGGTTTGCCTACTGCCACAACTAAAATATCGGCCTGACGGGTATGAAATGCAAGGTCTTTTGTATAAATATGGCATACTGTGACCGTGGCTTTGCCAGGACCGGCAAGCAAAATGCTCACCGGTGATCCAACAATATGGCTGTAACCCACTACCACACAATGCTTCCCCCGGGTATCAATATCATACCGCGCCAGCAATTCCATTATTCCTCTGGATGTTGCCGGAAGCAGACTTGGATCCGGCAAGCCCATCTTGCCGAAATTGGCAGGTGTAAAGCCGTCAACATCCTTTTTAGGATCAATATGGTCCGTCACTATCTCCACAGAGATATGATCGGGTAAGGGCAACTGTACAATATACCCGTCAAGTCCGGGATCGTTATTGAATACGGCTACTTTTCCCAGAATCGTTTCCTGCGATACGGAGGCATCGAATGTTACCAATGTATCCTTGAACCCAACACGTTTACAGGCTTTGAATTTACTTTTCACATAGGTCCTACTGGCGATATCCTCCCCCACCAGAATGGCGGCCAGATGAGGAGGTCTGCCAACCACAGGCACGAGCTTCCGGGTTTCTTCCGCAATCTCAACCTCTATTTCACGGGATGTCTTCTTGCCATCAAGAATTACAAATTGTTGCACTTCCTTATCAGTCATGGAGGTTTGTTTTTTAAAAATGGTATCTTCCGTTTGCTAACAATAAGGGCAATATTAATGCAAATAAATAAACTTTTAATTCCCGGGGCAGACATGCCATAGGTCCGTCAAATTAAAATTACTGAACTTATTCCATAACCTGTGACAAAATCCGTTTGTTCGTAATTGCAATATGCTTACACAGGTTAATTACCCGGCTAAATATCCAGTTGCAAAACCGCCATAAACGCTTCCTGTGGTATTTCCACGTTCCCTACCTGCCGCATTCTTTTCTTACCCTTTTTTTGCTTCTCGAGCAACTTTCGCTTGCGGGTTATATCACCGCCATAACATTTTGCAATTACATTTTTCCGGAGCGCCCTGACAGACTCGCGGGCAATTACTTTGGTGCCGATCGAAGCCTGTATGGCTATATCAAACATTTGCCTGGGCAATAACTTTCTTAATTTTTCACAAAGTTTCTTACCCCATTCATACGCCTTGTCGCGATGCACTATGGCCGACAGGGCATCCACTTTTTCTCCGTTAAGCATGATATCGAGCTTTACCATGTTTGATTTCCGGTAGCCGATCAGATCGTAATCAAGCGAGGCATAACCACGGCTGATGGTTTTGAGTTTATCGTAGAAATCAAAAACAATTTCAGAAAGTGGCAGCTCAAACGTAAGTTCCACCCGGTCGGAAGTAAGATACGTCTGATTGCTGACAATCCCCCTTTTGTCAATACAGAGGGTAATTATAGGCCCGATATATTCTGATTTTGTGATGATCTGTGCCCGGATAAAAGGTTCTTCCATGTGCGAAATGGTATTGGAATCGGGCATTTCGGATGGGGCATTGATTTCCCTGACATGGCCATCGGTGTCAACAGCATGAAACTGTACAGAGGGCACGGTGGTAATCACGGTCATGCCAAATTCCCGTTCCAGCCTTTCCTGTACAATATCCATATGCAGCATACCCAGAAAACCACACCTGAAGCCAAATCCAAGCGCCACCGACGTTTCGGGCTCCCACACCAGTGAGGCGTCGTTTAGCTGTAGCTTTTCCATCGAAGCCCGCAGCTCTTCATATTCGCTGGTCTCAACGGGATAAATGCCTGCAAACACCATAGGCTTTACATCCTCAAATCCTCTGATTGCTTCACCGCATGGATTATCCACGTTGGTAATCGTATCCCCCACCTTGACTTCGCTTGCCACTTTGATACCGGAAATCAGGTAACCTACATTGCCTGCACCAATGGTGTTCTTTGGCTCCTGTTTTAATTTAAGCACTCCTATTTCATCTGCATTATAGGTTTTACCCGTATTCACGAATTTCACCAGGGCTCCTTTGCGAATCGACCCGTTGAAAACGCGGAAATACACCTCAATGCCCCGGTATGAGTTGAATACGGAGTCAAAGATCATTGCCTGAAGGGGAGCATCCGGATTGCCTTTCGGGGCAGGAATACGTTTCAAGATAGCCTCGAGTATCTCATCAATGCCTGTTCCTTCCTTTGCACTTGCCCTGATGACATCTTCCTGCGGACATCCGATCAGGTCAACAATCTGATCTGTCACCTCTTCTGGCATAGCCCCCGGCAGGTCAATTTTATTCAATACCGGAATTATTTCCAGATCGTTTCCAATGGCCAGGTACAGGTTTGAAATGGTCTGGGCCTCTATACCCTGTGATGCATCCACAATCAAAAGTGCACCTTCACAAGCTGCAATCGACCTCGAAACTTCATACGAAAAGTCAACATGACCGGGTGTATCTATCAGATTCAGAATGTATTCTTCTCCGCCATACGAATATAACATCTGAATGGCATGGCTTTTAATGGTTATTCCACGTTCCCGCTCAAGGTCCATATCGTCGAGCAACTGATCCTGCATGTCGCGTTCGGATACCGTTCCCGTAAATTGAAGCAGACGGTCAGCCAGCGTACTCTTGCCATGATCAATATGGGCTATGATGCAAAAATTCCGGATATTCTTCATTTTGTAAATCTATAAATCAGCTTGTACGGCTTTTTTAAAGTGCAAAAGTAGTGATTGTTGCCTACAAATAAGCAGAAGTTTTAGAATCAACCTGAAGGATTTTTATTTCCCCGTTATTGCTGGTTTCATCATTTGTGAAGTTTTGGACAGCTACATTCTTCGTGACATTTATTTTAATAGGTTCTACCGTTATTTTAGTGGAAATGATCAAATACGTAAATAATTGAATGCGTAAATGATTAAATGCGTAATTGTTATTGATTGTTCATATAAGATGAACTTTTTGCTTTTGACATAATTTTTGTTATTTCTTTTGACTCTTTTGCGAGCCTCAATAATTCTTCTCTGTCATTACATAAATTAGCTTCATCTATTATCTCTAACCAATATTCTGATTCATCAGCTTCTTCTACAACAATACAAATTTTGCTAAAAATTCAGATTTGGACCGTGCTCTGCCTGCTGCACGATAATTAGCTCCAGTTGAAGTCGCAGATTTTACAAGTTGATATGTG
>JADFHN010000153.1 GCA_022567155.1 Bacteroidota bacterium
ATCCAATGATTGCTTGAGGTCTTGATTTTCTCTACCAAATTTGGAATTGCCTGATTTAAATTATACCCTATGAATATATGGATATGATCTGGCATCGATCCGATCGCTATAAGTTTATGACCATTGTTTTGAACAATACCTGTGATGTATTTTTCTAATTCATCTTTCCAGAATTTTCGAATTAATACCTCCCTTTTCTTAACAGCAAAAACGGGGTGGAAATACGCTTGAATAAAGGTGTCTGCCATTGAAAGGATTATTTTACCCAACTTGGTCACAATTGTTGAGAGAACGATAAATTTTCAATATTTTAAAGTGTAAAATATGCCTTATTGGTTGAATTTCGGATGTTTGATTGATTCTGCCTTCCTACGCTGCCCTCGGTCCCCTGAAGGGGATGCCCACCGCGCATCCGTAAATAAGTTCCCTCTTTTCTGGTCGTAGGGGTCGTTCTGCAATCGATAATTAGTCATGTCATGACTCCAAGTCATGCCTTGACTTAACCTTCCCCCGCCCCCCTCAGAGTCACCTGCTGCAAGGCAGGTATCTGAGGCTGATCAGACGTCGTTTTCAAAAAAAAAGGACTCGCACCAGTGAAAATACAAACCTTTTATCCGCCAGTGTATCCGGTTTAATACCGAAAATGAATAAATTGAGGTGTTATTTGTATAACATATTTACTGAACCAACAACCCGATTAAATAAGAGGTATCGTATGGCACATGGTTGTTTATCAGGATTAAAATCTGTCTGTAATTTCCATGAAAAAGAACCTGAAAAGTGTAAGTCAGAATGTGGTACTACTGGGGATCGTAAGTTTCCTTAATGATTTGAGCAGTGAAATAATTATTCCCGTTTTACCCATGTTCATCACGGCGCTGGGAGGCGGTGGCATGGCCGTAGGACTCACCGGCGGTTTAAGAGACAGCATATCAAGCCTTCTCAAAGTGTTCAGTGGCTACTGGTCGGACCGTACCGGTAAAAGGAAAGTGTTTATTTTTTCTGGATATCTTACTTCGACTGCATTCAAATTTTTTCTGGTATTTGCTACCATCTGGCAGCATATTTCTTTGTTCACAAGTCTCGAAAGGATTGGTAAAGGGCTGCGTACAGCTCCCAGAGATGCCATTATTGCCGATTCGATGCCTGATCAAAGAGGGAAAGGGTTTGGTATCCACCGAGCATTGGATACTGCCGGGGCCATTATGGGATCTGTTATTGCATTTCTCCTGGTCTGGTTTCTGGAATTTGAGATTAAAACGATCATTCTTGCCGCCTCCGTCATCGCGTTGTTTTCACTGATTCCGCTCTGGTTTGTAAAGGAGCCTCCGGGAAAGCCGAAAAAAGTCAGCCTGAAGGTTGGACTTAAATCGTTGCCCTCATCCCTGAAATTGTTTCTTCTGGTTTCGGGAATATTTGCTTTTGCTAATTTCAGTTACATGTTTTTTATCCTCCGGGCACAACAATTGTTTGATGGAAAATGGGCAATGGGTGCGCCCATTCTTTTATATGTTCTTTACAATGTTTTTTATGCCGGATTGTCTATTCCTTTTGGCAAACTATCTGATAAAGCAGGTCGGAAAAAAGTACTGGCTGCAGGGTATTTACTGTTTGTAATTACTTCTTTTGGGTTTGCATTTTTTAATTCCCTTACGGCTTTTATTTTGTTGTTTGCCTTATACGGAACCGTGTTTGCGATAATTGATGGCAACCAGCGGGCAATCGTATCCGATTTAGCTCCCGAAGGGTTAAAAGCAACTGCCCTGGGTACATTTCATACGGTTACCGGGTTGGTGGCCCTGCCATCAGGTTTGCTTGCAGGTTTTTTATGGCAGATCAATCCTACCCTTACTTTTGTTTTTGGCGCTACAGTCAGTCTTACGTCTGTTGTGCTGTTTATTAAATATGGAAATAAATTCAGATAATGGGGATACCGGTTTTTAAACCCTGAAAACGGTTAAAATATGATTTTATATCCGCACTGATATCAGTTTAAAAGGTCGCTGTTAAACCATTCTGATACTTTTCTGTCCTCTGTTCCATTCATTGTATTATGATAAAACTCATTGACCGAAGAGTCATAATAATAATCCTTTCCCCACTTTTCATGATTCTGAATAAGTGATTTAATGGCGTCAATGATAAAATTAATTTCTTCGTTGGTCATGGTCGGGTGCAACGACATTCTGATCCAACCGGGTTTATCTTCGAGATGACCTTTATCGATCCGGTCTGTTATGGAATGAGATACTTCCTGTGAAATGTGCAGCAGGTAGTGGCCATAAGTGCCGGCACAGGAGCATCCGCCCCGGGTTTGAATACCAAACCTGTCATTGAGAAGTTTTACCGCCAGGTTGTAATGAAGGTCGTCGATATAGAATGAAAATACGGCCAGCCTGTCCCGGTGTTCTCCGGCAAGGATATGCAGTTTATCCACATTAGATAAACCGTGAAATACCCGTTTCACAATTTCATGTTCTCTTTCAAGTATATTTTCAACGCCCATTTTTTCCTTGAGTCGTATTGACAGCGCCGCTTTGATGGTTTGCAGAAATGCGGGCGTTCCGCCATCTTCCCTGATCTCAATATTGTCAAAAAACTTATATTCGCCCCAGGGATTTGTCCAGGCTACCGTGCCACCACCAACCTGGTCAGGAACCTGATTTTTGTATAAATCTGAATCAAATATCAGAACACCGGTGGATCCGGGGCCTCCCAGAAATTTATGAGGTGAAAAATATATGGCATCCAGTTTTTCAACCGGATTGGCAGGATGCATATCTATATGTTCATAAGGGGCCGAACATGCGAAGTCAACAAAACATAATCCCCCATGTTCGTGCATGATCCGGGCAATTTCGTGATAGTCGGTATGGATACCAGTTACGTTAGAACAGGCAGTAACAGAAGCAATTTTAACTTCCCTGCCTTTATATTTTTCAAGTAACTCGGACAGATTTTCCAGGTCGATGAGGCCTTTTTCAGAAGGCATAATGCACTCTACATCTGCAATGGTTTCGAGCCAGGAAGTATGGTTGGAATGATGCTCCATATGCGTGACAAATACCACGGGCCTTTTGGATTCGGTAATATCTATTTGACTATAAAGTTTTTCAGGCAATTTAAGTCCGAGTATTCGTTGAAATTTGTTTACGACGCCGGTCATTCCGGAGTCAGTGGTGATAATCACATCATCACCTGAAGCGTTTACATGTTGTTTTATAATAGCATGTGCCTTATGATAGGCCTTTGTCATAGTAGTACCTGTAACGGTAGTTTCAGTGTGCGTGTTTCCGACAAAAGGACCTACCTGTTCGCTGATTATCTTCTCAATGGGGGCATAAAGCCTGCCACTTGCAGCCCAGTCGGTATAAATAATCTCTTTTTCTCCACAGGGAGTTTGAAATTTTTTCCTGTTTCCGACAATTTGTTTTCTGAAAGGTTCAAAATACTGCTGTAAATTAATATTGGGGCGTTTTTCGAGGACTTCCATATCGTTTTAATAACCTTTCTTACAAATTTAAGTAGAATTTGCACGGAAATCTTAAAAAAATTGGTTTGACGTGAAGATATGTAGGTATAAAATGCCCGCTGTAATTCATAAGGAGCCAAATAATCGAATAGGTATAAGCGTTTAGGTATCACGTCTAAGATATTGATTTTGTTCGCTTTGGCTCATTCTCTACCATTCAATATAAAAGCAAACTGCACTCGCACGCATTTGCAATGCGTGCAGATTTACTTTCATTATCATATAAATTCAACGTTCAATAGCGTCTCCTTGCCCTGATCATTCGAAGCACTGCTATAAACATAATCCTCAGGTGACCATACAATACCGGCTTCAACGGGATTATTATGGACACCCGCCTGCCGGCCGGCAGGTAATCCAATATTTCTTCCAACATTTTATTTGTGTTTAATTAATTAGATGAAATCCGTCCTTCCAAATCTTATAATTTCTTCCTCGTTTGACCCTATCTGCAGCAAATTTAAACATCTTCACTAACCAGCCTTTTTGACTTAAAC
>JADFHN010000091.1 GCA_022567155.1 Bacteroidota bacterium
CCACGTTGTCGCCATTGAAGTACCACCGGTATTGTGCATCCGGCTGGATGGTTGTGCTGTTATCGATAAACTGAACGGGTTCTCCGGCACAGGCAAGCTGGTAACTAAAATCAACAACCGGCTGGTTGCAATCATCCAATATATCAAAAGTGTCAATTTCTGCCATGCCCCAGACATTATCAGCATTCATTGCCCTGAAGGTGATAAAATGTTGGCCATCAATTAGCGAAGGAGACGTAGGTACATCTACGGTATTCAAATCAATAATCTGTCCGGGTGTGATGGGTAAGTCAATAGCATTGCCAATTCCGGGGTCGGCGCCATCAAAATAATACTCGATTTTGGTAATATCAGGAATAGGGGCCCCGGAAACAGAAGATTTAATATACACAGGCCTGCTATCTGAAAGTCCCCAGGCCCCATCTACATTTTTTGCCCTTATAGAAATTGTATGTAGCCCGCTTGCTAAAGACTCAGGTATGAGGGTGTTTATATCTATTAGCTGGCCGGTGGATATGGTAATAGCCGTGGCGCTGCCAAATCCCGGATCAACATCAAAGAAGTATTCAAGGGTTTGGATATCAGCCGGAGGAGGGTCGGAGGCAGTTCCCGGAGGAATAATATAGAACTCCCTCTTTTCGGCAAAACCCCAGATGCCATAAGTATTCTTACTTCGAATGACCACTGTATGAAATCCTGCCGGCAATGCCGAGGCAGAAATGATCTCACTGGGTATATCCACAAGGCTTCCTGTTGTGATCACAATAGGGGTAGCGCTGCCAAATCCAGGGTCCACGTCAACAAAATACTCCATGGCAGTAATATCAGCCGTTGGCGGATCAGAGGATGTTGAAGACAGAATAAAAAATTGCCGTCTTTCGGCAAAGCCCCACACCCCGGTCGCATCTTTTGCCCGCACACTTAGGGTATGTGTACCGGCAGCTAAGGCCTGTGTTAAACTGGGTGTTATATCAAAACTTGTTTGTCCTAAGGTAAATGACAAAGGGGTAGCACTTCCCACCCCCGGATCCACATCAAAAAAATACTCTGCGTTGGTTATATTGGGTTGGCCGGCCAATGGCAGGGCTGTAATGACATAAATTAAGATGACTATCCCATTTTTATAACCGCAAAGAGCGCTAAGAAGAAGGCGCAGAGAACACCAAGTCTTTGCAACCTTTGCGTTTTTATACTTTGCGAACCTTGCGGTTAAATTGATCATTATCAATTATTATTTTATACCCTGAGAAATTTAAAAACATATTGATTGTTTAGAAAAAATCAGTTGCTATTGGCTTTAATCCTTACCGGCAGGTTATCCCCGGGATTAATTATGGTTGAGGTATTCAATATCTGAATTACCGGGGCTGCCGTAGTTTTTAAGACAAGGTTTGTTGTTGGGAATGGGTAAGAACCGCCACTTATCCCGATATCCGTACCATCGCTACCTGCATTTATGGCCGCAGAGCCACCTTGTAACGTGAAATCATAGCCACTACTCCAGGTATTTAATAAAGGAACATTTGTAAACGAGGGGCTAACACCGGTAATGTTACCGGTTCCTGAGTTACCGGCCCCGCCACCGGTTGGCGGCATGGTATCGTCTCCAGTGGAGAATACCAGGTTATTGGTAAAAACATTTCGTTGGAAATTACTGGAAGTAGTGCCACCCGTGCTAATGCTTGGTGTAGAGCCATAGAAAATATTATTGGTGACTATGCAATCTCGTAATCGGCTTTTAAAGCCACTATCACCCCCTGATGAAGCAATGAAATTATTATTGGTTATGATGGTATTTGTACCATCGGCAACTACATGAATACCACCATATATTATATTATTAGTGATAATATTACTACCCGGGTTTGTTGAGTTAAAAATAATCCCGAAAAGTAGTAGGTTGTTTCTAATAATTACGTTTGTGGCTTTTAAAATAAAATATATTCCATACGAACCTATTAATGAAGTAATATAACAATCCCTCACTTCAAATCCATCAATGGGGCTACCACCATTATTATAGATATACTGAATCTGGCAATTTTTAACCAAAATATTTTGCAGCAAATAGGAGGGGCCGGTGTTAACCGCGGGGTAAAGATATTTAAAGTTAAGCCCTTTAATAATGGTACCATCGGCATCGCTGGTGTTGTCAATGTTATTGGTTAGGGTAATGTTTCCCATGTTAGATTGAAGAGGAATGTCTTTATCTACATTAAAGCCAATACCCATGAGGGTTAGTTGTTTATTAATACTCACATTACCATACGTATTTGGGCTGGGTTGTACTTGTACTATATCCCCGGCAGAGGCGGCATTTACTGCAGCCTGAATGGTAGAAAAAACATTGGTACCCGTAGGGGCATTAAAATTATTATCGGCCACCCATACGGTTTGGGCGGAAACTGATATTGAAAAGATGGTCAACAAAAAAAGTACATACGTTTTCATAGGAGTGTGATTTTTATTTAACACCTTTTTGTACCACTCCTGTCTAAAAGGTAAACACATCTGCAAATCTTTTTTAATTCTGTTTACCTTTAAGCGATGTCCGACACTAAGAAATTGAAAGGCCGCGATAACATTGTCACCTACTGGCGCGATTGCATGCAGGCAGGCGATGATAAATGGCTTGATGCGATCTACCGGGAAAATAAAGAGAAATTCATTTCCTGGGGGAAGCAGCAATATAATTTTGATAAAGATGCACTGGAGGATGTATTTCAAAGGACGATGATCTCTTTCTATGAAAATATTTATTACAACAAGATTGACAAACTTGAATCATCGCTCTCAACATACCTGTTTGGCATAGGAAAAAACCTGATTTTGAAAGAATTTCGCGAAAATAAAAAAGTGCAGGATCACAGGTTCAGATTGCAGGAACACTGGAATTTTATTCACCTCCCGGAAAGTGACCTGGAGAAAACCTATGAAGCGGTAAAAGAAGTTTTGGATGCAACAAAAGAGCCTTGCAAAACCATTATTGAGTCCTATTATCTGAAGGGAATGAGTATTGACGGTATTGCGAAACAACAGGGTTATAAAAATGCCGATGTGGTAAAAACACAGAAATCGAGATGTTTAAAGGTGTTTAAGGAAGCAGTAAAAAACCGAATATTATGAATGTTGAAGAAATAGAGAAATATCTGAAAAATGAAATGAATGAAGATGAACGCATCTTCTTTGAATCGTGTGTAAAAACCGATCCTGTATTGAAAAAAGAACTTGAAGAACATGCTGCCATTTATGCTTCTTTTGATAAAATCCGGGAAGAGGAAATGAAAGCAAATTTCATGTTGATTGATCGGGATGATGACCTGGCGCATTCAGAAGGTCGATCGGTAGCATTTGACACGGAACTCACAAAAAGAAGAAGCATCAAACTTCCCACGTATTTTAAGTGGGCGGCTTCCATTGCCGTAATCGCTGCGGCTTCCTGGCTGATCTTTTTTCAAAATAACCAGACACCCACCGAACTTTTTACTGAATATTACACAACATATCCGAACACGTTAACACCCGTATCACGGTCAGGAACAGAATTTATTGCAGATTACTGGCAGTTTTATGAAACAGGCCGGTTTGAAAACGCTTATTCTGCTTTTAAAATTGTTGTGGATGCGGATCCCGAAAATGAGGAAATCCGGTTTTACCTGGGTATTTGCGCTCTGGAAACCGGAAGGAACAATGAGGCAACAAACAACTTTAGCGCCGTAGCCAAAAATGCAGAGGCAACGTTTTTTGAACAGGCTCAATGGTACCTGGGATTGACCTATCTCAAAATGGATGATGGTGATGCTGCCCGGAAGGTATTTCAAACAATTGCCTCCGGTACCGGTAGTTACCGTGCCAGGGCATCGGAAGTTTATTCGTTGATTCGTTGATTTAGTAAGTTCGTTTTGAGTTATCCAATCATGAAATAAAAACCCTCTGCGACCTTCTCGCCTTCTCCGCGCCCTCTGCGTTTAAAAATTTAAACTAAAAGATCAACGTCGTTTTTTTTTCCTTAAAGCAATTACCAAACCAATCAGCAATAGAGGAAGAAAATAGATCCATTCATTTGCCGGTTCTTTTTCCTGGTTCCCCAGGTAGGTAAATCCTGCCCAGTAATAGGGATTTGAAGTAATCCCATCTGCATTTTCAAGATAAGCAAGCTTGGCATTTCGTATTGCCTTGTTTTTCGATACGCCTTTTTCCAGTTCGCTATAAAATGCACCCATAATTTGAGAGGTAGATTCATCTCCTACTTCCCACAAACTCATAAGAACGCTCGAAGCGCCGGCATAGATAAAACCACGGGCAAGACTTATAATCCCCTCACCATTATAAAACTTACCTACGCCTGTATTGCAAGCACTTAATGTCACCAGATCGCAATTGAAATGCATATCATACAATTCAAATGCGTGCAACAATCCGTCTTCGGAACCATTTCCTGGCTCTTCAGGTGCAAATATCAGCTTCGAAAAGAGTGGGTTTGAATCATCAATGATTGAATGTGAAGCTACATGAATAATTTGGAAGTTACCTGAATATCGTTTAAAATGCGATTCGCTTGCCTGTGATCCGATAATAGCCTCGCCCATTAAAATAGCTGAAACAGCTTCGACTTCCATCCTGGCAAAAGGAAGTTCCAGCAGATTTCCTGTTAATGTGGAATCGGAAGCGTTCCTGGTAGCAAGTAAAACCGTCTTTTTGCCCTCGAAATCCGGAGCATATCCGATTAAAGTCCCCGATACCGATGTATCTGATGTGGTATTATCTCTGAAATAAAGCGATGCCAGGTAGTGCTGCGTTATGGAATGATCAAAAATTTCATAATGGAGATTTGAAAATGCAGGATTTTTTGTTTTTATAGTTACAAGCGCATCATAGGGCAAATATCCAAGCATACCGTCAGGAATGATGATTAATGATCCTTTATCCGGAAAGTTTTCAACTATTGGATATAAAATTTTCCGATACATATTGAAAGCGCTTTCCTGATATTGATACGCTTTTTCATCAGGCGATATGTTAATAAATTTTTGAATCTGACTTTTAATTTCTTTGTAGTTCCCAAGCTCATAGATTTCTATACTGCCCTGGCTTATGGCAATCGCATACAATTGCTCCTCCCCTGCAAAATATTCAATAAGCAATTCATCATTTTTCAACATTTGTTGCACACTTGCCACATCAGTTGCTCCCTCCCCGGATTTCATATATAAATAATCAGGAAACACAGATTTGATATACCTCATAAAATCTTCGTACTCACTCCTGGAAGTAAACAGATTATCCCTTAGACCGATTATCTCGGTACTATCGGTGTCGGCCTTAACTTCGAGTTGATTTAGTTTTTTCTCATAGAAGCTGATTTTCATAAAAAGCATCTTTTCCTCTGATTTTAAGGTATCCGGGATTCGGGAATATCCTTCAAATTCAGACTCCTGTAAAGCAAAGGATAATAAATATGATTTACTGCCTTCCATTGCGCGAAAGATGGATTGCAAATAAACAGGATCTGATTCACCCATTTTTTCATTCGCATCCATGGAGATCACAATCGACTGCTCAAACAAGGACTTCATTAATCCTGAGAGCGCCTGTTTTGATTTCCCATAGTAGAGATTTTGCCTTACCAGGTCAAAGTAATCCAGGGCAAGGGTATTGGTTTCGAAAGCAGCAATCAATAATTTTTCTTCACCTGTTTCATGATAATAGTCCATCAGTCCTCCTGCTTTGGCCTGGAGCGATCTAATCAGTTCAAGTTTATCCAATACCAATTGGCCTTCTGTCGGGTTTTCAAGATAACCGGTATGATCAAATCCAACAACCAATACAGAAATCGCATGCTGGAAGGCATCCATCGCATCGTTGAATTGCTTTAAAGCGAGGTAATTTTGGCCGAGTCGCACATATATGTCGGAGAGCAAACTGTTATTTTCCCCCAGCGATTCTTCCATCATGCTCAGTGTCTGATGGTAATAATGCCCGGCATCGGTGTAGTTTTCTGATTTAAATTTCAGCGTCCCCAATTGTTGCAATGTTTCTACAGAATTCTTTCCTAATCCTCCAAATTTACTTTTTTCCCTCTCCAATACATTATTTAAGATTTTTGTGGCTTCCGTATAACTACCCTGCTCAATCAATAAAATAGCTTTGCTGTTCACCAGTCTCGATTCAACCGTGTAGTAGTCGCTTGAGTAATCTTCTAATGCTGATAACCCTATATTAAAATAATTTAATGCAGTTTGATAATTCCCCAGGTAATAGTGGACACGGCCCAGGTTATTGTAAACAGGAGTAAGCTGTACTTCCGGTTTATGGGGCGAATCAAGTGCGAGGGTTTTCTCATAGAAATTCAACGCACGGTCATATTCCCCAAGCCGCCTATAGATAATCCCAAGTAAATTAAAAGCCGATCCTTCGTAACTTGTATTCTTGTTTTTTGTTCCAAAATCAAGACACCGAAGCATTAATTTCAGCGCTTCATCGTACTGGCCTAACCGGTAATAAATTACCCCATGATAGTAATAGGTAAAAAGGTGGTTGGCTGGAGTTACATGTGGGTTCTGAACCATAATATCTTCCAGCTTTTCAAAATAATTCAGCGATTCGATATAATTAAACAGATTCATGTTCACCAAGGCGTAACTTCCGTAATAGTTGATCGCGGATTTATAATCCGTATTAAAATATGCTGAGAAGTTATTCCATATACTATCAAGATATGATAATGAAACTTCGTAGTTATACTCTTGCGAATACAAATAGGAGACCTGGTAAACCGCATCAAAAAAACGATCCCACTCACCGGCGGCCTTATATTCGTTAGCTGCCAAGTTCATGTAAAATCTTGAACTGTCATGTTGCCGGATTTTTGCCAGCCGGCCTGCCTCCTGATAAAATGAATAAGCCTGCAACGTATCTTTTCCGGAATCAGGTGGCTCTTTTGGTTGACTGAATACGGCGACTACAGATACCGTTAAAAATAATATCGTACTAAAATGTTTTATCAGCATCACCTAATGTCCAGTTGATCATCTTATTATATAATCGAAATAAAAATTTGTGATTAAATATACTGTATATATGTTTTCAAAACCTTAACTGGGACTTTTTACTCCGGTTTATGTTTAACAATATGGATTAATATTTCAGTAGTAAAATGTCCACTATAAGCCAAATAATACATTGTCTATTCCAGACTGTTGCAGCACCAGCCAATAACTGTAAGGTGGCCTTTGAGCAAGCCCTGCCACTGGAGCCAAATGGTAAAGGCCAGGGGCTGCCCGTTTAGGGCATCGTTGCAAATAAAGGTCTGCAGCATTTTATGGGCAGGTTCGGCAGGCCTCTTTTTTTTCTGGGCAGGGTACGTTCGGTCGCTGAAACAATACGGTGGGGATCGAGGACCAGAATATTTTGTGGATAATAATGGCCTTGTAAGTGTCTAAGGCACCTCAAAGTGATTTGCAAATCTTCGTATTCCTCTATGGTATGGTGGTCCAGTATTTCATGGACCGTTTCATCAGTAGCCAGAAAAGACAATCTGTTGGCTAAGGCAAAGCCCTGGTTGCATAAAGTGATCCTTGGCCTGATCCTGTTATCACAAAGCGCCGCCTCATTGACCAGTTGCAGACCCAGACGGTCAGACAAGCTATGATCTTCAGGCTTTTTAAAAAGCCCGCGGAGTAAATCCCAGGCCCCCAGGCGCAGATATTCCGGAATCTATAACCACAGCCCCAGGTGAGTACCTGATAACTTATTGGCCAGGGTTTCGCGGACAACTCGGCTCGTTCGGGACTTGCACCCTATAGTAATCATGCATACATGGTGCACAAAAAAGAAGGTGTCCCATTCGAGATACCTTCCCTTTTCTTTTAACTTGATTTCTATGAGTTAGTCAATTTGTATATCCGTTCCAACATTATTTGTAAAGCTATTACCTGTCTGAGTAAGCGACCCACCGGCTTGAACCCTGATACCATCGCCACCACTTTCAGAAATATTGCTGTTCGTAATTGTCAGTAACCCTGCTGAACCTACCTCAATATTTGCTTTTCTATTGGCGCCATCAAATCCACTGCTTCCTCCATTTGCTATCTCAATGAAATCTAAAACATTACTCGCATTATTACTTAAAAAACGAAGGCCTCTCCAATATCCCTGAACATTTTGTTCACCTTTAAAAGAAATTTCATTCCCGAGCGTGCCCACTGCATTTAATGAACCGGTTGTCTGGATTTCAAGGCCGGCATTTGGTTTACCGATAAAGCTTGCTCCGGCGTTTATTGTTACATCTCCTTTTATATCTTCAATATTATCTGTCAGCCGATAAGGTACATTCAGCTTTTTCCAAACTACTGTCCCTTCCAGGCCAGAGTTTGACCAATAAGTATCAATATAGTCTTTATCATTTCCCGTATAATCTGAATTACCATCAAAAAAATGGAAATGATTAAATCGAGTCATGATTGGCGCTACATTGTCACTGAATGTATTATCTGCAAAGTCAACCAAAACGGACTCAAGATCGCGTGTGTAAAGCCCCCATCCGGCACTTTTTGTTGATGTAACATTCGTCAATATTATGCGTCCTGCATCCTCAACCATGATATTCGCTTTTAAATTGGCTCCATCAAATCCATCTTCACCTCCGTTTGAAATGCTCACAAATTTTAATTCATTATTTGTATTATTTGAACTGATATTCAAGCCCTTCCAGTATCCGCGAACATCCTCCTGACCTTTAAACACAATCATACTTGAAGCATTACCAACTGCTTTTATAGAACCACCGGGTATTACATCAATACCACTGCCAGGCTGGCCTATAAATTGAGTACCTGGTGAAATCGTAATATCAGAAGCTATATCCTCCACATTTGGCGCCAACCTATAGGGTACGTTAAGCGCATTCCATGTTACATTCTGAGTTGTTTCACTATTACTCCAGTAAGAATCAATATTGTCACTAAATGAATTGTTTGAAAAGTCAACCAATGTAGATTCAATTTCCCTTGTGTACAGTCCATATCCACCACTGTTAGTAAATGTGCTATTGATAATCTTTAGCCTGCCAGCATCATCTAACATTACATTCGATTTCAGATTAGCTCCATCAAATCCTGAACTTCCACCATAATGTAGTTCGAAATATGCTAACTCATTTGATATGGTATTTGACACTATTTCAATCCCCTTCCAAAAACCTTTGGTTTCCATTTCGCCTGTGAAAATTATTGAGTTTACAGCAGTACCTACTGCATTTAATGATCCTCCTATTTCAACAGAGATCCCGACGTCATCGGATGCTATCAATAGAACTCCTTCCTCAACAGATACATCTGCCAAAAAATCTACATTACTTATTAAATACCAATCAGGGCAATCTTCTGCTTCGAAATAATTTTCCATGTTCATTGAGGTAGTTATATTGGTACTTAATACATTACCGATAAATAATAAAACTGTATCCGCACCTTCGCCTCCTTTACCATCTGAAACAGTGACGGCAATTTCAAATAATCCTGGATCAGAAGGTGTAAACTCTACTCCAGTATCATCGCCGGTAGTGAATGTTCCAGAACCATTGGCAGGTGTGGTTTCCAGTATCTCCCAACTGTATGCCAAGGCATCTCCATCCGGATCTGAGGAGGTTACCATTATGTCAATAGCATTATTCTTTTTACCCTTAATAGAATCTTCCGTAATAGTAATCAACGGAACTGAATTGGTACCTATAGCCGTAACGTTTACCTGATCTGTATCTGAGACAGTGCCACTTGTTACAGAAAGATCAATTATATAAACACCGGCTATATCAGGAGTTAATGTTGCTGAAACATTTGAACCTCCATTTATAGATGCTGTAGAGGCTAGTGGTTTTGAAGAAAGTGTCCATGAAAATGTTAGAGCACTAGCGTCAGAGGATGAAGAACCTGAGCCATCCAATGTTACCAGATTTCCAATCTCAACTTCTTGATCTGTTCCTGCATTTGCTGAAACCGTAACCATAGGTTCGGGATCATCTTTCTTACAAGAATGGGAAATTGCTGTTATTAAAACGGCGTAAATTACAATTAAAGCTTTTTTCTGTAAATTTTTCATAAATTTTAATTAGGGTTTATTGAATTTTGTTCCTGTTGTACCCAATTGGTAAACATCTTGATTAGGAAAATTTCTTTGGAATAGCGGATATAGTTGTAAGCGTTTAGAAATCAGGAAGATACTTGAATAACTTTTTTGAGTGAATCAGAAGATTAATTATGATAAAGCTCCATTTGGGAGAATCCAGTTTAGTAGATGAATTTCTACCTGATAAACAGATAAAGAATCTTTGAAGATAATTCTTATATTGCTTTAAACTTACATCAATATTTCATGCGTATTTTGAACCGAATCTTCCTTTTTTTGCTCGCATCAATAATTTTTACTTCAGAAACATTCGGTCAGGTGGCAAAAGCCCCGGACCGAAAATCAGGAGAAGGACCTTTTAACCGGCTGATCATCAGGGGTGTAACAATTATTAACGGCAATGTAGCTCCCCCAATCGGCCCGATGGATGTAATTGTTGAGGGAAACAAGATAACCTCCATCAAACGAGCCGGATATCTCAACTTGCCACTGGATCCGGACAGGGGGCCTGAGATCAGGGAAGGAGACAGAGTAATTGAAGCGGAAGGCATGTATCTTCTGCCGGGGTTTGTGGATATGCATGGTCATATTGGCGGTACTGCCCAGGGAGCCGATGCCGAATATGTATTCAAACTTTGGCTGGCGCACGGGATCACCACTGTAAGAGATCCGTCGGCAGGTAACGGGCTGGCCTGGGTGCTGGATCAGAAGGACAAGAGCGCCAGAAATGAGATCACTGCGCCGAGGATTTTCGCCTATACTTCATTTGGTCAGGACCTCACTGACATCCCTTTAAAATATGCATCCTCAAATACAAAAGATAAAAAAGGGATTGCATTACCTGAAAAACTTGCGGGGCCAATCACCAATGCGGAAGAGGCCAGGGCCTGGGTACGCGCTAATGCGGCACGCGGCGCCGATGGTATTAAATTTTTCGGCGCCTCACCGGAGGTGATGGATGCCGCCTTAAGAGAAAACAGGAAACTGGGGTTGGGATCAGCCTGCCATCACTCTCAACTAAACGTAGGATGGTGGAATGTATTGAATTCTGCCCGGGCAGGGTTGACATCCATGGAACATTGGTACGGACTGCCAGAAGCATTGTTTGAAGATAAAACCGTGCAGAACTATCCACCAGATTATAATTATAATAACGAACAGGACCGGTTTGGACAGGCGGGGAGATTGTGGAAACAAGCTGCCAAGCCCGGATCAGAAAAGTGGAACCAGGTAATGGACGAACTGTTGGCACTCGACTTTACGATCGACCCGACTTTCAATATCTATGAAGCCAGCCGCGATCTTATGCGTGCCAGGCGGGCAGAATGGCACGAAACATATACGCTTCCAAGCTTATGGGAGTTTTATCAGCCAAGTATGAAGAGCCATGGGTCATACTGGCACTTCTGGGGAACGGAAGAAGAAGTGGCATGGAAAGAAAACTATAAGATTTGGATGAAGTTTATCAATGAATATAAAAACAAAGGCGGACGGGTTACTACCGGATCAGATTCCGGATTTATTTTTCAATTGTATGGCTTTGCATATATCCGCGAACTCGAACTGCTTCGCGAAGCCGGTTTTCATCCACTTGAAGTGATTCGGTCAGCTACACTTTACGGTGCCCAGGCGCTTGGAGTTGATGATAAAATCGGCACAATTGAAATTGGAAAGCTTGCGGATATGATAATTATTGAAGTAAATCCATTAGAAAATCTAAAAGTGCTTTATGGAACAGGTGCAATAAAATTAACGAAAGACAATAAGGTTGTACGGGTTGGTGGAGTTAAATTTACTATAAAAGATGGTATCGTGTACGATGCAAAACGGCTACTGGAAGATGTGAAAGCAATGGTTGATAAAAAGAAAAATGAATTGAATTATGTCATTTATCAACCGGGTATGAAAGACAAATAGCCTTGACGAATGTTATTTAGACAAAAAATAAATCTGATAAGCGCCGGTCTGTCAATATTCCTGCTTTCTTTTTTATTGACCACGGATGTTTTCTCGCAGCCGACAAAGGCAAAAAAAGGGGTAATTGACTTGAGAAAATGGGATTGGGCCGCAAATCAGGATATTGCATTGAAGGGTGAATGGGAGTTTTATTGGGAAAAAATTATCTTTTCCAACGATACCCGGGAGTTTAATACTACCGTAAAAGATTACATTTCACTTCCATCCACATGGAATGATTACATGATAAATGGTAAAAAAATCGGGCCTAGAGGATTTGCAACCTATCGCCTGAAAATACTCCTCAATGATTCTGTAAATTCCCTTGCAATCAGAACAAGAATCATAAGTACTGCTTATGACTTGTATGTTAACGGAATAAAAATTCTTCATTCAGGAATGGTGGGGAGGACTAAAGATGAGACCATACCGGAATACCATCCTGAAGTTGCCTCATTTAATGCCATCGGGGAGGTTGAACTAATATTACATGTGTCAAACTTTGAACACCGGGTAGGAGGACCACGCGATATAATTTCTCTCGGAATCATTGGAAAAGATATGTCACTTTTTAAATCACGAAGTGTAGAATTACTTTTGGCTCTTTTCCTGGCTGGATGCTTTTTTATAATGGGACTATATCATATCGTTCTATTTGCAATCAAAAGAGACAGATCTCCACTCTTTTTCAGTCTGTTTTGCATAATACTTATGATCCGGCTGTTCGTTACCGGAGATATTCCGATTACATCGTTTTTTTACGTTAATTGGTACATGCTCATTCGGGTCGAATACTTGAGCTTTTATATTGGTTTTATCTTGTTTTTTGCCTTTTTCTCTTCACTATTTAAAGAAAAGATGAACAAGAGAATAGTGGCAGCCGCGTTATTATTGCTTGGACTTCTAATCCTTTTTGTTCTTGTAACACCACCTACTATTTTTACAAGTATTCTGATCCCAACCCAGATTATAATCTTAATAATAACGATTTATACTTTTTATGTCCTATATATTGCTCATAAAAGTGGTAATAAAGAAGCAATCATATTTTTTGCAGGTTATCTGCTATTGCTGACATTTATTATCAATGACGTCTTATATGCAGATGAAATAATTGAAACGGGCCACTTTTTCTCATTTGGACTTTTTTTATTCCTTGGTTTTCAGTCAGTTCTGTTGTCACGCCGATATTCGCTCACCTTTAAACGAAACGAAGATCTCGTAGCACAATTAGATATTTCGAATCAAGATCTTGAAAAAAAGGTTGCAGAAAGAACACACAGCCTCGAGGAACAAAAAGAAGATTTGAAACATAAAAACATTAAGATCAAGGAGCAAAATAAAGAACTTCACAAACTGAATAACGAATTGGACAATTTTGTTTATTTGGTTTCGCATGACCTTAAAGCACCCCTCGCTTCCATTCTTGGGCTTATTCAACTATCCAAATCTGAAAACGATATTCAAAAGTTAAAGAATTATCAGGAAATGATGGAGAGAAGCCTAAGCAGGCAAAATGAGTTTATAAGTGAGATCCTCGATTATACCCGGAATGCACGCCTCCCATTAAGTCATGATCAAATAAATTTCCAGGAACTTATAGAGAGTACATTTGAGAAATTCCAGTTTATTGAACAATGGAAGTCTATCAAAAATAAAATCTCTGTTGATCAAAGTGAATTATTTGTCACTGACCGGCAACGATTGAGTGTTCTAATTAGCAACATAATTTCCAACGCCTTGAAATACAGCACGTTGGGTAACAATACTCCGGAAGTATCCATCAAGGTAAAGACCGACAGTGATAATGCACAAATTGAAGTAATTGATAACGGATGCGGTATTGATCCGGAAAGAATTGATAAAGTATTTGATATGTTTTACAGAGCTAATGACAATATAAGCGGGTCCGGGCTGGGCTTATATATTGTCAAAGAAACCATTGAAAAACTACATGGAAAAATAAATATCGAAAGCACAGTTGGAGAAGGAACTACTGTAAACATTGTTGTACCTAATCTGAATAAAGAAGTACATTTACCTGATCCTTAGTCCTGAATATTATACGGGTAATTACCTGTTTTCACTCTTCATTTATGCCCCGCTGGCACACATGACCTGGCATCCGAACGGTTTATTCAAA
>JADFHN010000154.1 GCA_022567155.1 Bacteroidota bacterium
TCATCTCACTAAACGATAAATCACTATCATCGATAGGTCGCATATTCCTTGCACTAAAATAACGTTTGTTACTATAGTGACTAAAGGATGTGTCACGATCCATTCCTTAGACGTATGTGTTATAAAGTTTAGACATTAATTACAATTTAAAAGTTATTCACAATACAAGAGCTCTCAAGCCAATAATAGCATTTTCTATTTCTGTTCATCATATTAATGTCCTCAATAGGCCATCATATGCCGTGGGGCGATATACACAGCTTCCCCGATCAGTACAAAGTTGTTATTGGACATACTTCCGTCTCCTCAGTCACAATAGTTTGAACTCAGTCGCAAAATTTGTGCAAAGATAGGGCAATATTAAAACTTGCCCCACCCTGACCGTAAAAATGTAAAAATCGGGTGGTTGAATGAATTTTAAGGATGAAAAGGTTTTACAGGCGTTTAAAATAGCCCCTTGATTCGGATTGGAGATATATTCAACCCAATAAATTCAATAGAAATGTTTTCATAAAGTGCAGACGATTGAAAATGAGGTAATTAAAGTGCAAACATGATGTAAGTTTTTATTCATTTTCAATGTCAGGTTCAACGATTCTGATAGCATACTAAATCAAATAAACAAAGTACTGTACTTTATAACCTTCCATCCACCGTATCACCAGGCAAAAAGGATTTTATGTCATATACAATACCGTGACCATTTTTCAGTTTATCGATTTCAAGGGTTTTAAACTCATTATGGGATACTGCCATAACAACTGCATGATATGTTCCCTGAGGTTTTGGTATCAAATCAATGTTATATTCTACCTTAACCTCCTGCTTATCAGCAAGCGGATCGTAAACATCCACATTTATACCAAAATCTATCAGCTCATTGATTACATCAACTACTTTTGAATTTCGTATATCCGGACAGTTTTCCTTAAATGTGATTCCTAAAACCAATGCTTTTCCCCCTTTAATCGGGTTTCCGTTCTGGTTCATCAGCTTTACAATCTTGCTGGCAATGTAGATACCCATATTGTCGTTGATCCTTCGTCCGGATAATATGACCTGCGGGTGATAACCAATACTTTCAGCTTTATAGGTCAGGTAATACGGATCTACACCAATACAGTGCCCTCCTACAAGTCCCGGCTTAAAGGGTAAAAAATTCCATTTCGTTCCGGCGGCTTCGAGTACCTCACTTGTATCAATCCCAAGCCTGTCAAATATCATTGCCAGTTCATTTACAAAGGCAATGTTTACATCGCGCTGTGAATTTTCAATCACTTTTGCCGCTTCTGCTACTTTGATGCTCGATGCTTTGTGCGTTCCTGCAGTAATAATTTCTCTGTAAAGATTATCCACTTCTTCGGCTACCTCAGGTGTGCTGCCGCTCGTAACTTTTATTATGGTAGGCAACCGGTGTTCCTTATCTCCCGGATTTATCCGCTCAGGGCTGTATCCGCAGAAAAAATCTTTGTTAAATAACAGCCCGCTTTCTTTTTCAAGAATTGGAACGCAAACCTCTTCGGTACATCCCGGGAAAACGGTAGATTCATAGATTACCTTGTTGCCTTTATTCAGATACTGCCCTACCAGTTTGCTGGCGCTGATCAATGGCGACAGATCCGGTTTTTTGAACTCATCGATAGGTGTAGGCACGGTAACAATGAATATGTCCACATCCGTTAGTAAATCAGGATTGTCAGTAAATGTCAACCGTTTCGCTTCCTTTAACTCCTCTGTCTCTACTTCTTTAGTTCTATCCTTCCCTGCATGGAGTTCATCAATTCTTTTCGAATTGATATCAAATCCGATGACCTCCCTGATTTTACCAAATTCCACCGCAAGCGGAAGCCCCACATATCCCAATCCAATTACTCCTATTTTTTCCATAAATCCGGTTTGAGGCCGCAAATTTATAACTAATTGTTTATTTGTTTATCTGTTGATTTGTTTATTTGATGGAAATATCCATGATTGTAATTTCTCCTGTATCATTTAACAAATTCATCATAGACGCTCAAATCAGGGTAGTACGCACGTTTTCAGGTAGCGTGGGCTGGCATCCCCTTTTGACATAGTCATGCCTTTCCAAAGGAATCTCCGAGGAGTCCTAAGGACCTACGGATTGGCAAGGGGACAGAGGGGCGAGCGTGGGTCAATTTCGAAAGTAAAAGTCGTACGATTTAAAAGATTGGTGTGATAAGAATATCTCTCTTTTTCATCAAGGAATAAGAATAGATAGCAATTGTTACCTGCAGGTGCTATTTAATTAAAATTCTAAAATTTTGCTTAATAATCTTTTTCAATTTCTCATCTATTACACCAATTGATTGATCTACAAGACTCTTTTCTAAAGCCGCTATTTTATGTAACCGAACAACTGATGGAAGTTTCAGACCACATTTCTTCCATTTCTCAATTTCAAAATCAAATTCAGAGTTGTACAATTTACTCGTGATTCTACACACTATTATATCGCCGTCAATTGTGTCGCGTAGAACTAAAGCAGGCCTCTTTTTACTTTTTCCGCCATTTGTGAAGGGAAATTTTAGCAGAACAATTTCTCCAAATGACAGCGTACTCGTACTAATAGCTGTCATATATTGAATCCGAATCAGAATAGCCAGCCAAAAATTGATCCTTTGAAAGCTGCCTAAAGCCGTTATCTTCTTGTTTTTCGATTTCTTCAAGCAATACAATTACTCTCAATTCCATATCTTCAGATAAAACCGCACTTATATTTTTTGGAACCTCTATCATTCGGTTTTTCATTCTTGCTTTAAATTCAACAGCTTTCATCTTTTTGTCATTTTTGTTACTAAATTAATCAATTTCTTTAAAAGTGTTTGTACTAAACACCCTTTACAATTGCGGATAACAGGCCTCTATGTGGCGAAGTGATAAACTAATAACAACAGCATTTAGCATGGCGCTTGATTTATCACAATATTGCAAAATTTTCAACCACCTACATTTCCTCATTTATCTCATGTATTTTTCTTTAGGACACCTGTCATGAAAAATAATCATTTTAAATGAATCATATAGGTCGTTTTTTCAAAATGTGCGGAAAACAGAGGGGTGAGTGCGGGCCAATATCGAAAGCGAATGTCTTTGTTTAAAAGATTCGTGTGATAAAAATATCTCTCTTTTTCATCAAGGAATAAGAAGAAGCAGGCACGGAAGCCTGCCTGCCAAAGTCTTGTACGGCGGGCAGGTAACTTCCGCGCCAGTTTTATTTTCAGGGGGGCGTAGGGCCACCACCCAATAAAAGCTGTTTGGGTATTGAACAAAATGTATCAATGAAATCGTTATCTTTACAATACCATATGCATTTAAGCAAGATTATGGATATACAAACCAGAAAATTAAACTTCATACAGGAGATATTGGCAGTAAATAATGAGAAGATTATTGACAAGCTGGAATCCTTACTGATAAAAGAAAGGTCAAAGGAGGATTTATTTAATCGTTATACTACCGAAGATATGATTGCCCGGGCAAAAAGGTCGGAACATGATATTGCAGAAGGAAGGACGATAACAACAGCACAGTTTAAAGAAGATTTTGAAAATAAGGAAAAGGAATAGATAGCCCACCACACATTCCAGCCCAAGAGTGTTTTTCGACCCCATCCCCACCTGAACGGACGAGCAGGGAAGGGCAGTAAAAACACGACAAGTAAAAAGGTGTTTAGTTCAGGTGCATAGCTTCCCTCTCCTGCCAATGTACACAAGGCCACAGCTATATATACACTCTACCTTCACGGGCTGTTCACTCTGCAGGACAGCCGCTGGCTCTACCCTGTTGAATGCCCACAGGGCTCCTGTTTTCTGCATTGGGACACCCACAAAGAAAAAGTTAATCTATAATTTCATTTTTTCCTCCCCCTAACCCCCTCGGAGAGGGGGATATAGGTACTTCAATTCATTAGCGGTCTTAATGTCCCCAGCTAGCCTGTCCGCCGAACAACTTTGG
>JADFHN010000092.1 GCA_022567155.1 Bacteroidota bacterium
AACCTAGGTTAATCTGCAATCCGAAAGTTCATCGGATTCTGGTAAGTCCGCCAAGTATAATTAAATTAGAAATTGGCCTTGGCTCGTATGTCAACTAAAGCATGGTGCTGCTCATTCCCTACGTTTTTTATGTGTGCCGAGAAGCAGTAATCGGCAATTAATATTTACTGCATGCTGTAATTGAAGATGGTGGAAGACCCACCGAAGTTGTCTTGCAGGAGGGAGCTTCAAACTACCTAGAGGTGCTGTGGTAAAGAGCCATGGTGCTGAGCGTCTAGGAAAAGGTAGGCCATGAGTCTATCAAGTATGGATAAAGAAGGTGAACGAAAGTGAACCACTGAAGAGGTGTCGAGAACGTAGCATATTCTGTCAAAAGCTGTAGGGCTAAAAATGCAGTGAAGAATGTGGAAGAAACCTGTTTACTGTCCGCATGGCAGGCGTCATTCAGGTGGCATGAACTTTATCTGGGCTCAATTACGGAACTCGGGAACCTGCATGATGATGCAAAGGGAAATGCACAATCCCGCTTCAAGCGGGAGAGGCAAAATACCGAAGCATCATGCAGGGGCGGACTAATCCGTAGTAGTGATGAAATTTCTGTAATGGAGATGAAGCGAAGGGATTAGGTTATACAGTTTTATACTATTTAACAACTCAAAAAGAGGATGAATTTATGGAATGAGACAAAATCAGTACCGATAAGCCGTACCATGATATGGGATGCTTATAAAAAGGTGCGAGCCAACAAAGGCAGTGCAGGAGTGGACGAGGTAAGCATGGAAGCATTCGATGCCAACCGCAGCAAACACTTGTACAAACTTTGGAATCGAATGGCATCGGGGAGTTATTTTCCTCCACCTGTCAAAGAAGTAGAAATACCCAAGAAAGACGGGAAAGTCCGCAAATTGGGTGTGCCTACCATCAGCGACAGGGTAGGACAAATGGCGGTTAAGATGTACATAGAACCACGTTTAGAGAAAATATTCAGTCCAAACTCTTACGGTTACCGACCGAAAAGGAATGCACATCAAGCATTGGAATCGGTACGTAAAAACTGTTGGAAAACCGATTGGGTAATAGATTTAGACATTAAAGGGTTCTTTGATAACATAGACCACTCCAAACTGATGCTTGCCTTAGAGAAACACGTAACCGAGAAATGGGTACTTCTCTATATACAACGATGGCTCAATGCACCGGTGCTAACCAAATCGGAGAAACAGGTCGAGAAGCAAGGCAAGGGAACGCCACAGGGCGGGGTAATCAGCCCATTGCTGGCAAATTTGTTTCTTCACTATGCCTTAGACAAATGGCTTGAGATAACCGATAGAACGGTGAAGTATTCGAGATATGCCGATGATGTAATACTTCATTGTGTTAGCAAAGAACACGCAGAACAAACGCTAAAAAGGGTAAAAGAGCGAATGAAAACTTGTAGGCTGGAGTTACATCCGGCAAAGACCAAAATAGTTTACTGCAAGGATTATCGCAGAAAAGGAAGTTATCCAATAGTCAAATTTGATTTTTTAGGATACTCCTTTCAACCCCGCACCACCAAGTCGAAGAAAACAGGCAAGCTGTTTCTTGGATACGATTGTGCAATAAGCATAAGTTCCCGAAAACGGATAGCCGATAAACTTGAAGAAGCGATGATAGGAAGTCGAGGCTTCAAGAGCATAGTAGGAATAGCCCAAAAGTTGAATCCAATGATTCGGGGATGGGTCAATTACTATGGAAAATTTAGAGGCTACGAACTATCAAAAGTGTTCTATTTATTACGTAACCGACTTGTTCGGTGGGTAAGAAAGCGGTATAAGCGCTATCGTACAAGTTTAACCCGGGCTTTCAAATGGTTGGACAGAGTACGGAAACAATACCCGTATTTATTCCATCATTGGAAGATGGGATATTCCTAATAAGATAGCATAGATTTGTATAACAAGAGCCGTGTGAGGGGAGACTTTCAAGCACGGTTCTGTGCCTGCGCACCGACGTGCTTCTGCACACAGGTGTGAGAGGCTTGGGGTGAAATTCCCCTTGCCTACTCGACCTGTGTCGTTATGTTTCACTTAAAAAAACAATATGAAAATAATTTATCAAATAATATTAATTGGAGTTTTATTTCTCGGATGCAAAGAAAAAACTATTGAAACGAAAACATCAGAATCAATCTCATCTCCATTGGAAATTGTAAATAAAAGAATGGAGTATTACAATTTGCACAACTTTGAAAAATTTATAAAACTCTATGCTGATGATGTGAAAATTTACACCTACCCAAATAAGTTATTAGGTAAAGGAACAGGAAATATAACCTCTATTTTTGAACCCAAGTTTGCCGCCAAATCTATACAGGTTGAAATTGTTAGTCAGATGAATAATGGAAACCACGTTATTAATCACGAAATAGTTACAGAGAACGGAATAGAAACAAAATATGTATCTATTTATGAAATCAATGATGGATTAATAACAAGTGTAAGATTTGTAAGAGATTACTAATAAAGGTATTTGAGTTGAAATAAATATAAAAAAGCGAAAACATAACAACGTGTATAATTAATTGCTTCGAAATTTTCTCATCAGAAATTCACTCGAGTTAATTAACTTTAGTTCAACGGCAGAAAATCACAACTGATTTTCCACAACTAATCATACACCAAACGTTAGCAACAACCTGATAAAAGATGAAAAAGAACAGAAAATATATTATTTGGATTGGAATAATAGCATTCCTATTTGTAGGTTATTTTATTGCAGACAGTTTTCTATTCAATGGAGTTAAGCCGAGGATTATAAATGATAATGGGTTTCAGGCAAATTATTTTGTAAAAAAAGATACAGAGAAAAAAGCATCAATAGTTCTAATAGGTGGTGGACAATGGGGGGATTACTGGGGACAACAATTTGCCGAAATAGGATTTGTTGGCTTATCACTACATTATACTGGAAGAGAAGGCTTACCAAAATTACCTGAAGAAATCAATTTAGAATATTTTGAAAATGCTATAAAATGGTTAAAAAAACAGCCAGAAGTTGACCCTGATAAAATAATTGTTATGGGAGCGTCAAGAAATGCTGAATTGTCATTAGTAATTGCTTCTATATTCCCTAAACTCGTTCGAGGTGTAATAGCTTATGCACCAAGTTCGGTTTCTTGGTCAAATACTGTTCTACCATATAATTCAAATGACCTAAAACCCAGTTGGAAATATCAAGGAATTGACATTCCATATATTCCAATGGATAAAATTTCAGGAAACGAATCAAATAAAATTGAAACTTTAGAATATTGGAAAAGTGGTTTGGCAAAAACTGATTTTCTTACTCAAGCGACAATTAGAGTAGAAAAAATAAATGGACCAATTTTACTTTTTTCTGGTAAGGATGATATGGTTTGGCCATCTTCATTAATGGCGGATATGATAGAACAGAGAATAAAAGAGAACAACTTTAAATACTCCTTTCAAAACATAAAATATGAAGAAGCTGGACACTTAATTTCAAGTAATCCAAAATCAAATTCAGATTTTAGAATAGGAAAAATTAATATTAATGGTAAAGACTATGAATTTGAATATGGTGGAACTAATGAAGGAGATAATAAAGCAAAACAAGATGCGAAAATGAGGTTATTGGATTTTATAGAAAAAATATAACTCTGAGAAAAGGCAGTTGCTAACATTATGTATGAAATCATAGCCGCTGAAGCCGAACGCACAAACCCAAGCTACAATTCATACATTTATCGTTAGCGGTTATGCAAGACAACCTGTCTAGTTAAAAAGGAAATAAATAAAAATGAAAGCTTTTACGAAATCAAAATATGGAGGACCAGAAATACTTCAATTGGAAGAGGTAGAAAAGCCTACTTTGAAAGATAATCACATTTTAGTTAAAGTTGTAGCGAATTCAGCCAATCCTGCTGACTGGCATATTCTTAGGGGAAAACCTTTTTTGGCACGATTCTCTTTCGGATTATTCAAACCAAAATATAAAATTCTTGGGGCTGATTTTGCAGGAATTGTAGAAGAAACAGAAAACAATGTATCACACTTTAAGGTTGGAGATCGGGTATTTGGAGAGAATCTTAAAGGAGGCGCTTTTGCTGAATATACTTGTGTGCCGGCAAATGTTTGTGCCATCATGCCTGAAGGAATAGATTTTCCTAAAATGGCAAGTGTGCCCTTAGCCGGAGTTACAGCTTTGCAAGCGCTCATCACACATGGACAGCTCAAAGAAGGAGAATCTGTTTTTATCAACGGTTCTTCAGGAGGTGTCGGTCATTTTGCGGTTCAAATTGCAAAGGCCTATGGTACTGCAGTAACTGCTGTCTGTTCTAGTAAAAATGTTGATTTTGTAAAGACATTAGGTGCAGATCAAGTTATTGCATATGACAAAGAAAGTATTCATCAACACGATGGGAAATACAACCTCGTTATTGATACACATGGCAACCTTTCCCATAAAGACTACAAACGCATGGGACAGCGAGGTGTTATGGTAGGCTTCACAACGATGGGGCATATGATTTCGGTACTTATAAAAAGTGCTTTTAGCAAATTCCCTTTGATTCAATTTACAGCTGAAGCCAACACAAAGGATTTTGAAACATTAGCAACTTTGATTCAAAACGGGAAAATTAAAGTTCATATCGACAGGACTTATCCGTATAATAAAATTCCAGAAGCCATAAACTATATCGAATCCATGCACACTAAAGGAAAAGTGGCAATGGTTTGGGAAAATATTGATGGCGCGGAAGATGTTAATGAAAAAGAAAAAGGCATAAACCGCTAACAACGTATATAAGCTATTCCCTTCGGGATACGGCTCATATAAAAGACTGTTAGCACCAATAAAAAAATAAAAACTAAATTAATAACCATGACAAAAACAATTCTAATAATTGGAGGTTCTTTTGGAAGCATAAAAGCTGCCTGGACTTTGCGCCATCTCCTTGATGAAAAGCATCGGATTATTATTATTTCGGATAAGCCACGAACTACATTCAGAGCCTCATTTCCAAGAGTTATTTTCGAGAATCTAGACCCTGAAAAAATCACTATGGATTTGTCTGAAAATTTCAAAAATACGGGAATTGAATTCATCTGTGATCCAATGGCATCAATAGATCAGGACAACAATCAGGTAATCTGTGAGAATAATAATTATCAATTCGACTATCTTATTTTGGCAACAGGAGCACGACACGCTTACGAATTTCTACCAGGCTCGCGTGAATTTGGCCTGTCTGTATGTGATATTTCAAGAATACTTGAAACTAGAGAAGCCCTCTTAAATTTTGACCGTGGAAACTTTTTTGCTGGAGTTGGTGCTGGTTTTACACCCTGCGATGGTCCTCCAATGGAAATTATAATGGACCTTCATCACCTCTTGAGTGAAAAAGGGAAACGCGATAATGTAAAACTAAATTATATCACTGATAAGGGGCAACTTCTTCCTCCCGGGGGACCTGAAGTTTGGAAATATTTGGATGAACATTTTAATAGAAAAAATATTAACGTACATCTGAATGTTCATTTAACAAAACTTGATAAGGATACGCTATATTTTAAAGACGGTAAAACTATGCCCTATGACATATGTCTGTTGGTTCCACCCTTTCGTGGAATTCACGCATTACAAAATTCGGATTTAATAGATGAGCGCGGCTTTGTACATGTGCACATGAAAAACATGCTAGCCAAAGACTCTAAGAATAAAAACATTTACGCTGTAGGGGATTGTATCGGTAACCCTGGTCCTAAACAAGGCCATTTAGCATTTATGCAAGCTACTGTAGCCTCGGAGCATATTGCCTGGAGAATAAATCAAACAGGGATAGTGAGAATGTACCTACCAGAATTCAAATGTGTAATGGATCAAGGTGGAGGAATTGGACTACATCTATATTCACAACACATGTCAGAAGGAGATGGTTTAAAAATCGAACTTGGTGAGGAACCTTATAAATCAAAAATTCGATTTGAAGAGATTTTTATTGAGAAAAAGGGAGATATTGGAGAACTCCATCATCAAATGCTTAAATAAGAAACTAGTAAATAGAAATACCACAGGTGCTAACAAAGGTATATAAGCAATAGCGGTTTGAGTGCTAATTCAAACCGCTATTTCATTTTATTTTAGTAAATTTCAAGCTGAAAGGTGGTACCTATAAAATCCGCCACTGCTCATATACAAGGCCGTTGGCAGCAATTGTAAAACAATTATTAAGCAAATAAAATGGCGATATTAAACGCCAAAGAATTTATTAGAACGGTTTATATAGATGAACTAACGCGCATGGTCTCTGACTTTCCGTATCATTCTTTTTTGGTTATCGGAGTAGGGCTAGAACTTCTTGGAAAATGCATTGATTCAAAACTCAATTAAGGCCTATCAGTTACCATCAGATGCACTATTGAAGTTGAAAAGTTTGTTGAACCTGAGAGAGAAAATGGTCAGGCAAAAGGCAGGCTATCAAGCCTCTATTAAGGAAATGAAAAGACTTTTTCCTGAAAAAAACAACCCTGTGTGGTTCAAATTTCAAAGGCGGATACTAAAAGAGCTCAAGGAACAGATAAAGAAAATGGAATCCGAAATGAAACAGGTCATACAGGAGGATGACCAGCTAAAAAAGCTCTATAAACTGGTCACTTCAGTCAAAGGGGTAGGCCTGATCATAGGTATTAGCTTTTTAGTTTACACCAATGGCTTTACCGCCTTTAACAATTGGAGGGCCTTTGCATCTTACAGCGGTACGGCTCCTTTTAGCTATCAGTCGGGCACAAGTATCAAAGGTAGAAATAAAGTGTCTCATCTTGCCAATAAAAAAATGAAGACGCTTTTATCAAATGCCGCATCTACTTGTATCCAAATAGCCCTGAAATGCGGCTCTATTATGAGCGCAGATTAAAGGGAGGTAAGAGTACAATGTCCACTCAAAATATTATTAGAAATAAGATTATTGCTCGTGTATTTGCCGTTGTAAATAGAGGTACTCCTTATGTTGATATAATTAAGTATGCTGCCTGATAATTGTGCTATATAAAAATTGTGGAAAACTCTTGCTTTAATCTTAGAATACAGGCAGGCGCACGGGGCTAATGATTTACCTGTCTCGCCGGCAGGCAGGCGCACCTTTGGTGCTTGAAATTGCAAATAATAGATTAACTTTTTCTTTATGGGTGCCCCAATGTGATAAACAAGGCTAGGGTAGTAAGGGATTCAATTACTTTACGATTTGAGGCCCTTTTTAAATATTAAATTTAAATTTGTGCTCTAATCGATACGAACTATGCCAGGAACAGAATTTTTCGGTAAAGAAGAAACAGAAGGAGTAAACGAGGTTCTGACCACCGGGTGTTTATTTCGATATAACCATGATGAATTGCGGCGGGGAATATGGAAAGCGCGCGAACTGGAAGCGGAAGTATGCCGGTTCACCGGTGCTGGATATGCGCATGCCGTTTCGAGCGGATCCACAGCGGTCAGCACGGCGCTGGCTGCCGCGGGCATCGGCCATGGCGACGAGGTGATCGTGCCTCCATTTACGTACATTGCCACGATCGAAGCGGTAATGTTTGCCGGTGGATTGCCCGTATTTGCCGAAGTGGATGAGACCCTCTGCCTGAGCGCCACCGGCATTCTGAAAGCCCTTACGCCAAAAACAAAAGCGGTGCTACTCGTGCACATGTGTGGCGCGGCAGCAGATATGGATGCGGTCATGCAGGTGATTGACGACCATAACCTGATACTCGTGGAAGATGCAGGTCAGGCGTTGGGGGCTTTTTACAAAAACAAATCCGTAGGGTTATTTGGCAGGACCGGGGCATTCTCATTTGACTTTTTTAAGATCACCACCGCCGGCGAAGGGGGCCTGTTTATAACCGATGACGAACAGCGCTACAAACATGCTGACTCGTTTGCCGATCACGGCCATGACCACATCGGCAATAACCGTGGGATGGAAAACCACCCGATCATCGGATTTAACTACCGCATAAGCGAACTTCATGCCGCAGTAGGCCTGGAGCAGATGCGCCGCTTGCCTGAAGTGATCCGCCTTAATCTTCGTAATAAGAAGATCATCAAAGATACGCTCGGTTCGGTGTCGGAAGTAAGTTTCCGCCGGGTTCCTGATCCGGACGGAGATTCTGCCACATTCCTGAATTTTTTCTTGCCCGATACCGAAACTGCCGGAAAAGTGATGGATCAATTTGCAGAAGACGGAATAGGAGGGTGCAATTACTGGTACACCAATATGTACCATTTCATCAACCAGTGGGACCACGTGAAAGATCTGAAAAGCGCTGCGCCTTTAGCAATACATCATTTTGGCGCTCCTCAGGATTATCACAATCTGGATCTACCCGTATCACAGGAAGTGATCGGAAAACTGATCTCGCTGGGAATCCGTGCTTCCTGGACAGAAGACGAAGCCCGGAAGTTTGGTGAAAATATGAAGCGCTCCATTTTGAAAGTACTGCGATAATGCTGAAGAATTTTAAGAATGTTGAGAAAACCGTTTTCGGACGCGGTGGATTTAACCGGTTGGGCGCCATGGTGGATGAAAGAAGATCGGAAAATGACTGTTTTGCTGTTTTTTTAGTCGATAATTATTTTGAAGATAAGCCGTTAGGACAGCGAATTCCCTCAAAACCGGAGGACATGGTGCTGTTTGTGGATGTTCAGACGCATGAACCCACCACGGACCAGGTAGATGCCATCCGGGACAGCATTCTCGAGAAAGGCCTGCCCTCATGCATTGCAGGTATAGGCGGCGGCAGCGCAATAGATATTTGCAAGGCCGTGTCGCTGATGGTTACCAACGAAGGCTCTTCCACTCTGTACCAGGGTTTGAATCTGATTAAGAAGCCCGGCGTGTATGCGATCGGCGTTCCCACCATTGCCGGTACCGGGGCGGAAGTGTCTATGACCGCCGTACTTACCGGTCCGGAAAAAAAGCTAGGTCTGAAATGTGAATGGACGGTTCTGAATCAGATCATTCTGGATCCGGACCTGATTGCTGACGTGCCGGCAAACCAATGGTTTTATAGTGGAATGGACTGCTACATACATTGTATTGAATCGGAAAACGGGATTTTCAACAATGTCTATTCCACTGCTTTCGGCGATCAGGCGCTCAAATTGTGCCATGAAATTTTTCTGGGAGAAAATGCTGGACAAACATCCGAAAATGATGAAAAACTTATGATAGCTTCGCTTATGGGCGGACTGAGCCTCACTTATTCTGAGGTGGGTGTATGCCATGCGTTAAGTTACGGCCTTTCATATGTGTTTGAATATCGCCATGGTTTTGCTAACTGCATTGCATTCAACCAGCTTGAAGATTACTACCCTCAAGGAGTGCGTGACTTCAGAGAAATGGTAAAGCGCTTTCATATCGACCTACCACAAAACCTGTCAGCAGGCTGGTCAGATGAGGAAGTCTCCGGGATGGCTGACATCTCCATACGCCTTGAGCACATGTGGCACCATGCGTTAGGCGAGAATTGGAAGAAAAAAATCAATTTGGAAGTAATAAAAGATTTATACAGGCGAATGTAATCGTAAACCGGGTGATCGTAGGGCAATCATTGTTACACCCTAAAAATTAAAACTGGTTTACTTGGCGGCAGTATATGAAAATGGTTATATAACTATTTGCCAGGGAGAGTGGAAAATGCGAGTAACCAAGGCTATAAATGTTCCCCTGACATTTGAAGGTAAAGCAATGTTCATGATACAAAATGTGCTGCCAGCAGTACTAACAGGATATATTCGTGGATTTTCTATTGAAGACATTAAGGGTGCAATAGAATCGTTTATTCCATCGGTCGCTCAAACACCCGGACGACTTAACCTCTTTAGATTCAAGGAGTTTAATGTGCTGTTAGATTTTGCCCATAATCCTGCCGGACTTAGGGCCCTGAAAAGTTTAGTTGAGAAAATGAAGGGGACCCCAAAAGTTGGTATGATAGCTGGAATTGGAGATAGAAGAGCCGAAGATAATCAGGAAATAGGTGCAGTTGCTGCCGAAACATTTGATGAAATCATCATTAGACAAGATAAAAACTTACACGGAAAAACTGAAAAAGAGCTTATTGAAATGATTCATAAAGGAATTAAAAGCGTTGACCCTAATAAGCCGGTAACCATAATTCCTTCTGAAAAAGAGGCTATTACCCATGCCATTACCAATACCAAAAAAGGCTCGTTACTGGTATTATGTAGCGATGTTGTACCTGATGCACTTAACCTGGTTATGAAATTTAAAGAAGAAGAAGCCAAGATATTACTCGAAGCTTATTAAAATATCTGTTCATCAAAGAATCATTTTGAAACTTTACTCGGATCAATTTTGAAATTATGGACTTGATCTAAAAAGTAGACAAAAAATCAATGGTTTGATTGTGAAGTAATGATAAATATTGGCACAGATCTAATAGTATGAAAACGGGTTTAATTATATATAATTCATTGACAATCAGTAGAAGATCAGTCAGATAGAAATTCTAGATGCTTTTTGCGAGTGCTCTAATTATATTAACTGTTTCATTATTGTCGACGCCTAAACCTTGCTGCTGATAAACTAAAACTCCGTTCCTGTCAAAAACGCTGATTATATTCGAATGGGAAAAGTCTACAGGTGAAACCTTTTTAAATCTGACTCCCAATAATGCCGCAAATTCAAGAACATTATCTTCATCTCCTTGTAGAAACAGCCATTGCTCATCATTCATCTGATTCTCCAGGGCGAAGCTTTTTAACCTTTCCGGTGTGTCAGTTGTTGGATCAATACTCACAAGAATATATTTGACATTTCCTTTGAGATTCTTAGCTATTTCGGATTCTATACTTCTCATGTCCGCAACTAATCTTGGGCAGGCCACTTGACATGATGTATATATCATTACCATCACTAAAACCCTTCCTCTCAAATCGTGCAGCTCAATCACTTCTTTATTTTGCGTTGTCCATTTTGCAGGTAAGTGAAAAATAGAAAGGTCAGGAAGTTCACTCACAGATATATCGAAAGGCTGCGTCTGGTAATCCGTATTCTCATTATTGAGTTTTGAACAAGAAACACAGAAAATCAAGATAATGATTAAGCTATTTAGTTTCATAATCCACTTATTAAATATCCTTTACACATCTGAATCCAAGATTTTTAATTGCGTAATTCGCTTTGAGACTACCTCGAAAGGCATATCTCATGAAAGCCGCATAATTCATAAGATCGGTTGCTCCCACTGCTCCACTAGCGCAAAACAGATTTTTATCAACATCCGCATCTCCTCTAGATTCTCCTGTAATTAATATTGAATTAAAATTCAGGGTCCATTCCCACACCAAACCATGTAAATCATAAACACCCCAAATATTTTTAAATGTATTGCCTATTTCTTTATCATAGGTTTTTGGGGTCTCGTACCAACTAAGAATGTATTGATTATAAATGTTATCCTCTCTCCCATCACGTTTATTCTGACCTGCCATAGCTACATATTCCCATTCATCCACCGTCGGTAATCTTTTGCCCTGGCATTTACAATACTTCTTGGCTGCAAACCAGGAAATATTGGTTACGGGGCTAGTGGGTGATATATTACGCCCAAGCGTAGAGTCATTATCCCATGTTTCAAGATAGTTTTCATCAGCAAATAACCTTTTTACCAAAGATTTTTGCCATTCGGGATTTTTAAATACAAATGATAAATATTGTGCATTGGTAACTGGAAATACATCCATCTTAAAATCATTGACTACAACCAGCAAAGTATCATTACCATACAATGGGATATATTTACCACTTTCGATTACTACTGTGCTCACCTGCTGACAATAGCTATGTGTGTGAATAAGTACTGCAACAAAAATGATGAGATATTGCCCTGTTTTAGATATTTTGTTCATGGCTTTCGAATGTTTTTAACCATTAAAGGAGTTACTTCAGTTTTGTTATTTTCCCATGAGTTGTAGACATAAGTCAGTATGTTGGCTATATCTTCATTTGACACTGTCTGCTTTGTCATTATTCCATCATAATCGACACCATTGACAGTGATTTTGCCTGTTTTACCAGAAATTACAATGTCGATGGCACGATTTACATCTTCATTGAGGTAATCCGAATTTGCAAGCGGCGGAAAGGCATTAAGCAAACCTTGTCCATTTACTTGATGGCAGGCGGTACATGTCCTTGAATATAATTGTTTACCAAATTCGATTCTTTCTTTTAAAGAAATGGCTTTCGTATCCGTTGAGCTTTCCACCTCAGGCATGGAATGTACATTGCCTCCTTCTGGTTGGTAAATGCCATTTTCTTGCATTCCTGAATAGACCATTTTATTTTCTTTTCCAGATACTTTTAACATGGCCAATGCTCCTTTATTAAATGCACGAAATATAGAGTGATCCACAATAATAAAGGTGCCAGGGACTTCGACCTTAAATTCAATAATTGCTGCCCCACCTGGGGGAATTAGCGTGGTTTGTACATTTTCATTGATCAAAGTTCCACCTTCGATATTAACTTTGTCAAAGATCTCCCCTATTACATGAAAGGAAGATATCAGATTAGGCCCACCATTGCCCACAAAAAGCCTGACTGTTTGGCCAACCATTGCTGTAAGGGAGTTATCTCCAGTCAATGCACCTACTTTACCATTAAATACTACATAATCAGGTATCTCTTTTATCGCTTTATTCATATCAAATGGCTGCAGCCCCCTTTGTCCATAGTCTCCTTTGGTATAAAAATCTCCTTGCATTATATAATATTCTACATCTACTTTCGGCAAACCACCTACCGGTTCAACTAATATCAATCCATACATACCATTTGCAATATGCATACCCACTGGCGCAGTTGCGCAATGATAAACAAATAGGCCAGGATTAAGCACTTTGAAAGAAAACTGGATTTCATGACCTGGTGCCACAAATGATGATGTTGCTCCACCTCCGGGCCCTGTTACAGCATGAAGATCTATATTATGCGGTAGTTTGTTATTCGGATTATTTTTAAGATGAAATTCAATTTCATCACCAATTCTTGTTCTGATAAATTGACCTGGAACAGTACCACCAAATGTCCAGTAGACGTATGTAACTCCGTCGGTCATTTCACTTTCAACTTCTATTACTTCCATGTTTACAATCAGCTTTTTTGCCTCTCTTTTCACAATTGGTCCAGGAACATTCGGAGGAGAAGTTAGTTCTGCTTGCGCTTCGCCTATGACCTTGATATTGATTGGGTTAATTGGTTTTTTGGCATCACTTGTTGAATCAGTGCCCGAACAACCAGTTAGGAATACTACATAAGGAAGTACAAGTCCTATTGAAAATAAGACTGCAAAGGTGATATTTGGTTTTATTAAAGGTCTCATAATTAAAAGTTATTTGCCTGATAGATAATTATTCTATTCTCAAAGTTTGAGAAAGCAAAGATATCGCGTAATAACAACCTGAGATGTGACTTATATCATTCTATAATATGAATCTAATCATCTTCTTTAAAATGATATGGAATGTGGTTGTAATAATTTTTATCGAAACTTTACAAGTTGGTATATCTGAAATCTTTATGAGTCTGTTTTGTGCGTACGAGCTATTGTACACACCACCAAGGAACCAACCGTTCGCAACAATAAAATGAAAAATATGATCGGTTGTCATATACCAGAATAGGGCTATATAATTTCGAAAAATTTCAACGAATTTATTGATTGCTTGATAGTCGATCGATTATTTAATACTGAAAGAATATAATAATTCCTTTGCCAGGCCCAATTCAAGCGCCTCAAGACCCAATTCAAGCACCTTAAGACTCAATTCAAGCACCTCAAGACTCAATTCAAGCACCTCAAGACTCATTTCAAGCACAGCGAGACTCAATTTTGGTACTGCGAGAC
>JADFHN010000093.1 GCA_022567155.1 Bacteroidota bacterium
GTGGATTTAAGAAAGGAAACTTACTTGCAGATCGTTTTGATAAATTTATCGATCAGGAAATTACATTACGGGATGGAATTAACACAATTCGGGTTGTGGTAATGAATAGCGACGGAACCACATCCGAAGAATCGCGGTCAATCAGTAAAGAAGTGGATGTGGTAGCCACGCTTGATGTTAGCAGAACTGATTATGCGCTGATATTCGGAACAAATGAATACAGTGAGTGGAATCCACTGACAAACCCGGTTTTTGATGCGGAAACCATCGCAAAAGAACTTGAGGAAAGTTACGGTTTTGAAGTGGATCTCGTATTGAATGCCACCAAGCAAACCATGGAGGAAAAGCTGGTGGCGCTGTATGACCGGAGTTATATGGATAATGATCAGCTCCTGGTCTTTTTTGCAGGCCACGGGCAATTTGATGAAAGAACATTACGGGGCTTTCTTGTTGCCAGTGATTCAAAACTGAATGATCCGGTCGGTAGTTCTTATTTGTCTTACTCCAATCTCCGGGATCTGGTTGATGGAATTCCCTGCCAGCACGTAATGCTTATGCTTGATGCGTGCTTTGGCGGTACATTCGATCAGGACATTGCACGAGCTGGTAGCCGTGGACAGGATAATGCGGATCTTGCTTCAAGACCTGAATTTATTAAGCGTAAGCTGAGATTTAAGTCCAGGATTTATGTTACTTCTGGTGGTAAAGAATACGTAAAAGACGGACGTCCCGGACACCATTCGCCATTTGCAAAGCAGTTTCTCGCAGCCCTGAGAAATTATGGCGGAAGTGATGGGATACTCACAAAGAGCGAGTTGAAAAGCTATATGGAAGTGCTGGCACAATTGCCCCGGATGGGTGATTTCGGGTCATACGAACCAGGCAGTGATTTTATTTTCATAGCAAGATAGCAGATAAAAACCCGGCAAATTCCGGGATAGATATATCATGACCATCATAAAAGTACCAGCGAGGTACTGGGAATATTAGTAAAGAGGGGATTAATCCCCTCTTTCTTATTCTGCACCTGCCCGGTTGAAAACAATCTTTTACGGAAATTGCCAATACGAGGTAATAACGGATATTTTTCGAAGAAAATGATAGGAATAAATATATGCAGAAGAAGTGAATATTAATTGTCGGTATGTGTTTTTGCTGCAAAATATTTGCGTAATGTATTAAAATATCCTTTGTTGGTATTATTATTGAGATTATTCAAAAGATTAAATATTTTACACAGCAATGAGTAAAACCGCCACATTTCTGATTATTTGTTTGCTACCATTCTTTACATTAGCTCAGGAGAAAAAGGGACTGGAATTTGACGATCAGCAATACATGAATACACAGTCGCAGGCTACACTTATCAGAGGAGTTTATACACCGTTGCCTGATTCTGCTTCGATAAAACAGTTTAGCCCGAAACCGCTTTCACAACGGATGGATAACACAAGTCCGGGATGGGCAGTTGCTTATGGTGCGCGAACTATACTCGAGGCAAAGCGAAGAAATCTAACCAATCAGCTTGAGATCAGAAAGGTCAGTTTTTCACCTGTATTCAATTATTATCTTGCCAAACCTGAAGAATCGCAGGACTGTTCGGTGCCCGTAAAACTTCCTGATGTACTGGAATCGATGAAAAAATACGGTGTGCCCAAATATATGGATTTCAGGAAAGCATGCCCTTCAGGTCTCAGTGATGAAGCATTTATAAAGGCAGCAGAAAATAGGATAGATGACTATTTTCGTCTGTTTAGTATAGAGGATGACCATGACAGAAAAATTGAAGCTGTAAAACGGTCACTTTCCAAAGAAGTTCCGGTTATTATCGGAATGCATATTCCTAAATCATTTGAATTGGTGAAAGATAAGTTTTGGGTACCCAGGGAGCAATTTAATCCCGATGAGCAGCCGGGCCATGCGATGGTTGTGGTAGGGTATGATGATTCGAAATATTCGGGAGCATTTGAAGTACTGAACAGTTGGGGCGTTGACTGGGGCAATAAGGGCTTTATGTGGATCAGGTACAAGGATTTTGCAGAATTTACCCGGTATGCGTTTGAATTATTTGTTTTACCTGGAGCCAACCAGGATGCCATAGATCTGGCTGGTAAAGTGGAGATACCATTGCTGGACGGGACTAAAATGGATTTTTATCTTGTGGATGAAAGCAGGGCCTATTATAAAACAGTAAATAATTATGGCGATAATACCGCATTCAAGGTTCTGGTGTCGAGCATGGAAAGTGCATTCGTTTATATCATAGGGAGTGATGAGACTGAGGAGATATTTCCACTGTTTCCGGATGAGGGCACAAGTGCGGTTCTGCCCTATAAAAACAGCCGTGTCATTCTTCCAGGTGAAGATGAAGATGATTTCTGGGTTATGGATGATGTGCCCGGCAACGGTTTTCTGTGTGTAATCTTTTCAAAAGAAGAGCTTTGGCTGAAGCAGATTGAGTCGAATCTAATAGCGCTTAAAGGCCGCCCGTTTATTGATAAAATACACATGACATTTAAAGATAAAATGGTGGTAGCTGAAAATATTGACTTTGAAAGTGAAAGTATAAGTTTTGAAGGTAAGACGAAAGGAAAGGTGCTCACCGCAATTATCATTGAGATCCAACATAATTGATCTGATACAACAGCCTTTGTGTTGACGATCAAGGTACCAGAGTTAACCCAGGGATTTCCTGTAAATTTACAGGACTATTGCCTGCCCAAAACTCTTATCCCGATGGATCCGGGATATTGTTGTTAACGTTAAATATTAATTTTCTACTACGTTAATCAATATAAATAGTTTTAAGAAAACGGTGAAAACAATTGGTTAAATTATTGGTTGTTTACGGCATCTTCTTACATAAATAATATTTTTTTGCAATGAATGAAGTTAAATTGCATATAAATTACAATAAAATCAGTTACATTTTGGTCGCTAACTATGAATCAGTTTATGATTAAAAAACGTTTCAACTTGAATTTATTGACCTTTGTTGTTTTATTATTTTTTTACGTTACAGGAAACGCGCAAAATAATTCAATGACATACCTGGAACCCGGATATTATGCTGTTGTCGGGGTTTTTGGAGTTCATAAAAATGCTGTCAAATTCACGGAATATGTGAAAAAATCAGGCGAAGCAGAAACAACGCATGCTTTTTATCCACCCAAAGGATTTTTCTATGTGCAAATAGGCAAATACGAATCGTATCAGAAAGCACGGGTATACGCGTTGAGTGCACGCAAAAAAAACGGGCTGGATTCTACCTGGGTATTTAAGGCCATGCCATATACCTTACCCGATGGCAGGCAAATCGGAGCCGGTGTGGCCATGGATAAAGGAATTGGGATAGATTATGATGTTGTACTTGATACGACTCAGGTGACAAAGGTGGTAAAAGGCGGCCCTTCTGATAAAGAAGGAGTGAAATCCGGTGACAGGATTATTGAAGTAGATGGTGAAAATATAGCCGGAATTGGAATTACAAAACCGGAAGTATCAGAAAGAATACTTGGAGTAGGTGGTTCCACGGTCAGTATTACCGTATTGAGAGATGGCGCTGAACAGGAAATTAGCATAGAAAGGGGAAATATTGAGGAGATGGAAGAAACTGGCCAAAAAGCGGATGAAATCAGTGACAATAAATTTGCAGGAATCGGGATACTTTTTGATATAAGGCAGGATACAGCCAGGGTGACTAAAGTGATGGAAAATGGACCTTCATCGGCATTAGGGTTTATACCCGGAGATAGAATAATCAGGATAAACGGTGAAAATATTGCTGGTGAGGGGATTACAGAGAAGGAAATTTCCGAATTACTATCTGGTGAAGAAGGCTCCTTTGTAACTATTTCAATAATAGGGGATGAGGGTGAAAATGAATTCAACATCCAAAGGAAGATACCGGTCATTGAAAATCTGATAATCGAAACTGAACGGCCTCAGGTATTCATTAATAAGGAGGAAGAAGAAATTGAAGGATTGAAATTTTATTTCAATACGTACCGGGAAAACAATTTTAAGGAAATTCCCGGGAAAATCGAAATAATCAATCCTGACAAACCGCAACGTATTGCTTTTAAAAATGCTCATAAGCTGGTGGGTATTCCTGAAGGATTTAACAGATCGGGAAATGTTGAATTGATTTGCGAAATATTCGGATACAAAAAGGTACAACATGATTTTAACCTAAATGATCTGAACAATGAAAAGACAGCACCATTTTTAAGTGAACAAGATGATGTACTGGTGGTTGACTTTGAATTGAAAAGATATACCAAAGGTGATCTTGTGACCATGTACAATGTATATTTTTTTAAAGACGCTGCCATTATACGTCCCGAATCAAAGTATGAATTGCAGCAATTGCTAGAATTGCTGAAAGAAAATGAAGATTATAAAATAAAAATTCTGGGTCATACCAATGGGAATAACTCGGGGCCAATTATTGAAATCGCAGAAGGGTCCAACCAATACTTCTCAAATTCCAGTGGCAAAAGAGAAGGATGGGGCAGTGCTAAAAAATTATCAACCAAAAGAGCAGAACTAATAAGGGATTATCTGACATTCGAAGGAATAAACCCTGAACGCATCGAGGCAAAAGGTTATGGCGGCAAGCGGTCCATTTACGAGAAATTTGACAAGCTGGCGTACAAAAATGTTCGGGTTGAGATTGAGATCCTTGAGGATTGATATGGAATTTGAGTGAAATCAGACGAACGGATGATGAAAATCATCCGTTTTTTTATTCTCCGATTTACCTTAGTGCCGTGAAAATATTACTTGCAATCTTGTTGTCAACAAGTGGAATGGGTTAAAATTGATGTAAGTGTGGAAAATATATTTGATTTATATTATTGGGAGCATTTGGATTGGGGTGATGTACCAAGGCTGGGACGAAATGTTTATATCGGTTGATATATTCCTTTTAGAGTTGGCCCGGTAAAGCCGGCCGGCCGGATTAAATCAGAGTTTTATTTGATTCATCATTACTTTTGAAATAGCTAAATCAAAACGAACGCCCTAAATTTACCTGATTATACTACAGAAAAAGATGGAGGAATCAAAAAAAATACCGATAGTATCCACTTGATTTTAACTCATGTCTGAATTAGGTATTATCATACTTGCAGCAGGGGAATCAAAGCGCATGGGATTTCCAAAGCTAAAACTTGAACTGGATGGTAAAAGCCTTCTTGATCATGTACTGGATATTACAAGCTCGCTTAAAGAAGTGGAAACTGTTCTGGTGTTAGGAGCATACATGAAATTATATAATAATATAGCTGGGAAATGGCCTGTTAATAAAGTTTTTAATAAAGAATGGCAAAGTGGAATGGGTGTTTCTATTGTAACCGGATTACGCTTTCTTTTGGATAAATCCGAAACAGCTATTAATAGCGTCATGATTTTATTGGCTGACCAGCCATTTGTCACCAAAGCGTACTTGGAAAAAATGATTTTAAAATCAAATACTACAAATAAAGGGATCATCATATCCGATTATGGTAGCGTTTCAGGCCCTCCGGTTATTTTTAAATCACCGTATTTTGATAAGTTACTCGAGTTAAAAGGAGACCAGGGAGCAAAACATTTAATTGCACATCATCAGAATGATTGTGATGCTATGTCTTTTCCGGAAGGAAAATATGACGTTAATACTCCTGAAGACCATAATCGGCTTATACGCAGGAAATCCAGGTGAGCAACCCTTATATTTGCCGGATGAGACCCGGAATATTTATCTTAATTGCCCTATTGATTACATTGTTGTTTTCTTCCTGCCGGGAGCGCACCTCCCGTAATGATGTATCTGGGGATAAGGGAAATGTAAGAGACATATTGTATGCGAAGGGATTTTCTATTACCGATTATGGTAATTATAAAAAGCTGGAAGTTCTTACACCTTACCCGGGAGCAAACACCGGGTTTACCTATTATCTGGTAAAGCAGGGGCAGGAAGTGCCCGAAGGGCTTACTGAATCCGAGATTATCGAAGTGCCGGTACAATCAATTGTATGTACATCTACCACACATATACCGTTGCTCGAATACCTTGGCGTCGAAGAGGCCCTCAAAGGATTTCCTAATACAGATTATATTTCGTCCACAAAGGTACGGCAACGGATTAACTTAGGATTTGTGACTGACCTTGGCCAGGAAATGAGTATGAATACCGAATTGTTGATGGCCCTGGATCCTGATGTTGTTATGGGTTATATGATGACCGGTGACCTCGGACAATTGGGAAAAATCCGTCAAGCGGGTATTCCGGTTGTAATAAATGCCGAATATCTTGAAGAACACCCCCTTGGAAGGGCCGAATGGATAAAATTTATGGGTGCATTGGTTGACAGGGAGGATGTAGCGGATTCTGTTTTCCATATGATTGAATCAAATTACAGAGTAACATTGGAAAAAGTAAAGGATGTGAAATCCAGGCCGTCGGTTATGAGTGGCGTGGTATATGGAGATACCTGGTTTTTGCCTGGAGGCAATAACTATGCGGCAAAACTGATCGATGACGCAGAAGGGCAATATCTTTGGGAAAATGAAAGTACTTCAGGTTTTCTTGAGAAAAGCTTTGAATCAGTTTATGAGCGTGCTTATGATGTAGATTTTTGGGTAGGAGTGGCTTCGTACAACTCCCTGCAGCAGCTAACGGAAGGGGATGTACGTTATGCAAATTTCAAGGCATTCAAAACGGGGCGTGTATATAGTTATAATAATCGTATGGGAGCAAAAGGAGGGAATGAATACCTGGAACTAGGGTATCTGCGTCCGGATCTGATATTGAAAGACCTTGTAAGCATATTTCATCCTGACCTGTCGGAAGATCATGAGTTATACTTTTTCAAAAAGCTGGATTAAGCGCTGGGAAATGGAATAATGAAGTCTCTAAATGTAGTTTCGGTTACTATTTTATTACTCTTTTCCGCTGCGCTATTGTTTTTGGCAGATCTTGCATTAGGAAGTGTTCATATTCCGTTTCGCCATCTGTTGTTGCTGTTGGTCGGGGGGGATTCGGGAAATGAAATATGGGCTAATATTTTTTACCATTTCAGGTTGCCAAGAGCAATTGCAGCCATAATGGTGGGTGCTGCGCTGGGCATAAGCGGGCTTCAGATGCAAACGCTTTTTAAAAATCCGTTGGCAGGGCCGTTTGTATTGGGTATCAGTTCAGGCGCCAGCCTGGGTGTAGCTTTACTTGTTCTTGCGAGCTTCAGCTTTGGAGGTATGCTGATTGGCGCAGGGTTAAATAAATGGATGGTGGTGCTCGCTGCCTGCATTGGTGCCATAATTGTATTTATGATTGTACTGGCTTTGTCATTCAGAGTAAGGGAGAGCATGAGTTTGCTCATAATCGGAATTATGGTGGCCAGTATCACAGGAGCTGCTGTCGGAGCTTTGCAATTTTTCAGTAATGCACAACAAATTCAGATATTTCTTATCTGGACACTGGGAAGCCTGGGAGGGCTGACCTGGAGTACACACCAGGTATTTATTCCGGTTGTTTTAACTGGTATAAGCATTGCTTTTGTAATGTTTAAACCGCTCAACGCCCTGCTGTTGGGAGAAAACTATGCGCAAAGTCTCGGGATTAATATTAAAAGGTCGCGGATACTGATCATCATAAGTACAAGTATGCTGGCAGGGGCGGTTACTGCATTTTGCGGCCCCATTGCATTTATTGGCCTTGCCGTGCCACACATAACGCGACTTGTAATTAATACCAGCGACCATAAAAAATTGCTTCCCGCTGTGGCAGGTATGGGTGTAATCCTTATGCTGATATGTGATATACTTTCACAGATACCCGGGAGAGAAGAAGTGCTGCCCATAAATATTGTCACTTCCCTGGTAGGAGCTCCGGTTGTCATCTGGATAATTATGCGGAAAAAGGTTGTTAAAAACGCATTTTCATGACAAAAATGAAAGATATTCTTATTTCTGAAAATCTTTCGGTGGGATATGGCACTAACAGGAAAAATCAGCCCATCGTTATTCTTAAGGATGTGAATCTGAATCTTCGGGAAGGAGAACTTGCATGTCTGATGGGGCCGAACGGAATAGGGAAATCCACACTCATACGTACGCTTGCCGGCCTGCAATCACCGCTGGGTGGAACGGTGTTGTTGCACGGTTTAGCGGTACATAAACAGTCAAGACACGAACGTGCACGGCAAATAAGCGTCGTGTTGACAGATCGTGTAAATGCCGGTAATTTAAATGTGTATGAACTTATTGCGCTGGGGAGGTACCCGTTTACAAACTGGATAATGAAGCTTGATGAAGCGGATAATCAGGCTATAAGTAAAGCGATTGAGGTAACGGCGTTAAGCCATATCCTGCATCAGAAGCTTTATCAACTCAGCGATGGGCAATTGCAGAAAACGATGATTGCAAGAGCATTGGCACAAGACGGAAAAGTGATGATACTGGATGAACCAACCGCTCATCTTGATCTTAATAACCGGGTGGAAATAATGAGACTTCTGCGTAACCTGGCACATAATCATGGCAAATCCATATTGATAGCTACTCACGAACTCGATCTTGCATTGCAGCTTGCAGATAAGCTTATTTTATTGCTTCCGGGAGGGAAAATGGTCGAAGGGATTCCCGAAGATCTTGTTTTGAACGGTCAACTGGATGAAACATTTCAGATGAAGGGCTATAATCTGAAAACCGGTAAGGCGGAATTTATTCCTGAAAAGAGTGTTAAAGTAGCTGTTAAAGCTGAAGGTTACACCTACCTATGGACCAAAAACGCTCTTGAGCGAAATGGTTATGAAGTGGTTGATGTTCAGGGAAACTTTGATGTATTGATAAATACGTTTGGAAATGATACTATGCCCGTGTGGAAAGTTTTGTCAAATGAATCTGAAAATTCGTTTCACACGTTAAAAGATTTAATTGATTATCTGAATAGATTATAATGTTCAAATGTATCGTAAAGGACATAAAATCGGAAGTTGACAATCATAGCGCGTTGAGTTATGCATCGACACTAAGTGAAGTATTGGATGGCAATCTTAGATGGGATGAATCTTATATAAGTCAGATGAAAATAATGAGTAATATCGTAATTTCTTTTGAGGATTGAACTTATATGATTCTGGCTGTGCATGATCCATTTTTTACCTGTAGATAACAGGCATGCTGCTCTAATCAATAATTAGTTTTTTTGAAAGTGTGTGGTCTTTCGAGATGACTTTTAGAACATAGATTCCCGGCTTTGCATCTACCATAACTTCGACTGGCATCTTTCCAAAATAAAGTTATCTGGACATCAAAGTTTCCGATCTGATCTAGCGTCCATTATTCAATTGTACTAACATTGTTCAAAGAAGCGTCGGTGCTATTATCCCCGTGTGCAGTATGAAAATATTCAGCAGTATATTCCGTGGAAGGGGGGGGTGGGCAGAAATTCCTAACCTAGCCCAGATGCTCCTATCCCCAACTGGAAAAGTAAAGGCATCATTGCCAATTTTCTTCATTGGGCCATCCACAAAACTGGATGAAGAACCAGTTGTAGAGGTAGCATCATTAATGATTTTCAGAAGCTCAGTGGTAGTAGTATTAATGTCAAGGCCGAAACCACTGGTAAAAGTTAAATCAGTGGAAGAAAGAATAGTCTTATCATCAAGAAATTTAAATCGATCGGTGGTAACTGAACCTGTTCCATTAACAGTAGTACCTGCACCCTTCAAATTCCATCGACCACTACTTCCAGTTGAAATAAGAGAACCGTTGATGACCACATTTCCTGTAACATTGGGTCTTTTACTATTATCGTCTAACATCCCAGTTGCCTCAATAGTTAAATTGGCCATATTCTGGGAAAAAGCAGTCTGAGTAACTGTATGACCAGCCTTAATTGTAACATTATCTGTGGCATCCGGAGTGCTGCCACTGCAATTTGTCCAGGTGCCGGCCTGATCCCAATCTCCCGAGGTTAGTGACTCACAGTTGTCTTGGGCAAATGAAATATTAAACACCAGGGGAATAAGGATAACCATAACAAGAAGTATGGATAATCGGCTTTTCATGATTGCGTAAAACTCTATAAGACAATCTTATAGCGCTATTAAAAAATAAGCCCGTTTTTTAATTACTATAATTTGCTAAATTATAGTAACCAAACATCGCCTTCAAAAAGTTGTTTTGCAAATATTGAGAAAATATAACTCCTGAAAATTATTGGAGCCAAGAGAAAGATCAGTAAATGATGATTCTGCTTACGGTTTTGTATTCACCTTGCCTGAGTTCTATAAAATAGACTCCGGATTGAAGATTTATGTCAAATTCCCTGAAAAACCTTAGGTTATCCGGTTGAATTCGATGGAAAATCACATTTTGTCCAAAGGAATTAATTATGCGGATATCTACGGATTTCTCTAAAGACTTCAGATTCCCAACCAGATTAAATTTCCCATTTACAACCGGATTAGGATAAACTCTCGCACTGAATGGGACCTCCTTTGCATCGACTTTAACTGAAATAATACCGGAATATGTGAAAGTGCCATCAAAATCAACCTGTTTGAGGCGATAGTAGTTAATTTCTGCAGTAGGATACGTATGTAAATAATCGTATTTGGAATTACCCTCAGAGGTACCCTGCCCCCGGGTTATGGACAAGGTTCTAAAATTCTCAGCATCGATTGAATGCCCCAGCTCGAAATAGTCATTGTTCTTTTCACTGGCAGTTTCCCAGCTCAGTAATACGCCCTCTTTTTGAAGTTTACCTGTAAAATACAGAAGCTCTATCGGCAGTGGATTGCTGCCGGTACTTAGTGATCCAAAGGTGAAAGGACTATAATCAGGTGCTACCGGTGATGTGACATCTCCAGGATCAGATGCAGTAATTGATGAATGTCCCACATCTTCCCAATCCACCCCGTTGTACCTGGCCACTCTTAAATCAGTGGTAAAAGCATTAATAGCACTACGGGTTGCATCTTCCCAAAATAAAGTAATTTGCACATCATCATCGTTGATCGCCTGATCAAGAGTCCAATATTCGATACTGCTTACATTATTTAATCCACCGGTTACACTTAAATCTGGATGGGAAGCATCAAAATATTGGGCAGTATATTCAGTGCTTGCAAGAGTGGGTGCCGAAATTCCTAATCTAGCCCAGATGCTCCCATCTCCAAGTGGAAAAGTAAAGGCATCATTGCCAATTTTCTTCATTGGGCCATCCACAAAACTGGATGAAGAACCAGCCGTAGAAGTGGCATTGTCATTGATTATAAGGAGTTCAGTGGAAGTAGTATTAATATTACCACTAGTGAGGGTAAGTGAAGTTAGCACGGTTATGCTGTTTCCCAACTGTAGCCCTACTCCGGTGTTGTTTACCGTCATATTCTCAAAAGTGGTTGTTTCGGTGCCGCCTATCGTCTGTAAGGCCGTGTTAGTAAAATGGACCGTTCCGGTGCCATCGGCATTGATGAAAACCTGCCCTCCGCCGGTGGCGTTGTTTGTCCAGTTGCCATCGACATAAATATCACCGTCATTATCAATGGTTCCGTCGGAAACATTTGTCTGGTTTTGAAAGTCAAGCTGGTCAAGATATACCGACGTACCCGCCAGAACTGTCACTGACACTCCATCCACATAAAGTTGAGCCTTGACAGACACGACGCCTGTCATAACCGCGACCAGTACAAACATATATCTTACCATAGGTCAGTAGCTAGTTAGTGATGCCAGTAATGGCCAGCAATTCACCGAGTTTCGATTCCAGGGTTGCAAGGCGCTCATTCAGACCTCTGTTTTCAGCCTTAAGCTTCTCAAAATCTTCATACAAATTGCTTCCTGATTGAAGGTGTATTCTTGCCCAGACCATACCCGTTTCATTTTCAGAACCGTCAAATGCCTGGGCAGCTTTCCCGATGATGGCCCCCAGGTTGGGCTTGTCGGTAGCCATAGCATGTCCCGTCGTTCCTGACGAGACGAGCACATCACCAACTTCAATTTTGCCTATAACTTTGGTCATGCGGAAGCCCGTCAATTCTATGGCAACATGGTTCTTTCTCCACTCAAGTTCCCAGTTTTGACCCGTAGATTCCTGGATTTGATCTTTGTACTCAAATGAAGGATTACCATGATGCGCTGCTTGTTGTTCAGGAATAATAACACCTACAACTTTGGAAGAATTTTCGCTTTGGCAAGGAGCAACAACGGCCCGGGTCTTTCCGTCCTTATCCACCTTAGACCCAACGAGGCAGACCACATCGCCTTCTTCGGCCTGGCCAATCACCCATTCGCTGGGGCCGAAAGCATTATCTGTAAATACTCCGTTGCCCTGGATATCGATAGCGGCGTCATCAATTCGAATCACTTCTGTTCCCACGGAGAAAAGAGCAAATCTGTTGTTGGCATCATCGTAGGTAAAGGTTACACGGTCCTCTGCTCCAGTCTGCGAGTTGTCTCTTAGCACCAGGCTGGCTGCGAATCCACTCGCTCCACCATCACCTGAAATCGCCAGGGTAGTGTTATCACCTGCTTCACCCACAACCAAAGCCACGTCAGGATCACTCGAAACAAGGATCCCAACGTTTCCTGCCCCCCTGGAAATCCTTATCGATTCGACATCATTGCCGGTGACGGCGTCGTCCGGATCATGAATCCCGATGATAAAGTCATTTCCGGCGGCATCATATTGCAGATACCCACCGCGGAAATTGGCCCCTTCAACCAACCGCAATACCGACCCGTAGTCCAGACCCGTATTGGTAGTCCGAATATGGATATCGGACGTAGCAGTTGTTTCAATTTCAAGTTGGGCATCGGGATTCGACACGCCAATTCCAAGCCCCTGCGGATATCCTCTTGAGGCTATAAGAATCAATACTATGACTCCAAGTATTTTGTTTTTCGTATTCATGTGTGAAAAGATTTATCTAATAAGGAAAATGGTAAGTTCAAAAAATAAATATGCCTGATGGTAAGTTCAAAAAATATACATGCCTATCAGTTCGGCATTTTATTAAAGTTAGATAAAAAAAATGTATTAACCAATTCCCGGAATTAAAATATTTTTTATACTATCGCAAACAAACTTCTCAAGCAAGCTTTTGCATTGGCTACAAGTAATGATGAAAATTATGGACCAAAAACGCTCTCGAGCGAAATGGTTATGAAGTGGTGGATGTTCAGGGAAACTTTGATGTACTAATAAATACGATTGATAATGATAATATGCCCGTGTGGAAAATTTTGTCAGTAGAATCTGAAAATTCGTTTCACACGTTAAAAAGTTTAGTTAATTTTCTTAATAGCTTGTAAGCAGAAGGTTTTTTTAATCACCTACTTCCTGTTTTCCGAGCATTGGCCTCGGCGCAGACGCAAATGCATTGAAGGTGAAAATCTCCCGATATATCCTTTTTCAGAGGGAGCCCGGCGCTTCTGCTCTAAATCCATCCTACAGAAATTGGGCGACTGATGAATCTCAAGAATTTTACTCTACGTTAATAACAGACTCTTCGCTCCGCATTAAGACTGAGACTCGAAATTAGAGACCTCTTAGCTAACTATTCTATTAGCATAGACCTGGCAAGATTGCTGGTAAAAAAATTCAACCGCTTCGCGGTAAATAGTCAAATAGTCCAATAAATCAATCAGTCCCGGAGACAACGACAAGAGCTTCCATTTCAAATTCCGATTAAAGTAACCCTATTATTTATTTTTATTTCTTAACTTGGCAATTTTATACCCCTTCATTGTCATCTGAGGTATTTCATTATGGAGGCTATTGGCTGTGGTTAATCACGCTCGCCTCTTATTATTCTTCAGATACTTGGTTTCT
>JADFHN010000022.1 GCA_022567155.1 Bacteroidota bacterium
ATGCAAGCAAAGATGGTCGTGTAATCCTGCAAGAGATATTTACCAGTGATGCAGATTTGGTACCTGATTATAAAAATAAGAGTCTCATCATTAGATTGCATTCTCTATCTACTCCAAGAGCAAACGAGGCAGTGAAAAAACTTTGCCAGTTTTTAAACCAAACTGAAACCTATTATCCTTTTACAAATTTGAAATTAATCTATGAAACCGTCGCAGTTTAATTTACGATAGTATTGGAGGTCTGTATATACTTAACGATCTAAATTCAGGATATAGTCAGAAAATGACAATAAATTCATTTCGTTGAAATCGTCAGCGATAATCTGAATGCCGATGGGCAGTCCGTTTTCTGTTTTTCCGGAGGGTATTGAAATAGCAGGATTTCCGGCAATTGACGCCAGTACGGTAAAAAGATCAGCGAGATACATTTCCAGCGGATTCTTATTTATTTCGCCTAATTGGTAAGGGGGAGCCGGCGTTGTTGGCAAAATAATAAAATCATAACTGCTGAATACTTCATTTATTTTTTCCTTGATACGCCTTCTTACTTTTTGTGCTTTTATATAATACGTATCGTAATAACTGGCTGACAGTACAAAGGTTCCGAGGGTAATTCTGCGCAATACTTCCTTCCCAAAGCCTTCTGTTCTGGTGTTTTTATACAATTCATCCAGTGAGTCACAGTTTTCGGCCCGAAAACCATATTTTACCCCATCAAACCGTGATAAATTGGAACTGGCTTCGGCCGTAGTAAGTATATAATAGGCTGGCAAAATATAATCCAGTAATGGAAAATCAATGATATCAACCTTATGTCCTTCTTTTTTTAGTTTATCTGTAGTCTCAATTATATTCCGGCGAATGTCGGTATGTAAAGCAGGATGCTCAATAACTTCGTTAAACAGCGCTATTTTTTTGAGTTTCCCGTCAAATGCATAATGCGTGTACGCGGGCACCTCACGTGTTGATGCCGTACTATCAAATTCATCCTTTCCAGCCATTGTTTCAAGCACGAGGGCTGTATCTGCAATATTTTGTGCGATAATTCCAATCGTATCAAAAGAAGAGGCGTAGGCGATCAATCCAAATCGCGATATGCGTGAATAGGTAGGCTTAAGGCCTATCACATCACAAAAAGCAGCAGGTTGCCGTACTGAACCACCGGTATCGGAGCCAATAGCCACGTGGCAAAAGCCAGCTTTTACGGCGGCGGCCGATCCTCCTGAAGATCCGCCGGGCACAAGATTCGTATCTAACGGATTTCGTACGGGACCGGCAAACGAATTCTCATTGGTAGAGCCCATTCCGAATTCATCGCAATTATTTCTTCCGATGATCAGGGTGTCCTGATCAATAAGTTTCTGAACCGCAGTGGCGGTATATGAAGAAGTAAAACCTTCAAGGATCCTGCTACCGGCCTGGGAAGTATGGTTTTTATAACACAGCAGGTCTTTGATACCAACAACCAGGCCGGCGAGCCGAGCTGCTTGTCCCTGTCGTATCTTCTGATCCAACCGGATAGCTTGATCGAGAATCTCTTCGCTGAATACTTCTAAAAAGCAATTGAGGAAACGGCCGGCCCGGATTTGTTCCAGGTAATGCGTTACTAGATCGGTTACGGAAAGATTGCCTGCCCGCAAATCAGATTGCAGGACTGCAAGCGATCTGGGTAAATTCAAAAGTACAGCTAAATTTTATTTGGTTGGATCGTTTGTTTCTTTTACTCCCTCTTCAATTTCATCCTTGATTTCCTTAGTAGCATCTTTGAATTCTCTGATACCTTTACCCAATCCCCGGGCAAGTTCAGGAATTTTCTTTGCACCAAAGAAAATGAGAAGAACAAGTACAATAAGTAATATCTCCCAACCACCTAAACCAGAAAAGAATGCAAAATTCACCATGACTAAAAGTTATGAATGTGTTTAAAATGAATGTAAAGTTATTGAATTTGCCTGAAACTTTTAATGAGATTGTGTTCTTTATTTTTATTTATTAAAATTTGGATAAATAAAGTCCTTATCTTTTAGAAAGCCATTGCAGGGGGTTCAGTATGCTTGTGTTTTTCCATATTTGAAAAAATAATTCTGAATCCCCGTCATTTTTGGTGTAAACTTTACCTATCTGATCATTTATTCTTACCAGTTGATTCATTTCAACCGATACGCTTTTCAGATTTGCATATACGGTCCTGTATTCGCCATGCTGAATGATCACGGCCTTATTCATACCGGGTATGGTAACAATAGCCGATACCTTTCCGTCAAACACAGCCGTAATCTTTTCCTCAGGTTTTGTCTGAATATAGACGCCTTTGTTATCTATAATCAGTTTTTTATAAACCGGATGATTATGCTTTCCAAAACCGGAGGATATGAATCCTTCATTGACAGGCCAGGGCAATCTCTGTCTGTTGCCAGCAAAGGAGTCAGAAATAGCCATACTGGCTGTTGTTTCTGCAGCAGTTTTGGCTGCGATCTCCTCCCTTATCATCTTGTCGATAAGGGCATTCAACTCCGTTACCGCTTTTTTCCTTGATGCAAGTTCTTTTTTAAGTTCTTTTTCTTTTATTGTCAGGCTGGTAACCAGAACCTTTTGTTTCTTTTTCAGCTCACCAAGCTTGTTTCTTTCTATTATTTCTTCTGCCAGTAGTGCTTCTTTTTCAGTCTTTGTATGTTCAAACCCAGATATTTCGATGCGTAATATATCTTCTACCTTTACGATCTGGCTTGCCTGATATCGCCTTGATTTGCCATATTGTTCGTAATATTTGAGTCGCATCAGAAACTTGTTAAACGAATCCGAGGAAAAAAGAAAAGTGAGTTTATCCTGATTCTGGCTGGCTTTGTAGCCGGCATATACCATTACGGCATATTCCTGTCTGAGACTTTCAAGGTCAGCATTAAGTGCTTCAATGATTTGCTCGTCATCCAGAATTCTCCTGTTGTACCAGTTTATTTCTTCGCGTATAGTGCCAATCAGCGCTTCACGCGATTTAATTTGCTGATTAATGGCATTAAGCTGGCCTACTGTTGCTCTCTTTTTCTTTTCGGTGGATTTGAGAATTTTCTCAGCTTCAAGAATACGGATTGCATGCTCTTTTTTTTCCTTTTCAAGTTGTGCCTTGTTTTTTTGAGCAAATGCTCCGGACGAAATAAGGATCGATAAAGTAAGTGTTATGATATTTACAAACTTACTTCCGTTCATATTTTTTTGGTACCGTAAAAGGAAACTTCATGGGTTTATCAGAAAAATAAACTCTTGTATGATTGATATTTACCCGGGTTTCCAGTTCGCCAAAAACATTATTATGGATTAAAGACACAAAACTCGAAAAGGGAAATACATGACCTTCAATTTCCCGAAAGTCGCCGTAAAGTAGTTTTAAGGAGTTTTGTGTAGGAGCTTCAAGTATATCCACTTCTGTAACTTTTTTGGTACTGGCACTTATATAATTATCAATATAGAAGTCACCAAAATTTTGATGAATGATGTAATAATCCTTGTTTTTAGTAATTGATTCATTTTCATGCGCTTCTTTAGGCATATCGCCGAGCAGCATGGCCTGTATTAGAAAATAATCGATTTTGAAGTTAAATTCGCGGCTTAGCTCATCATAGTCGAGCGCCCAGTACTCTTTATCTACCCGGTTTATGGTTTTAATTGAATCCAGGGTCAAAATTCCCCGGATACCCTGAACTCCCATTGTGCCGGAGAGGTTAAACCAGATAATGCTGTCTTTTTTCATTCGGATAAGGGCGTTGGCTTTTTTCTCATTCCCCGCTTCCTGAAATGCAATCTTGGATTTGATGGTAAGGTATTCAAAGTTAATCTTGTTTATTTTCAATTCATCACGGCTGTAAACGACCGTACTTGACACCCCGCTAATCTTTTTACTACAAGAAGTAAATGCCAGAAGAATTATCAGTACAGACGCCAGATATTTAAGATATTTATTCAAATATTTTTTTTCTGGAGATCTTTTTATCAATATTATCAATGTTTTCATCAAGTTTTTTGGCTTTTTGCCAGTTTTCAACGGCTTTATTTACATTGCCCAGTCTGTAAAGTACATTGCCATAATGATCGTAATGAACTGCATTAGCGTTATTGCTTTGTATGACTTTTTCAAGAATCCGTTTTGCCTCATCATATTCTTTTAGCTGGTAGAGCACCCATGCATAGGTATCAAGGTAAGTTGCATTATCCGGATTTCGCCGAACCACATCCTGAGCCATTCTGCGGGCTTTATTAAGCTTTTCTTTCCGTAAAGATAAATAGTAACTGTAATTATTAAGCACAATATCGTCATTTGGTTTTAATTCAATGGCTGATTCATAGGCTTTATCGGAATTTACATGGTCTTTCAATGCATTATAGGCGCTGCCGAGGCTGCTGTAAAACGAGACAAGAAGCTGCGGATTGGTAGCAGCAATTTTTTTGCCTTGCTCAAGGTATTGAACTGCTTCATCGTAGTCTTTTTTCTGGGAATAACCCATTCCTGCATAAAGGTAAATGACAGGTTGATTCGGAAACAGGTCAAGAGCAGTTTTAGCATGCACTATAATGCTGTCCCATCTGTTTAGCTGCATGTCCAGATTCAAAAGGTTCTGCCATACAGTAAAATTAGACGGATCGTAAGCCAGGCTCTTGCTGTAATATTCGGCCGTTTTCGTTTTAATGGATTCCGCGTTTTCCAATGCACCTGAGGAGTTGAGCGCAGCAAGCATATCGGCATTCACAAGATATGTTTCACTCTCATTGGGATGTGTGTCGATTAATATCCTGCCGAGTTCACGGGCAACACTTATTGCACTGCTGTCAGGGAACCTGTTGATGTAAATTATCAGCACCTGTGTTTTGAGTTCAAGGTCAAGCAACGGGTCTGCAAAGCTTTCTTTTGTCAGTTGTTCCGATTCTTCATGCCTATCTTCTTTACGGTAGTATTGTGCCAGTTGCAGTTTAACCGCAGTATTGTTTTCAAATTTCAGAAAACCCGTCAGCAGGTCGATTGCCTGGTCCTTTTTTCCGTTGGCGTACATCACTTCGGCCAGCGTTAAAACAAATCGGTGATCGCCCGGATAGGAATCCACCAGTTTTTGCCCTTCGCGGATTGCCTCATCAATCTTGTTCTGTTTCAGATATATCTGCTGTTTTTGCAAAGAAATCTGATCTGATATTCCATATTTTTCTTCCGCTTTACCGTATGTTTGCAGAGCCTCATCAAGTTTATTCTGAAATAAATACAGACCTGCAAGTTCTGTATAATAAAACTCCGTGTCAGATATGGTGGAAAGCATTTCTTCATAGTACCCGGTGGCCTTGTCAAAATCGCCGTATGCTGTAGCTATATCGGCGGCAAGCAAATAATAGTATTTATTCGTTTTGTCGTATAAAATAGCTTTGATGGCATTCTGTTCGGCTTCAGGATATTGCTCATTTCTATACATGATCTCGGCTATCTTGTAATAAGCAGCCGAATTTTCCGGAGTTATTCCAAGGCATTTCTGGAAAGCACTCAATGCCTTGGCGTAATCTTCGAGAATAAAGAATTTTTCGCCATCGATAAAGTGGAATTCCGCCGCACGTCTGTCACTTTCGTCGGATTCGTGTTTTTTGTTCTTTTTCTTGTTTTTCTGAGCAAACGACGTGTCAACGCATCCGGCTATCAAAAGCAGGGCCAGTAGCATAATTTTCAATATGGTGCCAGTATCACGCATTTTTTTTTCTGAACCGCTTTCTTGAAGAATAATCTCCCAGGCTTAAATCCTCAGGAGAGTCTTCAAAATTAACGAAATTACCCAACATGGAGTTTTCGAGATTAGCCCCTTTTACGTTGGTGTGGGTTTGAATAATGCAGTTTTTAATCCTGGAATCCACAATTTTTGATCCTTCGCCTAGCGAAACATGAGGTCCGACAACAGAATTCACGATTTTCACGTTTTCCCCGATAAATATCGGTTGTATGAGCGCTGAATTTTCAATCACAGCAGAATCAGCAATAAGTTTCTCATCACGTACGAATTCCAGATATTGCTTGTTTGTATTTACGGTTACATCTTTATTTCCGCAATCCAGCCAGTCATCAACCTGTCCTGGTGTAAATCTTGCTCCCTTTGACTTCATATTTTCGAGTGCGCTGGTTAACTGATATTCGCCTTTATCTTTGATGTCGTTGTCGATGATATAATGGATCTCATCCCGCAGTATGTCTCCGTTTTTAAAATAATAAATACCTATGATTGCCAGGTCTGACACGAAAGATTCAGGTTTTTCCACAAAATCAGTGATTATTCCTTCTTCATTCACCTTTACAACACCGAATGCAATGGGATCCTCCACCTTTTGTACCCAGATTATTCCGTCTTTGTCAGAGTCGAGACTAAAATGCGCCCTGAACAGGGTGTCGGCAAAGGCAATTACCACATGATCAGTCAGTAACTCAGCCGCACAGATAATGGCATGAGCAGTACCATGAGCCTCCTCCTGGTAATAGATCTTCCCTTTAGCCCCCACGTTGGCAGCAATTTTATACAGATTATCTTCAACTTCTTTGCCAAAATGCGGACTAACCACAAAGCCCACATTATCAATTTTTTCATGCAAAATTTCATCAATATCTTCGACCAGGTTTTGAACGATAGGTTTGCCGGCTATAGGGAGCAGAGGTTTAGGAACAGTAAGTGTATGTGGCCGCATACGTTTTCCAATGCCTGCCATGGGAATAATAACATTCATAAAATAAAATAAATTCAGGTTTTTAATAAAATAAATTAACCGGACCCTGTACTACCGTAGCCGCTTTCGCCTCTTTCCGTTTCATTAAGTGTATCAACTGGTATCCATTCTGCTTTTTCATGTTTTGAAATAACAAGTTGCGCAATCCTTTCTCCATCTTCAACTAAAACTTCTTCCTGGGAAAGGTTTACAAGCATCACGCCAATTTCTCCGCGATAATCAGAATCTATTGTTCCGGGACTGTTGAGCACGGTAATTCCCTTTTTGATTGCAAGACCGCTTCTGGGTCGTACCTGGGCTTCAAATCCTTCCGGTAATTCAATATACATCCCAGTGGGTATCAAGGCACGGCCAAGAGGCAAAAGTCTTACAGGCGTATCTAGGTCAGCCTTTAGATCCATTCCTGCCGAGCCGCTTGTATGGTATGCAGGCAATTGATGTTTTGATCGTGAATTAATTTTTATTTGCATTTAAGAGATAGATTCAACGCGCAAAAGTAAATAAATTTAATAGCTTTTTGTTGTCAAATTCTTTTTTTCGATAAGCCAGATAATCACAATATATCCTGCTGTGGCCCCAATATTTAACATACTATCTGCCAATGTATTGTCTAGTTGTATGACAAATGATAATACAACGAGTATAATACCAACCAGGATATGAACGGCCATCGGGCCGATTTTATATGGTACAGGGAATTGTTTTCGTCCTGAAAAATAGCAGGCCACTGTCATGGATACATATACAAGAATTACGGTGATGGCAGAACCATCATAACCTAGAACCGGTATCAGAAGCATATTACCGGCTATGGTAATGACAGCTCCCAACAACGTAAAGTACAAGCCGTAAATGGTCTTGTCTTTTAGCTTAAACCAGATGGAGATATTCAGATAGATGCCATAAAATAATTTTCCTATCATGATCACCGGAACAAGGTATAATGCAACACGATACTCTTCCCGCTTTAACATTACTGTCCCGATCAGGTCAATATTGAAGCTGATGACTACATAAATGATCAGTTCAAATATCACGAAGTAGTAGAGCACATCAGCAAAAAGTCCGGGGGCATTCTTGTCTTTTGCACGCGAAAAGAAAAACGGTTCGACCGCATAACGAAATGCCTGTATGGCCAGCATGATAAACACGGCAAGCTTAAAGGTCTGGGCATAAACTCCCAAAGCGCCATCGCTTAAATAATTTTTCACCAGTATTTTATCGAGTTGATCCGTAATGGTTCCGGCCAGTCCCATCAACAGAAGTGGCAGAGCATAAAACAACATTGGCTTCAGCGTAGCCGCATTGAACCGGAAGGTGAAATTTCTGAAATAAGGCCAGATAAAGAACAAAAGAAATACGTTGGCGATAAGATTGGCAAGAAATATATATCCGATACCCAGTTCAGGATTATAAAAAGAAGAAATCAGTTGTACGAATTGACCGGATTCATCGGAATTGATAATGGCTGGCGCCACTACCAGAAACAGTAGCTGCAGGCTGATGTTAATTACAATGGTAGCCACTTTAGTAACGGCAAATTTTCGGGCGTTGTTTTCAAGCCGCATTTTTGCAAACGGGATGGCTGTTGTGGCATCGATAAAAATGATAATAACAAGCCATTGTAAAAGCCAGCCCTGACCGGGATAGCCTGCCAGGGTGGCCAGCGAACTGGCTGATAATAACAATATTGCTGAAATTATCAGGCTTACTATGATCACAGAGGTGATCGCATAATCATAACTTTTCGGATCCTTGTTTTTGGCGGAAAACCTGAAAAACGTGGTTTCCATCCCATGTGTATAAATAATCAGAAGAAAAGCACCCAGCGCATAGAAATACGGCACAGGACCAAATTCATCTTTAGAGAACAGAAGGGTATGCAGCGGTACAAGAAGATAATTCAGCAGCCTGGCCAGAACGCTGCTGATACCGTAAACGGCCGTTTGGCTTGCAAGGCTTTTCAGGTGATTCATGTGCCGTTCAGGTAGTAAGAATCAACTACCCTTAAACTCCGGCTTCTTTTTCTCAATAAATGCGGTGGTGCCTTCTTTAAAATCATCGGTCCTGCAGCAATTTGAGAAGCTGTTAGCTTCGGTCTGATAGCCGTTTTCTTCATTTCTGAATGCAGCATTTACACAACCAATAACATTGGCAACGGCCATAGGAGCCTGTTCCATTATCTTTTTCATCAGGTTCCTGCTGAATTCAATGAGCGTTTCCTGCGAAACAACATGATTTACCAAACCCAGTTCGCAGGCATCCCCAGCGCTTATCATTTCGCCGGTCATCATCAGTTCCAGCGCTTTCCCTTTACCTGCCAGTTGTGTCAGCCGTTGCGTTCCTCCATAACCAGGTATGATTCCCAGCTTTACTTCGGGTTGTCCAAACTGGGCGTTCTCAGAGGCAATACGAATATGGCATGCCATGGCAAGTTCGCAGCCACCACCTAAAGCAAAACCGTTGACAGCGGCGATCACAGGTTTTTCACAGTTCTCAATGGTGTTGAAAACTTCCTGGCCGTTCTCAGAAAACTTCCTTCCGTTTAACTCATTGAGCTCGGCTATTTCTTTTATATCTGCACCGGCTACAAAAGCCTTGTCGCCTGCACCTGTAACAATGATCCCTTTTACGGCTTCTTCATCGAGGGCTTCCTGAAAAGCCAGATGAATCTCATTGATTGTTTCACTATTTAGCGCATTAAGACTTTCAGGTCTGCTGATTGTGATTGTCAGAATACCCTCCTCTAAGGACAGTATCAGGTTTTTGAAATCAGACATAAGTTGGTAATGTTAGCGGTTCAAATATAGCAGGAAGAAGTTTTCAATGAAATATGTTTGGTAAATAACAATTTCTGCATATCAAAATTGCGTTTAATTCAGTTTAAATTCGGATTTTGGAGGAGAATTTGACGTATTTATTTTCCTTGAAGGTATTTTTCAGGCATTTTTTCTTATGAAAATACGAGCACTATTATTTTAATTTTTTACGTTTTCTTACCAGATATCAGGTAATAAAAAATAAAATTATAAAAAGATAACAATCAGAATACACGGTCGGACGTATTCAGTTTGGCATGAAGCGCATCCAGCATCGCACCGGTCATTTTGTCGAGGTCAAATGCGTGTTTCCAGCCCCAGTCCTTTCTTGCCTGGCTGTCGTCAATACTAACCGGCCATGAATTTGCAATTGCCTGCCTGAAATCAGGCTTGTAGGAAATTGAGAAATCAGGTACCTTTTTTTTAATCGAATTAAACATCGAATCCGGGGTTACACTAAATGCTGCAAGGTTATAACTTGATCGGATTTTTATTCGATCTGACGGCGCCTGCATTACATCAATGGTTGCTTTTACTGCGTCATCCATGCACATCATGGGCAGCTTCGTTTCGGGAGATAAGAAACACTCAAACGGTTTATTTTTAACAGCATGAAAATAAATATCCACCGCATAATCAGTAGTACCGCCTCCAGGTGCATGTTTATACCCGATTAATCCTGGGTATCGAAGACTACGCACATCAACACCATGTTTTTCATTATAATATTCGCACCAACGTTCTCCTGCCAGTTTGCTTATGCCATAAACTGTGTTGGGATCCATCACGGTAGATTGAGGCGTGCTGATTCGGGGAGTGGAAGGACCAAAAACAGCTATGGAGCTGGGCCAGTATATTTTCTTGATAATTTTACGTCTCCCCAACTCTAACACGTTCAGCAGGCTGTCCATGTTAAGGTACCATGAGGCTAAAGGATTGGATTCTGCTTTGGCAGAAAGAATGGCGGCGAGATGATACACTTCATCAATATCATGCTCCTGAATTACATTTTCAATCCTTACGGGATCTAACGCATTCACAAGTTCGTATGCACATTCAAAGTCACCTTTTTCATGGATATCAGATGCAATCACATTTTCCTTTCCGTAGGTATTGCAAAGTCCGGTTACCAGTTCCGATCCCAATTGCCCGGCAGCTCCAATCACCAGGATTTTATTCATAATATTTCATTAATTTGTTAATGCGAAATTAAAAATTTATGTACAGAATACCTTGATTTTTAACTATTCGCCAACGACCGTTTTATATATTTGTGTGAATATTTTTAGTAGAATAAATTTAAAGAAATACAGCGATGTACAGCACCCTCAAGCCCAAATTAGAAAACGAACTAAAATCTATTGAAGAAGCCGGATTATTTAAAAAAGAACGGGTGATCACCACCCCTCAAGGTGCAGTGATCAAAACCGACGACGGAAAAGAAGTGATCAATTTTTGTGCAAATAATTATCTGGGGCTTTCGTCGCATCCCCGTGTGATTGAGGCAGCTAAACAGGGGATCGATGAGTATGGCTACGGAATGTCCTCGGTCCGGTTTATATGTGGGACCCAAACGATACATAAAACGCTGGAAGAAAGGATATCGCGGTTTCTTGGAATGGAAGATACCATTTTGTATGCTGCGGCATATGATGCCAATGGGGGTGTTTTTGAGCCCCTTTTTGGCCCGGAAGATGCCATTATTTCCGATGCGCTCAATCATGCATCAATTATTGATGGAGTTCGGTTGTGCAAAGCAATGCGTTACCGGTATGCCCATGACGATATGGACGATCTGGAAGCAAAACTTATGGAGGCGGCCAAAGCCGGTGCTGAGCAAAAAATTATCGTTACGGACGGGGTATTTTCAATGGATGGCACCATTGCCCAACTGGATAAAATTTGCGACCTGGCAGACAAATACGAAGCGGTTGTAATGTCAGATGAGTGTCATTCGACCGGATTTATGGGAAAAGAAGGCCGCGGCGTACATGAATACAGGAATGTAATGGGCCGGGTTGATATCATTACAGGAACCCTGGGCAAAGCGCTGGGAGGTGCCTCCGGTGGATTTACAAGCGGAAGAAAAGAAATTATCGACTTGTTACGTCAAAGATCGAGGCCTTACTTGTTCTCCAACACGCTGGCGCCATCCATTACAGGGGCTTCCATCATGGTAATTGATCTGCTGGAGAAAACTACGGAGCTGAGAGATAAACTTATGGCCAACACCGCATATTTCAGAGAAAAGATGACCGATGTGGGATTTGATATCATTCCCGGATCGCACCCGATCACGCCTATCATGCTGTATGATGCGGTGCTCTCACAGCGGTTTGCCGAAAAACTTCTACAGAAGGGAATTTATGTGATTGGTTTTTATTTTCCAGTAGTACCGAAAGGTCAGGCACGGATCAGGGTACAGATTTCGGCCGCACACGAACAAGAACACCTTGACAAGGCGATTCGTGCATTTACGGAGGTTGGCAGGGAACTGGAGGTATTGAATTAAGTGTCCGTACACTTGTGACGTGTCAAGCATACCCGATAGCTATCGGGTTATCCGGCCCAAGCCTGGTTCCCCCAATCAAGTTGAGGGCATGCTTTTTGCCCCTGACTGTGTTTCCCAGAGGGATGCCGATGGCAAAAAAATTATTGCGTAACTATCCCGATAGCTATCGGGATGCACATTTTTTTTGTCTTGTCAGGGGCAAAAATAAAGGTGGCTTAACTGAAACATGACACATGACCCGTCACCAGGTGTTCCTGAATTCAGATAAAACGGCATATGGGTCATTTGTGAATGATGATATAAAACCAGTTGGGAAAATTAACTGGCGGTTTCTTTAAGCAAGGGATCTTGCGCCTCAATATTCTTCTGACTTTTTGCAAGTTGCTCAATTCGTGATTCTTCCGTTGTGCCGCCATCCTCAAAAAGATAGTGGTTTATGGTGGAACGCAGTTCTTTTACAGATAAGTTATGAACCAAAATACCATTTTTTGCCGTTGATATCTGACCCGTTTCTTCGGAAACAACTACCACCAGGGTGTCTGTGATTTCGGCCATGCCTACTGCAGCGCGGTGCCTCAATCCAAGATTAGGAGGTAGCGTATCGCTTTCGGATACAGGCAACACGCATCTGGCGGCTTTGATCCTGCCCTTGTAAATAATCACTGCGCCGTCGTGCAGCGGGCTGTATTTATTAAATAATGAAATCAAAAGCCTTTTAGATAAATCAGCGTCAATGTTATCACCTGATTCTGCATAAAAACGCAATTCAGACGATTTAGAAATCACCAGTAAGGCACCGGTATTAGTACCTCCAAGGGTTTTACATGCTTCGATAATGGAAGAGACATTATAAATCGAATCACGGTCGGATTTTCTGTAAAAGATGCTTTTAAACAGATTGTCAATGCTTGTAGGAGCGGTTTTCCCAATCATCAATAAAAATCTCCGAAGCTCCGGTGTAAACAATATAATCATTGCGAGCACACCTACTCCCATAAACTGGCCAAGGATAGAGCTTAACAGTTCCATCTGTGCAGCTCGCACCACCAGGTAGATCAGGTAAAGTGATAGAAATCCAAGAAAGATCTTGATTGCCACACTGCCCCGCATCAGTTTATAGACGTTGTAAAGCAAACCGGCCACCAGTAGGATATCGAGAATATCAATCCAGCTTACATCAAGAAACCCTATTTTAAATAAAAAGATCAACTGAAAATAACTTTACAAATTAAAAGCCTCAAACAATGTAACGGCTTCCACCGCTTCCTTCACATCATGCACTCTCAGAATTTTCACCCCTTGCATTAATGCAATAGTATTTAACACCGTGGTGCCATTCAACGTATCCTCCTGCCGGCCTTCCAGCGTTTTAAAAATCATCGATTTTCGTGAAAGCCCTGCAAGTAGAGGTAATTCAAGTGCATTAAAATAACCCAAATTTTTGAGTAAAACATAATTTTGATCCACTGTTTTTGAGAATCCAAATCCGGGATCTATAATTATATCCAATACGCCAAATTTTTGCAACTCAACAACGCGTTTTTGAAAGTAATCCATGACCTCAAGCACCACGTCTTCATAATCCGCAAGAAGATGCATCGTCTGTGGGGTACCTTTCATATGCATTAAAATATATGGAGCACGCAAAGCAGCAGCAGTCTGAAACATTTCGGCGTCAAGCGCACCACCTGAAATATCGTTGATCATCACAGCACCTTCATCAAATGCGCTTTTAACCACTGATGTACGAAAACTATCAATAGAAATGATGGCATCAGGAAAATGTTGCATGATTGTCCTGATAGCACGGGTTATCCTCCGGATTTCTTCCTCCGCTGAAATGTCTTCCGATCCCGGTCGTGATGAATATCCGCCAATATCCAGAAATGTGGCTTCAGCTTCAAGCATTTTTTCTGCTTTTTCCAAAACGGCCTTTTCGTCCATTGTCCGGCTGCCCGGATAGAACGAGTCAGGCGTAACATTGATGATACCCATTACTTTTGGGGTGGAAAGATCAACGATTTTTCCTTTTATGTTAAGTGTGTTTTTAGTTGAAAATACTATATCTTTCACCGATTGAAATTAAAGCAAAAAACAATCCAAATTTAAAAAATAAGGAAGGAATTGGACGGTAAAACCGTAAAAGAATACAGAATAATTATTCAGGAGTGTAAAGAACTCTTTGAAAAGAAGACGCGAGACTATGGCACTGCCTGGAGAATTTTGCGGCTTTCTTCTATTACGGATCAGATATTCATAAAGGCGCAACGAATCAGAAGTATAGAAGAAAAAGGGATTCAAAAAGTGGATGACGACATCAGAGGGGAATTTCAGGGAATTATCAATTACTGTATTATTGCCATAATACAGATCGAATTGGCCGGCGATAAGCGTACGGAGCTTACATTCGACGAACTTGAACCTATGTATGATAAATGCGTTGAAGATACCTTGGAGTTGCTCAATGCCAAAAACCATGATTATGGGGAGGCATGGAGGGAAATGAGGTTATCTTCGATCACCGATATCATTTTAATGAAACTACTGCGGGTAAAGCAAATTGAAGATAATGCCGGCAAAACACTTGTTTCGGAAGGCGTTAAAGCCAACTACCAGGATATGATTAATTATGCAGTTTTTTCACTTATAAAATTGAACGATGAATATTAAGAATTTACTGAATATTGTTATTCGTTTTTTGATTGGCGGGCTGTTTATTTTTTCGGGGTTGATCAAACTCAACGACCCCGTCGGAACAGAAATTAAAATGGAGGAATATTTCGAGGTTTTTGCCAATGATTTTGCCGGCTTTTTTCATTATTTGATTCCTTATGCGCTTGAAATCGGCTTGTTCCTGGTAATTCTTGAAGTGGTTCTGGGAGTTGCAGTGCTGATAAACTACCGTATGGAACTCACCTCTAAAATTTTATTCATACTGATCATTTTCTTTACTTTTCTCACCTTTTATTCAGCGTATTTCAACAAGGTTACGGATTGCGGTTGTTTTGGTGATGCCATACCGCTTACTCCCTGGCAGTCGTTTTCAAAAGATGTAGTACTCACAATTTTAATACTACACCTGTTCTGGTACCGTAAAAGATATTCACCACTTACAAATGTCAGGACAGGAAATATTATTACTGGATCCGTGACGGTCGTTTGCCTTGTGTTGGGAATTTATGCGGTGGAGCATTTGCCATATATCGATTTCAGGCCGTACAAAGTAGGCGACAGCATCCCTGCCAATATGCTTCCCAAGGAGCTGCCGGTGGGAGAATATACATTTATCAAAGACGGGAAGAAAATAAAAAGCGAGCAGTACCTTCCGGAAAGCTTTGGATATATATACGTCAGTTATGAGATCATCAATCCCAAGGAATCTATACCTAAAATCACAGATTACAATTTGTGGAATCCGGACGTAGGTGATTATACGGCTGAGTCTTTCAAGGGCAGGAAGCTATTTTTCATAACCGTAGATGCTGCTGTAGCCAATACAAAATCGATGGACAAAATAAGCTCGCTGATAAAAGAACTGGAAGGGGAAGGGATTGTAAGCCCGATGGTGATTACTTCTTCTAATCCATCGGTGATTGAAGTTTTCAGGCATGAATACCAGCTTGCAATTCCTTACTTCTTTTCGGATGCCACTGTTATCAAAGCCATGATCCGGTCTAACCCGGGGGTTATGGTACTCGAAGATGGCGTAGTGAAAGGGAAATGGCATTATAACGATATTCCTGCTCCGGAAGAGGTACAACAACTTTTTGATTAAGAAAATGAAAATTTTTCTTATCGGCATGCCCGGCAGTGGCAAAACAAGCCTTGGGAAAAAGCTAGCAGATAATCTGAAGCTTTCTTTTATTGACCTGGATGAAGTTATTGAAAAAAAAGAACAGTTGACTATCCCTGGGATTTTCGAACAACATGGTGAGGATTATTTCAGGAATGCCGAGTCGAAGGTTTTGAAGAAAACCGGTTTGGCTGAAGATGATTTTGTGATGGCAACAGGAGGAGGTACACCTTGTTTTTTTGATAACATGGATTTTATGAATGAAGCGGGAATGACCATATACCTTAAAATCAGTAAAAAGGAGCTCACAATAAGGCTCGGTAAGAATGCTTCAATCAGGCCCATGTTGCAGGAAGAGGGTGTGCTTCATGATAAAGTCAGCGAATTGCTTCAGACAAGATGCAGGTATTATGAGAAGGCCGATGTAACCTGTGAATCAGACAGGCTTACAACAAAAGATCTGAAAACGGCGCTCAGGTAAAACTATGGGATGTATTATTTGATAAGCGTCAGCTACATTATCTTCATGCCTGATCCCCATATCCAATCTTTAGTCATGCCATGACTGTATAGCCGATTTTCTGAAAAATCCACAAAAATTTGTTTGATGCAACTGTTAGATGGCGAAATTTTTTAGACAAGCCCGCCCGACTATGCCATTCGGACGGGCAAAAGAAAATGAAGTCAAGACTAAAAACCTTAAAAATTGACAAATCGGATTCATCTTGAGTCTCAACCCAACTCAAAATATCTTTATAAATTGCTTTTATGACCTAAAATGAGCGTTTTTTTGTTGATTTCAATTATCAAGGACGCCCTGATGAAGTTTTTTTATGCATGGAGAGGTAAGTCGAAAAATTGAAAGAATAAGAGCGGATCAGTAATTATATCCAATGGTGAACATAACCCTTGTATTATTAACCGCGATGTCTGCAACGGGAATTTCTCCGTTCTGGATAAAGTAAGGTGCGTATTGCGTATCGGATATGGTGTGTACTATACCCATATCAACATAGATATTCTGAAACCGCATCCCCGCACCTGCGGAAAACGACTGGCTGTTCGCATAAAATACATCTTTGGAATCGAATGCTGTATCATAGTATGCGTATCCTGCCCGGAAACGGTAGATATTGATGCGGTACTCGCCTCCAATACGGTAATTGATAGCAGCAGTGTTGGCCAGGTTATCAATAGCAGTATTGTCATCACGCATCACGAATTTGTCCGTTCTGAGTTTGGTGCCTGTGTAATCAATATAATCAACATCAGCGCTGATAAACCCGTTTTTACCAAAGAAAAAAGCCGCGCCACCGCTGAGTTTCAAAGGTGTGGTAAGATTGTAATTCGACACCAGGATATCTGTTTCGGCAAATTCTGTATTAAGTACTATATCGCCGTCAATGGCATCTTCATATAAAAAGTCGTTCCAATCGGCGGTCATGGTAGCATCGTAGGTATCTTCAAGACTGTACACCGATGGCGACACAAATGAAGCTCCAATCCGCACGGAAGGCACTGGCCGGACAATGATACCAAGGGTGGCATTAACCCCCGTGCCATTGATAGCAAGATTTTCAGAAAGGGTAAATCCGCTCAACGGATCCACATCGAATGACTCGCTGTAAATCCGTTCAGACCGGTAATCCAGTGTTAAAATTCCGATACCTCCGCCAATATAGAATTTATCGTTGAAATTAGCGCCATAGGAAATACTCCACCGGTTTTGTTTGCCCCTTGTCAAGATTCGTTCTTCCTGGAACGGTTTGCCGGTAACGTCAGTAAAATAAATATCATCAGGGCCTGGGGGTGTCAGAATACTTTCGGGGCCGATCAGGAAATTGAAATAGGCCAGGCTTAGCACATCATTGCCTCCAAACTGACTCGTAGTAGCCCCATTGGCCTGCCCGATGAAAGCGTCGATCATGGAGGTACTATCATTAATGCCGCGTATGTAATAGTTGTTATTGAAATCGTTGATCCGGGTGAGGGTTATGGCAAACGTACCGCCTTTAAAACTACCTCCTGAAGATTCAGGTTCGCTATACATGGCGATGCCTGCATGGGCGATATTGAAATTAGTTTTTGATTCATCAGCTATTTCATCAAGATAGGTTGACCGTGAGTCCATAAAACGTAAAGCCGGGGTGATACTGACATAGGATCTGTTGTAGAATCCGAGCCCTGCCGGGTTCGACAGCGCGGAGCTTAAATCTCCACCAAGCGCCACCTGAGTTCCCCCTATTGCTTGAATCCTGGCCGATCCCCCCTGCTGGGTTTGGGCAAACCTCAGTGCGTCGAGATAAAAGCCAAAAGGCTGGATATCGTCCTGCGCAACTGCTGAATAATTCAGACACAGCACGGTCATGCTTATAAATATAAGCTTCTTTTTCACATTAAATAAAATTTACCTGTTTATATGAAAATCTATAATCTACTGCCGCTTTCTGCCGGTACCTGAGCTGCGGGTACCTGTGCTTTTTGTACCAGAACTTTTTGTACCGGAAGAAATACTACGCGATGAACCGGTTGATCCGGAATTGTAACTCCTTGCACGGGTAGGAGTCGAACTTGATCTGTATGAGGTTGACGACCTGACATTGGAGCCTCGGTAAGTACCCGAAGATCTGTTCGTATTTGATACAAACCTGAAACTTCGCGAACTTCTGCCTGTTGAGTTCGAATAGCTTCGGCTGGTTGATGTCGAAGAGCGCGAAAACCTGGAAGTGGAACTACCGGACTTACTTGTTTGGGTGTAGTTGTCTGAATCATTGTAGGACCTGGTTCTCTGCTGATAAGTTCTGGTGTTGGCATCATCAGTGCTTCTCGTCCGTGTTCTTTTATAATAGTTATTTCTTTCACCGGTGCTTGTTCTTCCATTATTCACGGCAACGCTGCCCCTGTCAATATATACCCGGCTGTCATCATTGCCTGACCGGTAATCATTATTATTTCTTGAGTAATTTGAGGTGCCACGCGTGGTCCGGGGAGCACGCGTGACCTTTCGTACAGATACAATGCCGGTATTATCAGTACCGTAACCTCCGCCGTAAAAGCTGCTACCCGTATAGAAACCTTGTGCATAGCCGGATGCATAAGCTGATCCGTATCTCCAGCGATCCCAGTAAAAAGGATCATAGGGGTTATAAAATCTATTGTATCCATAAAAACTGTTGTAGCGGTACGGATTGTAGAATGACGAATAAGGATAGTAAAATGACGAAAAGGGTGAGTAGAAAGATGAATATGGATATCCGAAACCATAAGAAACACTCAACCTGAATCCGCTTCCGCCATAATAAGGTGAAGGGCAGAACGGACTATAGCCATAAGATAGTGACGGGTAAAATCCAAATCCGGGAGCTCGGCGCCAGTTATAATCGGCATTTGCATAGCTGGTGGTTACATTTTTCCCTTCTGCTGATACATTGTTATTATCATAATTTTCAACGTAGTATTCCGTTTCTGACGAAGATTCCTCTTCTGAAAGTGTTTCGCTGGTGTATTTTGCAATATATTCCGGGTTTACAGTTTTCGAGGAATAGTTTACATCAGCGTATTCATCCAGCCGGTCTTCTTCGAGTGGTTGTTTATAGTCTTCTGTAAAGTTCTCAGAATAGAACTCTTGCGTAGATGCTTCTAGCTTAGCCCGGTCACTTGCGCTGAAATACATATCATCGTACTCTTTTTGCTGTGTAAGGTAGGATTTGCTGCACGAAGAAAGAATCAATGAAGTGATTAACAAGGTCGATAATGTAAGGAATAAGTTTTTCATCTTTTTAGAAGACTATGGTGAATAATTACAAATTTAATAAATATTACCTTTTTTAAGTACATAACCAAGCTATAAGGGCTCAGAATATCTATATTTGCGCACTTATTTTTCATCTTGATTTAATAACTAACAAAATTTATACCAAAAAGGTCAAATGACTAAAGGAATTACCAAAAAAAGTGAAGATTATGCTGCATGGTATAATGATATAGTTAAGAAAGCTGATCTGGCGGAGAACTCTCCGGTACGTGGATGTATGATCATAAAACCCAATGGATTTGCCATTTGGGAAAAAATGCAGTCAGCCATTGATAAAATGTTTAAGGACACAGGCCATGCAAACGTTTATTTTCCACTGTTGATTCCAAAATCATTTATGAGTAAAGAAGCTGCACACGTGGAGGGCTTTGCAAAGGAATGTGCGGTTGTAACACATTACAGGTTGAAAAATGCCGATGACGGCAGTGGTGTAATTGTAGATCCTGAAGCAAAACTTGAAGAAGAACTGATCATCAGACCTACCTCGGAAACAGTAATATGGAGTACATACAAAAAATGGATACAATCATACCGCGACCTTCCTTTATTGCTAAATCAATGGACAAATGTTGTCAGGTGGGAGATGCGCACACGTTTGTTTTTAAGAACCACGGAGTTTCTCTGGCAGGAAGGCCACACAGCGCATGCTACAAAAAGGGAAGCGATAGATGAGACTTTAAAAATGCTGGATGTGTATGTAGCATTTGCAGAGAAGTATATGGCGATGCCGGTATTAAAAGGAGTAAAAACAGAGACCGAACGATTTGCTGGCGCAGTGGACACTTATTGTATCGAAGCCCTCATGCAGGATGGAAAATCCCTGCAATTAGGTACGTCACATTTTCTGGGACAGAATTTTGCCAGGGCCTTTGACGTACAGTTTGCAACCAAAGAGGGAAACCTTGAATATGTCTGGGGCACTTCCTGGGGAACAAGTACCCGACTGATAGGCGCGCTGGTAATGGCACATTCTGATGATAACGGGCTTATTTTACCACCTAAACTGGCACCGATACAGGTAGTAATTGTGCCTATTTATAAAAAACCGGAGGAACTCGTTGATATCAGAAAAGTGGTGGAGCAAATGAAAAGCCAGCTTCAGGATAAAGATATTTCTGTGAAATTTGATGACCGTGATACATATAAACCAGGTTGGAAGTTTGCCGAGTATGAGCTAAAGGGTGTTCCGGTGAGGCTGGCCATTGGGCCTCGTGACCTGGAAAACGGTACCGTGGAGGTGGCACGGCGCGATACACTTGAAAAAAGTGTGATCTCATTAGAAGGTGTAGTACTGCACGTACAAAACCTTTTAACGGATATACAGGAGAATATTTACCGCAAGGCGTTAAAATTCAGGGAAGAAAATACCAGGCGGGCTGATACGTATGATGAATTTAAAGAGATACTTGTTGAAAGAGGGGGCTTTGTACTGGCGCACTGGGATGGCACCAAAGAAACTGAAGAGAAAATCAAATCGGAAACCATGGCCACCATTCGGCTTATACCCTTACAACCCGACAAAGAAAAAGGAAAATGTATCTATTCCGGGAAACCATCAGATTACAGGGTGGTGTTTGCAAAAGCTTATTGAATCTCATGATCAGCAATAAATTTTTTGTAACTTAGCTAAGAAAAAAATTCCAATTACTAAAACAGGTTATGCTCGACTGGTTATCGGTATCATTACTCATTACAATCGGACTTCTTCTGATTATGATCGAGCTTATTTTTGTGCCCGGCACTACCATCGTAGGTATTGCAGGCCTGGCTTGCCTGGCGGCAGGAGTCTTTCTGAGCTTCCAGTTTTTTGGCCCGAATGTAGGATGGGTAGTAATGATTGTCTGCAGTGTATCGGGGTTTGGAATACTGGTGTACGGATTACGCAGCAAAGCATGGGAGAAATTTAGCCTGAAACGGGCACTCGACAGTAAAGTGAATGAGGAATACCCCCTCAACCTGGAAATAGGGCAGGTAGGGCAGGCCATTAGTGCGCTGCGGCCGATGGGCAATGCCGAATTCGGATCGAAAGTAGTGGAAGTAAGCTCACATGGCAACTATGTAAAAACAGGCCAAAAGATTCAAATCGTAAAGATTGATAATAAGAAAGTTTTTATTGAACCTTGCGAAACGAAATAAATTTTTAATACGGAAATAAAAATATTTTAAACTTAAACCAACAATAAAATGAGCCAGTTACCCTTACTTCTCATCGTTTTCGGTGGGATAGTACTATTTTTTGTATTTATTTATTTTGTACCTCTTAACCTGTGGATCACTGCCGTTTTCTCCGGAGTGAAAGTCGGGTTATTCGAACTGGTGGCTATGCGGATCAGAAAAGTGCCACCCGGGGTTATAGTGAATTCACTCATTACAGCCGTGAAAGCAGGGATTCCTGTGACTACTACAGACCTTGAAACACACTATCTGGCAGGGGGAAACGTTCCAACAGTTATCCGGGCATTGATTTCGGCAGATAAGGCAAATATTGATCTGAAATTTAAACAGGCTACCGCTATAGATCTTGCGGGCCGTGAAGTATTTGAAGCAGTACAGATGTCGGTAAACCCCAAGGTAATTACCACCCCCAAAGTAGCGGCTGTGGCCTCTGACGGTATCCAGTTGATTGCCATAGCAAGGGTTACGGTACGAGCAAATATTTCTCAATTGGTTGGTGGTGCCGGTGAAGATACTATTCTGGCGCGTGTTGGCGAAGGTATTGTTACATCCATAGGGTCGGCAAAGTCACATAAAGAGGTACTGGAAAATCCGGACAAAATTTCTCAGCTTGTTCTTAGCAGAGGACTCGATGCCGGTACGGCATTCGAAATTCTGTCTATTGATATTGCCGATGTAGATGTGGGAGTCAATATCGGTGCACAGTTACAGACCGACCAGGCCATGGCTGACCTGAAAGTTGCAGAAGCAAAAGCTGAAGAGCGACGTGCAATGGCAGTTGCCGAAGAGCAGGAAATGAAAGCAAGATCGGAGGAAGCCAGGGCTAAAGTGATACTTGCGGAAGCCGAAATACCAAAGGCTATGGCAGAAGCTTTCCGGAGTGGCAACCTGGGTATTTTCGATTATTTAAAATTGAAAAACATAGAAGCCGATACGGGTATGCGCGATTCCATTGCAGGTTCGGGCACAACAACCACAAAAGGTAAAGGTTCATCCTGATTAAGCCCGGCAGATTAACTTCTGCCGGCTTAATAAATCTAAGCCTGAAAAATGCTATTAGTAACCGGGTTAATCTTTTATGTCAAGTATCTCCCCTGATTCTGCATGAATGGTAACCCCGATCTCCTTATCACCGGAAAGTATAATCAGCACATAAACCCGGATTACTTTTCCATCAGTTTCTTCCTCTGTAAATGTCCATGACATCAGTTCTCCGTCTATTTCATTTCCAGCAATTTCACGTGCGTTATCCAATGTAATATATGAGTCACCCGGTTCAATATTGTAGTTAAAAGGGCCAAAATCACCTCGGATTTCAATTATTTCAAGCGGATCTTCCTGGAGTTTAAAGGATACTATGGCACCCGCATCAGACACAACCTCTATCTCCCATATATGCCTATCTCCATTGTGATGTTTTTCTGCAAAAACTATATCGCCCGGAAATACTGAAGCAATATATTGTATGATTACATCCGGTGGAGGCATATGGTTTCCATTCCCGACGAATGCCAGAATTTCACCGGTTTCCGCATGAATGACCAATTCGATCCGATCTTCGCTCGTTTCAATGATGAGTTTATAAACATGAAACAATTGATTTTCATCGAAAAACGTATGAAAAGCCCAGTGAACCAGTACGCCGTCCACTTCAGAGCCGGCAATTTCTCTTGCAGCCGTAAGAGAGATGTATGGATCTCCTGGTTCGATGTTATAATCAAATGGGCCCTTGTCTCCGATCATTTCATCAACCGATAACGGGTCTTCCAGAATCCACAGCTTAAGTACGGCCGTTGATTCAGATTCAATAATAATTTCCCAGATGGTTTGCCCGAACCCATGGTGTTTTGCACTATGTATGATTGTACCCGGAAACAACGAGAGCGAAAATTCTTTTACCTTATCAGGTGGATTCGAATGTGTTCCACCCGGTCCATCTGTTTCAATAATTTCACCTGTTTCGGCATGGACAATGACTTCTACATCTTCCATACCGGTATTAAATATAAGGGCATAAATGAATGATATCTGCCCAACGTGAGGTACTGGTAAAAATGACCACATAATCAATTCACCTTCGGTTTTGATCCGCGCGGCTTCAATGGCGGCAATTAACGATATATATGGCTCGCCGGGCTCTATATTGTAATCGAACGGCCCGGTGAATCCTGTGGCGCCCACAAGTTTCAGCGGATCCTCCAGAATGGCCAGTTCGACCATTGCACCCGAAACAGATGCCAATGCCAAATGCCAGATGTGATGATTCTCCTCAAAAAATAATTCGCTGTGTACAATATCGCCATCGAATACAGCCATGGCAAATTCGGCAACTGCATCCGGAACGTTCGCATTGCCGTTGCCGTTGTGGTCATCACTCAGTATTTCGCCCGTTTCGGCATGTATTAATATTTCGAATTTTTCATCATCCATTGTGTATATAAGCTCATAAACCATAAAAACGTGCCCATCGGAATGTTCCGGTTCGAACTCCCAGGCCAGCAGCTCACCATCCGTGAGGCTTAAGGCAATATCACGTGCTTCACGTAAGGAAATGAAGGCTTCTCCCGGATCAATATCATAATCGAACGGACCGATTTCTCCTTCCATTTCGATAAGCTCAAGCGGGTCTTCAAGGATTTTGAATTCCACGATCGCACCTGATTCCGATTCGATATAGAGTTTCCATATCTGACGATCGCCGTCCTGATGTTTTTCGCTATGAATGATTTCGCCATGGAATAATGACAGAGCCAGTTCGGCAACTGCATCGGGAGCTATGTCCTGATGATTCGCTTCCCCTTCGAGGTTCAGAACGGCTCCGGTTTCTGCATGGATAATAATTTTGAGTACCTGGTCGCCTGCAATAATATTAATCTTGTAGAACCAAAACCGGTCTGCATTGCCCTCGTGGTCTTCATCTTCATCATGTTTTGCTTCAAATTCCCACTTTGTCAGTTCGCCCCCGATTTCGCTGAGAGCGATTTCTATTGCAGCATGAAGGTTTATAAACTGATCACCGGGATTGATATCATAGTCAAATGGTCCTCTTTCACCCTCCATTTCAATCAACTGCAGCGGATTTTCCACAATTTTAAATTTTACGATCGCTCCTGAGCTTGATTCTATGTAGATTTTCCAGCGAATAAAATCATCCTCTTGCTTTGTTTCACTATGAATGATCTCACCCTGAAATAATGAAAGGGCAAATTCCGCCACTGCATCGGGTGGGGTGGCTTCAAGTTCATCATCAATTTCCAGGTCATCGGCTTCATGCTTCTCTTTCACGGCGATAACCTCATTTTCAAATCCTTTAATTTCCACTTCAAACCGGTTGCCCTCATGGAAAATATGGATTTCATACTCCCATTCGTTGTTTTCTTCGATTTCCAGACTCCACTTCTCAATTTCACCGCCACCTATGGTTTGCAGGGCCAGTTGTTTTGCTTCAGAAAAGGGTATAAAGCTTCCACCCGGATCTATTTCGTAGTCGTAAGGCCCGGATTTTCCTTTTATTTTGATGATTTTATTGAGCTCTTTAACAAAATACAGTTTAAGGATCCCGCCACCCGGCATTTTTAGTTTGATTTCCCAGACAGAAAGCCCTCGCTCTGTTTCTTCTTCTACATCCAGAACAGTAGCATCCGGAAATAACTCATCCAGTTTTTCTGAAATGTCCGCCAGGTCAATGTCGCCTTTTGTCCGGCTACCAGGAGAGTTAAAAACGGACTGAAACGGAGTTTCAAGGGATGCAACAGTACTCAGGCTCAGGTCACTGAATTCTTCGGTTTCAAAACTCTGAAATTTTATATCGTTGAACTCGTCAACCACACAGGAGTGAAACACAAATGCAACCAATAACAAGCCGGGAAATGTGATTATTGATAATCTTTTCATAAAAGTCGAATACCGTTAATATCGGCCGGTTCATTATTGTAACCGGTTTATTCTCATTACTTCTTTAGCAATTCAAGAATAAATTATTGATCGGGACATATCTGTCAATTAAGTTGAATAATATGCCATCAACGATTATATTGGTTAACCAGCACATTAATCGTCGCCGTCTTTTGTCTTTCCGGCGCCGATAGGTATATCGCATAAAATTACAAAATGGAATTATAGGCAGGCAGGTCGTTTTCTTTATTTATGTTGGTTATTGGTTAGGCATTAAACTCGTTCAGGGTTTTATCAATAATATCGCAACACGCATGAATCTGCTCTTCGGTGATCACCAGCGGTGGTGCAAAGCGAATGATATTTCCATGCGTAGGTTTGGCCAGAAGTCCGTTTTCTTTCAGTGTCAGACAGATATTCCAGGCAGTTTCGCTTTCGGGACTATCGTTGATGACAATGGCGTTAAGCAGGCCTTTACCTCTTACCTGCACAACAAAATCGGATTTATTGGCGATATTATTCATTCTTTCGTTAAAAATACTACCCATTTTGGTGGCATTTTCCGTGAGATTTTCGTCCAAAACCACCTGCAGCGCTTCCATAGTTATGGCACAGGCCAGCGGATTTCCGCCGTAGGTGCTTCCGTGCTCTCCGGGTTTTAACGTCAGCATTACTTCGTCGCCGGTGAGGACCAGTGAAACCGGCAATACCCCACCGGACAACGCTTTACCCAGAATCAGCATATCAGGTTTTACATTTTCATAATCGCATGCCAGCATTTTGCCCGTACGCCCGATACCGGTCTGGATTTCGTCCATCATCAGCAGCACATTGTGTTTTTTGCACAATTTGGCAATGGTTTTCAGATACCCTTCATCAGGAACAATTACACCTGCCTCTCCCTGAATGGGTTCAATAAGAAACCCGCATACGTTAGGGTTACGTAATGCTTCCTCCAGTGAAGTTGTATCGTTGTAAGGAATGATCTTAAATCCGGGGGTGAAAGGTCCGTAGTCGCGTCGGGCTACCGGGTCAGTGGAAGCGGAAATTATGGAAATGGTTCTGCCATGAAAGTTGTTTTCGGCAACTACGATCACCGCTTCGTTGTATGGAATGCCTTTTATCTTGTATCCCCATTTTCTTGCCAGTTTTATGGCGGTTTCATCGGCTTCGGCGCCGCTGTTCATAAACAATGCCCTGCTGTATCCGAAATATTCGCAAACAAACTTTTCAGCAATGCCCAGCTTATCGTTGTGAAAAGCCCTCGAGGTGAGTGTCAACTCACCGGCCTGGGTGGTCAGCGCATGGATGATTCTGGGATGACAATGCCCCTGGTTAACCGCACTGTATGCAGAAAGAAAATCATAATACCTGTTGCCCTCCACATCCCACAAAAACACGCCTTCGCCTCTCGTAAGGACAACGGGCAGCGGGTGATAATTGAATGCTCCATAGGTATTTTCCAGGTCGATTGCCTGATGGCTTGAGAGTTGATTGATGCCGATCATAGGTTATAAGATTAATTTCGGATTACGAATTATTGCGTAAATTTAATGAAATACGCCATCATTAACCTCCAGGAACAACGTAACCTTGCAGTTTTTTAGGTGTATTTTATTTTCCGGTAAACTTTCTTAAAAAGAATAACCCAAGGCTGTGGTTACACCCATATCGCTTTTATCTGTTGCTCGCCTGGCGGTTTACTATCATAATTTTGATAAAAGGCAATGCTGAAGTAGAAATCCTTGATGATTGCAACTTTTGCATTTATGTTGGAGTCCACTCTTATTCTGTCAGACACATTCAGGCTAGTATTGGCGGTTATATTAACTGAAATTCTGAATTCCGGATTTTTAAAACGGGAATACCGATAGCCAATCTGGAATTTTCCTTCAAGATTATTACTTTGATTTCCTGAGATAGATTTTTCAGTATTAGCAAGAATTCCGGAATTGAATCCAATTTCAGAATGTATGGTTTGAACAAATGATTTACAAACGTTAAGGCCTATGTATGCACGCAGTTCCAGATTTAATTCTGAATTTTGCTCCGCAGTAGAAAATGCTCCGACTTTCCAGCTTTTTTCATAAAATGATCTAATGAAAGATTAATGTCCTGTATTTTAAATAATTCATTTTCATTTCTCTGATCGGTGATATAATTAGAGCCTTTGAGCCGGAAGCCGTTTCTTAGATTGCGGTAATAAAAATTATAACCTTTATTCAGATTTGCTACATTACTCTCTATATGTTATATTGAAAACCCAGTTCAAGGTCAATATCAATCCAGTCTAAAAATGTCCTTTTGATAGGAATAACTTTTATAATCAAATCAAGATATCTTTCAGTACCCTGAATATTCATCAAATTCCTGATACGGTTACTTTCAACAAATGAAGAATCGATTTTCCCGAAATATTTGGAGTTGTCGTTAAGGTATATTTCAAAAAATTTACTGGTTTGAATGGAGGCTCTTTGTTTCCATTCGATTTGCAGTGTACCCAATTGCTGGTTTTAAAGCGGAGTATATCTACCTAAACTTTAAGTTACTTATTTGGTAACTCCTCAAAAATATCAGCCGGGTTTTTGATAAGGTGTGTGGTTATTTTTTCCAGGAAATTGTAGTCCCTGTATCCGGCTGAAACAATGCCATATTGATCGTTATGCTGGTAAAGAAGTGTAGGAAAACTGGTAATCCCGAATTTCCTGGCTTTCTGATAATCAATGGTGGCATTTTCCTGAGCATTTTTACCAAACAGCGCCTCTTTATATGTTTCAAAATCAATATCGTACTTTATCACGATCTCTTTGTAGTTGTCGGGTTCCTTGATATCCTTACCCTGTTCGTAGAATAAAGCCTGCACTTCGTGAATGAAATGAAATGAATGCCCGGGTTTAAATGCATGAAACGCATGAATGGCCACGGATGGTGGGTGTGAATTTACTACATAGGAACCATCTTCTATAAGGTTCATAATCTTGTTTCCAAACCTTACAGATGACTCCGCCTCAATATTATTTTTGACGGTTATCAGATATTCCTTTTTGTCACCGATGGTTCGCACCTGATTACCAATCATCATACCTCCGGTAATAAAACCGAATTCAATTTGGTCATGAAATGCATCGTATGTACGCATTATATCAGGACTCATGGCGTAGCACCAACTGCAAAATGGGTCAAAAATGTATATGAGCCTGCGGATATCCATAATGCAAAATAACAAATTTATACGAATGAGAATTTCGATTCCGGATAGATTAAAACACTGAGACCGGATTTGAAACTATCTTGCTTTTTGGGCCATGCATGTCATAAATGTAGTTTTCCAATTTCGCATCACATCCATCAAGTGATGTGTAATTTTAAGATGTCCTCGATAATAAGTACTTCAGTTACTTTTTTCCTGTATTGTGCAAAGGGAATACCCTATAATTATAAGTACTTGAAAAATAGACAGATAAGGTCTAAGCGTAGTGAGTTTTATAATTTTTAATGAAGCAAGGAGAATTTCAGGTCAAATTTTCACAACCTTTATTTCCTGCCTAAACTAGCGCGGAAGTTGCCTGCCCGTCTGGCAAGCGGGCTTTCCGTGCTATCTATAGCCATTATTATCCGCTTGCCCCGCTGAGGCGGGGTTTGCCATAGTACTTTGTACGACAGGGCAGGTTTGCTTCTTTTTCATCAGGGGAAAAAAATGAATCTACCTCAGATTCAATCTGAGACAATGTGGCATATTGTTCATCCTTACATACATTGAAATAGAAGCGAATGTTTAACACCAATTGGCTGTACAATCAGGAAAATGGGGATATGACTGGCAATTAGGTCGTAGGGCAACCCTACGACCAGGAAAAGTACGGTACTATTTGAATTACAAATAATTATTTCGATATTTGCACTCCGTTTTTAAATAAGGATTCAATTACAAAATAAGTCATGTCAAAAGTTTGTCAGGTAAGTGGAAAAAGGCCGGCGTCAGGAAACAACGTTTCACATGCGCATAACAAAACCAGACGTAAGTTTTATCCTAATTTACAAACCAAGAAATTTTATATCCCCGAAGAAGACAGGTGGGTGACGCTCAAGGTTTCAACCAGCACCATGCGCACGATAAATAAAAACGGGATAACCAAAGTATTGAAAAAAGCACGTGACAAAGGCCTGATGAAATAAAGGCTAATCAGAAAAATCTGTAAAACCGCGTCCTGTCAAATGCAGGATTTTTTGTTTTAGCATCATGACGCACAAAATAGATCTCAGAAATTATAGCCTGCCTGTGCCCCAAACTACAGTTCTGGTCCTGCCCATCAAAATCTTCCTTTTCTTCAAACCCCTTGTTTTCCGGGAGACTTTCAAACCAGGGGGAATAGCATAATAAATTAGCGCACGAAACAAGTGATGAATGTAAAAAATTTAATGGAGTTTGTTTTAGTGTCATTAAATATTACCGTCTATAAATTATCCTAAAGTAAAGTTGAATTTTTTTTGTTGATTTACAATTTTGCTATTTTATTATGACATTGTATTCTCATAAATAATAATTATTGTCATGAAAAAAGTTTTTGTATCCCTGCTGTTTCTGTGTACGTTAAGCATACCGGTATTTTCACAGCCGTTGGCTGAACCGGATGATTTCCTTAATAGTGATTTTCATAAGCATCGTCGTGAACAGGTAAGAATGAGGCTTCCTGCTAATTCAGTAACCGTATTTTTTGCCAATCCGGTGCGAAACCGTGCCAACGATGTTGACTATGTATATCACCAGGATCCTGATTTTTATTACCTGACGGGGTATCGGGAACCGCATTCCATGCTATTGATTTTCAGTGAAGAGCAGCACGACGCTAATGGTGATGTGTATGATGAAATCCTTTTCGCACAGCCCCGCAACCCCCGGGCTGAAATGTGGACCGGCAGAAGATTAGGCGTCAAAGGCGTGGAAGAAAAACTTGGGTTTAGCAAAGTATTGGTAAACAAAGCATTTCATGAGTATGACATCGAATTTGCAGAATTTGATAAAGTGCTTTTCTATGATTTCAAAAATGACGTACGTAACACGCATGCAGAAGGCGACCTGTATGAATTAATTGCATGGTTTAAGGTAAAATCTGGCTACCCTGACGATGATAGTTCCTTGCTTGCAATAGAGCCAAAAAAACAAAATCTTGATACCCGGACCCTTGATGTGATCATGAAAGACCTCAGGGGTATTAAGATGCCGGAAGAAATTGATCTTATACGCAAAGCGGTGAATATATCGGCTATTGGCCAGGTGGAGGTTATGAAAGCTATGAAACCGGGCATGTCTGAAAGGGAGATACAGGGCATACACGAATTTGTATATAAAAAATATGAGGCCGAATACGAAGGATACCCCTCCATTGTAGGGGCAGGGCACAACGGATGTATTTTGCATTATATCGAAAACAATAAGCCCGATATTAAAAATGACGAACTGATTCTGATGGATCTTGGAGCGGAATACCACGGATATACCGCAGATGTAACACGCACCATACCGGTAGCAGGCAGATTTTCTCCGGAACAGAAGCAAATTTATGACCTGGTATTCAAAGCGCAAGAGGCAGCCATCCAGGCCTGCAAACCGGGAATAACCTTTCAGGAGTTGGGGCAAATTGCCCGCGATATCATTAATTCAGGGCTTGCCGAACTTGGATTGATTACGGATCCGGGGCAAAATCACATGTATTACCCGCACGGATTGTCACATCATATTGGGTTGGACGTACACGACAAAGGCAACTATGAAGCCCTGGAGCAAAATATGGTTATCACCGTTGAGCCTGGCATCTATGTACCGGAGGGCAGCAAATGTGACGAGAAATGGTGGGGCATAGCCGTACGAATTGAAGATGATGTATTGATTACAAAAGACGGGTTTGAACTATTGTCAGACATGGCACCCAGAAAAAGTGATGAAATTGAAGCCTTGATGGCACAGTCCAGCCCGCTGGACGATTTTGAATTACCTGATCTGGATAATTGAACACCCCATTATCCCTTACCTGCGTCACACGATCACTGGTCACAGAGTCGCCTTACGACCATCGTTTCCCGGTCAGGGACAATGCAGTTTTGAAAGCGTTGTGGAAGTTTCACTGATTTGGTATTCATACCTTCCTGTACCACTTTATGTAATTTATAGCCCGTGCCTACACCATGCTTAGATTTGCCGGGATAATCGTTTTGACTTTAACAACTAAAGTTCTGCTTTTTGCTCTTCCCTGATCGTAGGGTCGCCCTACGACCAACGTTTCCAGTACGGATACGTACTGTTTGCCCATATATTTGCTGGGATAATCGCTTTGACTTTAATAACTAAAGTTCTACTTTTGCAATTCGAAACTTCGGAACGAAATACTAAGAGTAAGAAGATGGCGAAGAAAGGCAACAGAATACAGGTAATACTTGAATGCACGGAGCACAAAAACAGCGGACAACCGGGCACATCAAGATACATCACAACAAAAAACAGGAAAAACACTCCTGAAAGGCTTGAACTAAAGAAGTATAATCATATTTTAAACAAATACACCGTTCATAAAGAAATTAAATAGTAATGGCGAAGAAAGTAGTAGCAACCCTGAAAAAAAAGAAAGCCAAACATTTCGCCAGGGTAATCAGGACAATCAAGTCTGAAAAAACCGGCGCGTACATTTTCAAGGAAGAAATGGTTCCGGACGAAATGGTAAAAGAGGTGCTGGCGAAGAAATAGTATAATTAAGCATTGGCTTTTAATTACGTCCCTTCAAGGGACTTTTTTGTTTGTGGCAATCAATCCTGATAAAGACATTAACTGAACTTCCAAATGGTATTTAAAGGTCTGTTTTCAAAAAAACAAAAGGATACGCTCGACAAAGGGCTGAAGAAGACCAAAGAGAGTTTTTTCACAAAACTCGGGAAAGCTGTTGCAGGAAAATCCACGGTAGATGATGAAGTGCTTGATAACCTTGAAGAAGTGCTCATTACCTCCGATGTGGGCGTCGAAACCACGGTAAAGATCATTAACCGGATAGAAGCAAGGGTGGCACGTGATAAATACCTGAATACAGAAGAATTGGATCGTATTCTAAAAGAAGAGATCGCTGCTCTGCTTTCTGAGAACAATACCGAAGATTTTGACGATTTTCAGGTACCGGAGGGACTGAAACCCTACGTAATACTGGTGGTGGGAGTGAACGGAGTTGGTAAAACAACAACTATCGGAAAACTTGCTTGGCGGTTCAAAGAAGAGGGCCTGTCCGTAATACTTGGGGCCGCAGACACCTTCAGGGCGGCAGCGGTGGATCAGTTAAAAATTTGGGGCGAAAGAGTAGGTGTTCCTGTGGTTTCTCACGGCATGAATACCGATCCGGCATCGGTAGCGTTTGACGCGGTGAAACAGGCTGTTGAGACTAATACTGATGTTGTGATTATCGATACGGCAGGCAGGCTTCATACCAAAGTGAACCTGATGAATGAACTGTCGAAGATCAGAAGGGTGATCCAAAAATTTATTGAGGAGGCTCCCCATGATGTACTTCTTATTCTCGACGGCAGTACAGGTCAGAATGCTGTGATCCAGGCGAGAGAATTCACAAAAGCGACTGAAGTGACTTCGATTGCTATAACTAAACTTGATGGCACGGCAAAAGGAGGTGTGGTCATTGGTATTTCTGATGAGTTTAAAATTCCTGTAAAATATATCGGTGTTGGCGAAAAAATGGAGGACCTCCAGGTATTTAACAAAACCGAGTTTGTTGATTCACTTTTTAATAAATAAGCTTGCCCTGTACAAGTTGCTAATCGCATGATCAACATGCCTTCCAATGAAAAACCAAGACCATTTGCAGCTGAAATGGTTATTCTTTCCTGTTTTGTGCAATGCTGCGCCCAACACCCATTCCAGTTGCTTTAAGCAACTGGCAATCAGTAATACAATATTAGTTGGCTTTAGCCACATTTTATTTACGCTATCAGTACGATCAGTAGTACGCTGAATACATTGCCGTTAAATTTAATGTGAGTTGAAAACGTTCCACATATACTCCTGTTTTCCGCACATTTTTAAAAAATGGCCTTTGGACATACATCAGGGTGACATTATACTATATAGGATGTTGCAGCCTTAAATCCAGGTCTGTTTTCGAAATATCCCAGAGGGAATAAATATTTTAACCCGGACATGAGTCCCTGGTAGTAAAATACATGCTGTCCTAAAACGGGTGTCCCAAAACTGAACGTAGTAAATAATCCCCATTTGCAAAATACAAGGGTACTCCTCCAGCCGCAAGCAGGGAGTACACAAAATATTCCAGTTTTCCGAAATGAGGCACTCAAACCATCTATTTGGAAAAATGTAACACATTGATATTCAAATGTTTAAAACGACATAAAAAGTAGATTTTTCTATCGTGCAGAAAACAGGTGAGTTGAAATAGTTATTCTTTCTGGGGAACTGTATATTTTTCTCTGAATTTGAACCGCCAAGATATGTAGTAATTCACCCCCCAGAAGGAGGATTCCGATGCCAGGCCGTAACCCGGAATCCGATAAGATTCAAGTTCCTGGTCTCCCGACAACCTCAGCGAAGTTTTCAATCGCAGGGTATATCCCATATAGAGTTCTTTCCATATTTTCGCCCGCATTCCTGCAACAATTTCAATCCATCTTGCATTTACGTTTCCGTTTAAGCTGGTAAAATAGGTGGTGCCCCACTGTTTGTCGAAAACTTTTCCCGTCATTTTTTCAGTCAGTATTGATTCGGAATATCTCAGCCCAAAGTACAGCAAACTACCATATTCATCTCTTGGGATCATATTTATATCCGCGCCAAACCGCCAATAGGTTCCTTCGCTGCTGTAATTATACGTATCCTTTTGAAAGTCAAAGAATTCTGCGCCATAATCATATACTATGAAATACCGGTAAACATCCAGTGCGGCTTCCAGTTCCCAACCGCTGCGTTGTTCACTAATAAGGGTGTATGCAGGACCCAGCAGTTCAAATCCGAACATCAACATTGTTGGAGCTATCATTTTATATTTCGGGATACTATCGGTAATAATAGCCTGTGTAAATCCATTATTATTTGCCATGAGCGTAATCCATAATAAAAGCAGCGTTCGCCACCTGGCGTTATCAATAATATATCTTAAGATTTGTTTCAACTTCAGGTAAAAAGTGAGATTCAATAATTTGCAGGGAATCAAACGTAAATTTAAAGACATTCAGATCCGAAAAAATTAACTCGGGACCGCATTGCACCGAAATTAATTTTGGTGTTACTTCATAGGACAGAATAAGCGTATCAATTCTTCCATACAAAACCGTATCAGTTTTATGCTTCGCATAAAATATAAACTGTGTCAGGGTTCTGGCCGGATCCACTGTGAGGGTGAGCGCAGACACGGTCGTATCGGCGATCACCGGATAGTGTTCCGGTCTTCCTGATACAGCAATGCTGTCTAATGCTACCTCTATGCGTGTTTCGGTGCCGCTTTCAACAAAAAGGAGCTTTATTTCATTAGTACCTTTCCCAGCGCACAATTCGTCATCCACGCAGGCTGACACAATAAATAAAGTGAAAATTGATATGATGATCCTTTTTCTCATGGTAAAAACGGCACAAATATATGCTGATTTTCCCGAAGCAATACCTGTGGATATTGATTTTCATGAATGGATGCCGTTGGCAGTTGGCAGCCGATTTGGTTAACTTTGGCGGATGGCTAAAAAATATGAATACAAAAGGGCAAGGTAAAAATAATGTGAATATCGTCACACTGGGGTGTGCAAAAAATATAGTGGATTCAGAGATCTTGCTGACACAACTGAAAGGTAACAATGAGGACGTAAGACATGAGTCGCAAAAAGATGACGCTAATATTGTGGTGATCAATACCTGCGGCTTCATAGATTCTGCCAAACAGGAGTCAATCGATACAATCCTGCGTTATGTGGATGCAAAACAAAACGGACTTATTGAAAAGCTCTATGTAACCGGATGCTTGTCACAACGATATAAAGAAGACCTCCGGAAAGAAATTCCTGATGTGGACGCCTGGTTCGGAACCAACGAACTACCACAGCTTCTGAATAGATTCAATGTCGATTATAAACACGAGCTTGTGGGCGAATGGCAGATAACAACACCGCGTCATTATGCTTATCTGAAAATTTCAGAAGGCTGCGACCGGCCCTGCGCTTTTTGTGCCATACCACTGATGCGCGGCAGGCATGTAAGCAAGCCGATGGACGCACTGATTACTGTAGCTTCGAACCTTGCCAGATCGGGAGTTAAAGAACTGCTGCTGCTCGCTCAGGATACTACGTATTACGGAATTGACTTGTATGGCAAAAGATCTCTGGCCGAACTTTTACGGAAACTTTCGGATGTGGAAGGGCTGGAATGGATCAGGTTGCATTATGCCTTTCCAACCGGATTTCCGCTGGAGGTACTCGATGTAATTTCAGAGAAGGACAATATTTGCATTTACCTGGATATTCCGCTGCAGCACGCCTCTACTCGTATGCTTAAAATCATGCGAAGGGGAACAACGCGAAAGAAAACAGAAACACTGCTGCATACCATTCGTGACCGCGTGCCTGATATTGCCTTGCGTACCACACTGATTACCGGGCACCCCGGTGAAACTGAAGAGGATTTCGAACAGATGATGGATTTTGTGTTAAAATCACGATTCGACAGATTAGGCGTTTTTACCTACTCGCATGAGGAGAATACCCATGCCTTTTCATTGGAAGATAATGTTTCGGAAGATTTGAAACAGAAAAGGGCGGATGACGTTATGGAATTACAGCAGCGCATTTCCTTTGAGATCAATACATCGAAAGTGGGCAGGGTAATGAAAGTGTTGACCGACAGGGTAGAAGCTGGTAATTTGAACGGACGTAGGGAATTTGATTCACCGGAGGTGGACAACGAAGTTATTATCGAAAACAATCAGAACCTGAATAATGATGCCAAACCGGGAGAGTTTATACAAGTGAAGATCACGGATGCGAATGAATTTGATCTCTTTGGAAAAATTTTATCCCGGTAATTTAATTACTTAAAGTCTGTCTATAAAGTAATGATGTTTGGGGAATTAAAAAAAATGCCATGCCTGCGTGCCGTCGCCAAAGGCTTTGGCCACCGGAGACCGGCAGGCAGGAATACCAATAATTCCCCCGCCGCAGGCGGGGGTGTAGGGGTGGGTCAATATAAAAAGTCATTCCTGACTGCCGCCTGCCTGACGGCAGTCAGGGCAGGCACGGCATTTTTTTGAATTACGGATTTTATGGACAGACATTACTTGATTACAAATATGAGAATGTGTATGATTTGGGAAAAAGCAGGAACTCTTTAAGAACGATAATGCAATAGTAAAATATATGAGAATTGAAAAACTAAACTTTGAGAACACCGGCTTGTTCTCCCGTCTGTTTTTAGATTATATAGGCAGAAAGAAGGAACTGAAAGCTTTTTATTCTTTATTTCCGGAGGAGGGGAATTTTATAAAACAAATTGAGCAAAAACAATTTGATCCTGTACTCCGCCAATCTCTTTCAGAAGTTTTACAAAAACAATATGAATCGATCCACATTAGCCCGCTGCTTCAGCAAAATCTGAAGTTGCTTCAGGAAGCCAACACATACACAATTACCACCGGACATCAATTCCATATTTTTACCGGCCCGCTGTACTTTATTTATAAAATCGTTACGGTGATCAATGCCTGTAAAGAACTTTGCAGCAAATACCCGGAGTATCACTTCGTACCTGTGTACTGGATGGTGTCGGAAGATCATGATTTTGAAGAAATAAACCACATACATTTGTTAGGTAACAAATACACCTGGAAATGCGACCGGAAGGGGGCAGTAGGCCGTATGAACCCACATTCTTTGAAGGATTTGCTGAATGACATGCCGGGTGATAACGGTATTTTCAGAAAGGCGTACCTTGAACATGACACACTGAGTGATGCGGTGAGGTATTATATTAATGAACTTTTTGGAGAAGAAGGACTTGTAGTTATCGAACCGGATGACCGTACGCTGAAACAATCATTCAGGCATATTATCAAAGATGAATTACAGAACCATACTTCATTTTCACTGGTAGAAGGTCAGTCTGAGAAACTTGCGTCGCTTGGTTACAAATCGAAGATCAACCCAAGGGAAATAAATTTGTTTTATCTTGATGACGCTATCCGTGAAAGGATTGTGCACGAAAACGGGAGGTTTAAAATACTGAATTCAGAATTGAGCTTCAGTGAAACGGAAATTCTGGACCTGGCAGAGAATGAGCCCGAAAAGTTCAGTCCGAATGTAATTCTCCGGCCTGTTTATCAGGAATGCATTCTCCCAAATCTTGCGTATGTGGGTGGTCCGGCCGAAGTGGTGTACTGGTTGCAGCTAAAATCTGTATTCGACCATTACAAAATTGCCTTTCCAATTCTCCTTCCACGAAATTTTGCACTTTATATAGATCATGCAACGTTTAGAAAGCTGAGGAAGACCGAAGCAGATGTTCCGGATATATTTGTTCCGGTAAATGAGTTGAGTGATAAGCTGGTTGAAAAAACTTTGGACAATAAATTGGAACTTCATGAAGAAAGAAACACATTTTCACACCTGTTTGATGACCTGGTCGCCAAAGCTGAGGCCATCGACGCTACCCTGGCGCCGGTAGTGAAAGCAGAAGCGAATAAAACACTGAAAGGCCTGCAGAAAATAGAGAAGAAACTTCTGAAAGCAGAGAAAAGGCATCATGATGATCTGATCGGGCAGGTTGCCGCATGGAAAGAAAAGCTGTTTCCGGGAGGTGTCCCTCAGGAACGTACACTCAATTTTTTGAATTTTTTTATAGAAGACGCTGACTTTATCCGCAAAATCGGTGACGGACTTTCACCGCTCGATCTCAGATATCACATATTTATTGACGAGGGAGATTAAAAGCAAAAAGTTTATTACGATTCATCATCTTTTTTTCTGCAGATATCCTGAAAAACTCCCCATATACACTGATGAGTCTAAAAGATATATTGATAATATCCGGTTTACAAAATTAGGCTAAGACGAAATGATCCGGTTCAGGTTTATGCAAATGGGGAAAAAGAACACTTCCATTTTTGCTTTGTATATCAATCCGTTTCGAAGTGCAATGCTCAGCAATGTCGAAGATGAGATGTGGCTTGAGAATGTGGAATATCTGGCCAAAGTATATGTAGAGTACAATACGGTAACAGGTTTGGGAGGACACTACTTAAATTATTTATTGCACTTTCCTACATCATAGTAGTCATGTGCCGTAATAAAGTTAACTGGTTTTTCTCATTATGTAAATACGCTGGTTTGATCTTTTCATATATATTCTTCTGTATATTTATTATACACTAAACATAATGGTTTTAGTGAAGTGAAAATGCTAAATTTGGAAGTTGACTGGCAGCTTATTCTTTTTTCGGATACATGCATGTGGTATTATCTGCCTTAAGGTAATAGGATTTGTAGTTGATAGCTTTCGGATCCATACAGCCCTTCAGGTTCAGTAGTTCAACTTTTCTAAATTCTGTTGGATGGCTTTCGGCCTGCAAGGAAATAAACCCGTCACTCAGCAGGGTTCCTTCAATCATATCGGCTCCTTCATATCCATGCACCTGGCCACCTCCGATCTGTGGTTTTTCGTAAGACATTACTTTAGCGCCATTCACCCAGTGTTCCACAAGGGAGTCTCCCAGGACAAGAACACTTACCTCTACCCATTGATCACCGTGATAGGTTTCTGAGTCTGAGTTTACACAATGGGGCGTAAAAAGCTTTCCGTTCATCACTACGTGGGTACCGGGTGTACATAAATTAGCAGTAGGTCGTTTATCTTTTCCGTTGCCTCCCAGAAGCTGTACCTCGATGGAGTAGGGGAAATCCTGATTCAATCCCATGCTTGCGGCGGACTGTGAATGCACCATGATACCGTTATTTCGTAATGCCCATCCCGGGGCTTCCGGCGCCTGCTCGCCTGTGAACCGGTAGGTAACATTTATCCGGTACCACGAAAATTTCTTATTATAAAAAATATGTCCGAATATTTCATCAAATTTTGTGTACTCATCGTATGAAACTTTAAGTATTCCATCCTCTACCTTAAACGTATTGAGGTAATTGTCGTTCAATGTATGACCGGTAAATTTAATATCCCATCCATCGAGGTTTTTGCCATTAAAAAGTTGAATCCATACTTCTTTATCAGGGTTATTCTGAGCAATAACATTGGTAATACCCAATGCCGTAAGCAAGAAAATGAGCAGACTGTTTTTCATAGCTGAAAGGATTTTTGATTCAATGAGTTAATATTACATTCATCCGGTTAAAATCAGAAGTATTTTGAAGGCAAATTAACAGATATAATCCATTTTCATTCTCCGGTGGGACTGGCCATGCCGAAATCCAAATTAATATGCGATTCAGAATCTAAACAGCCACAAATAAAATTAGCCATAAATGCAATTTGTGTCTCCGGTTGGCTCTCTACATAAGATTTCATCCTACATGTCTATTGAAAAAAGAAGGCATTTATTAATTTTCCCGATTATGGATCAATTTGCTAATGGATTTAAATATAATATCAAACAACCCCCTAAATCCCCTTTATTAAGGGGGATTTTGTTTCAAATACAAGGTTTACAGAATAATTAGTCTGTTTATAAACGTGCAATTTTTCTTTGAATAAACGACTTTATGGACAGACTCTAATTAATAAAGAAGATGCCTCTAGAGGCACCTTCTTTTAAACAGTTTATTCAGTTTTACTATTTCAGACTTGCCAGAAACTCTTCGTTTCGTTTGATATAACCAAAGTCGCCTCCATCAGCCTTACTGGCTCTTTCAAGCGACTCTTCGGCCGTGGCTTTTGCGCCTTCAATATCGCCGGTTGCTTTCTGAATCTGAGCCATCAGGTGCAGGTTCCAGAACTGGCTTTTATAATTTTCATCCGCTGCAAAATACTTTTCTATCCATTCCAGGGCCTGTTTTGAATCTTTACCTGTGTTGAAATAGTAATTTGCCGCAGTTACATAGTTACGAGGATTTACTTTGGTGTTAGCTTCAATGGAAGCCATCACTTTGTCATTAAAATTCACTTCAAAAGGAACCTTAACACTTGTGTTTTCCCACGCCAGTTCAATAGCTGCTCCCGTATTCTCAGGATGAATGTCAGCAACATTGAAAGTAAGCACCTGAACGGTTTCTGTTAATTTTACAGGTGCAACATTTACTTTGAGCTGCGCGTCTTCTTCTTTATAGCTGCTCATATTTCCTCCAATGGATGCATCTTTATAAAAGATTACGGTCCATTCATCGGCGCCGGGTATGGTGAGAATCATATATTCACCTGCCGGAACGGTGTCTCCACTGATGATTACATCATCGCTGAAAGTAATGAGTGTCCCTGCATTAGCGCCTGTTCTCCACATTTTTCCATAAGGGACCAAATAATCATCACCTTCTCCGAAAATTTTTCTTTCTTTCATTTTCGGCCTTAAATAGGTGATTTCCACATCAGTCAGACCTACTTTTGAGTAAACTTTACCGGCAGGACTTGGCGCCGGCAACGTAATCTGCGACCATGCAACGTTGGTACCCAACAGCATGGAAATAATTAAAATTGTTAAAAATGATTTTTTCATAATGTATTTAAATGGTTTGTTGTAGTGCGAATTTATAAAACGTTTTTGCTTGTTAATGCATGTTTTCTGAATTTTGATGAATGAAATTGTCTAAACATTTTTATTTACGCCCTGATGTGGCTGAAATCGCAAGAGATCTTTTAGGCAAATCTTTGTTTACTAATACCAACGGAGTGGTTACAGGCGGGATGATTGTAGAAGCTGAGGCTTATTGCGGCGCCACCGACCGCGCCAGTCATGCATATATGAATAAACGCACCTGTCGTACAAAAGTCATGTTTGGTACAGGTGGAAGCGCGTACGTTTATTTATGTTATGGCATCCATTGCCTGTTCAATATTGTAACCAACAACGAAGGGCATGCTGATGCAGTTCTGATACGGGCTATGGAGCCGACCCACGGACTGGATGTTATACGCATGAGGAGAAATTTGGATAATGGATATGTAAACCTGACATCAGGTCCCGGGAAGCTCACTAAAGCACTTGGAATTGATTTAAAACACAACGGGGTGGATCTTACACAGGATCAGGTATGGATAGAGGAAAACGGCGTCGCATTTTCTTCTGACCAGATAGTTTCCACCACACGTATTGGAGTGGAATATTCCGGAATTGATGCATTTCTGCCATGGAGATATTATATTAAGAACAATAAATGGGTAAGTAAACCGTAATGATTAAAGTAAAAAATTTCAGATATGAATAATATTCTTTGCCCGATAGATTTTTCGGGTGCCAGCCTTACTGCCATTGAATTTGCCGGAAAAATCGCAAAAAAGCACAGCTCAACGGTTAAAATGTTGCATGTAATTACAGAAGGTGAATATGCGGAAAACCTGTCGAAATCGGAAGATTATTATAAAAATATTGAAAAAAAGCCGGCACAGAAATTAAAAGCTTTGGCTGATGAGATCAATAAAAACCATTCGTTGGGTTATGAACTTTGCAGTTTTGAAATTACCGAAGGCGATCTTATTGAAAAAATTGCGGATGTAACCGAAGCCGAAAAAATATCATTGATTGTGATGGGCACTACAGGTGTAAGCGATATTAATGAGGCACGCGTTGGAAGTAATACGGTAAAGGTGATCGAGAATACGGATATCCCGGTATTATGTATTCCGGAAAATATAATGTTTTATGCGTTTAAAAGAATCGTGTACGGATCTACCTTCTCCAGCGATGATAAGGAATTTTTTCAATCGGTAGTAAATTTTGCCGTTCCTTTTGATTCCCGTATTTACGTTGTTCATATTACGAATAATAATGATGCCATATCTGATGAAAATTACCAGAACTACGTAAGTAATATGAAGTCATATTTTGTATATGAAAAATTAGGGTTTGAACAATTCATAACTGACCAGGAAACAGGTATTGCCCTGGAACATCTTCTGCACGTTCATAAAGCACATCTTCTTATTCTTGTTCATAAAAGGAGGAATTTTATCGACAGTTTTTTTCATAAAAGCTTAACGAAAAGAATGTCATATCTCACTAATTTCCCGTTGCTGGTATTAAGAAATTGATTCTGACAAGTGGCGCTTGAAATAATTGGAGATATTTTTGTGCATTGATTGATGGCATAAATTTTAAATCGAAGCAACTGTGAAATATCTTGTATGTATTTTATTTATTGTTATTAATTCACGGACATCAGCTCAAACGGATATCCTTGAACCGGTAAATTCTACTGCTGATGAGCTGAATCCGGTGTTGACCGACAACGGAAAAACGTTGTATTTCATCCGGAGATTTCATTCTGAAAATGTGGCAGGCATGAAAGATGCCGGCGATATATGGGTAAGCCATTTTTCGGATAGCATGCTGTGGACCGTTCCACGGCGATTATCCAGCCCGTTGAATAATGCGCAGTTTAACGGTATTATTGGATTTCAGGGCGAAAAATCTAACGTGTATCTTTACCAGCATTATATGCCGGGAGGTAAACCGGCGAAAACACAGGGCATTTCAGTGTCATTGAATATGGATGGAAGATGGAGTACGCCCGCCCGTATAGACATAAAGTATTTTTATAACAAATCCGACCATGTAAGCATTTCGCTATCAGAAACGGGTGATATAATGCTTCTGTCACTTGAATCGTACGGGACGTACGGGGCCGAGGATTTATACGTGAGCTTCAGGACAGGGAACGATCAGTGGTCGGAGCCCAGAAATATCGGGTCCCAAATCAATACGGCTTTCCAGGAAATGACACCTTATCTTGCTCCGGATAATAAAACGCTTTTCTTCGCATCGAACGGACATGGAGGATATGGGGGCCGCGATATTTTCGTTACAAAAAGACAGGACGATAGCTGGCAGAACTGGTCGGAACCTGCCAATCTGGGCCCGGAAATAAATACTACAGGCGTCGAACTCTATTTTCAGTACTTCCCCGATGAGGAAAGGGCCATTTATACTTCCACACAAAACAGCGACGGGTACAGCGATTTGAAGGTGGTGCACCTGCCTGTGCGCAAGATAGAAGAGATATTAGGTGATAGTATTGAAACAGCTGTTTTACGGGAATCCGTTGCCATGGCTGAAATCAGGGAAAATGAACCTGTTGCCGACAAAGAGCTACGGATTACAGGAAGCGTACTGGATGCTGAAACTGGTCGGCTCTTGCAGGCAAGTTTACTGATAAGCAACGAAAACTGGAAAGAAAGTCTTGAAACCGAGGACAACGGCGAATATGCGATTCTACTTCCTGCTTCCGATGTGTACGAGGTAATCATAAAATCAGAAGGGTATGTAAGCCAACAGGAAATACTGGACATCCGGGTATCGGAAATTGATGTGATAACACATGATTTTACGCTTCAGCCTATAAAGGTCGGAACTACTGTGAAATTAGGAAATGTGCTTTTTGTACGTGGATCTACCGAATTGCTGGAGTCCTCGTATCCACAGCTTGATCTTGTGGTACAGATGATGTTAAAAAATGCGGGGATTGAGATCGAATTATCTGGTCATACGGATAATCAGGGCAGTGAAAGACTGAATAAAATATTGAGCCAGCAAAGAGTGGACGAGGTGATCAATTATCTGATTGCGCACGGCACAGAAAAAAGAAGGTTGAACGGAAAAGGATATGGCGGTTCAATACCTGTTGCAAGCAATGAATCGGAAGAGACACGCAAACTCAACAGGAGGGTAGAGTTTACCATAGTAAAAAAATAGTACGGGCAGTTGAGGAAAGGATAAGTTTGTTTAAGGCCAGAAGCTCTAAGCATGAAGGCTTTAAGTCTGAAGCCCCTGCGTTGCCCCTCGGTCACGCCTTCATTTCATTACGGACGGGCATGCCCTAAAGCTTACCTGCTTCGCTTTCGCATAGCTTGCACCTCCGCGCTAAACCTTCTGCGACACGTGGACAGAGGAGTAAAGCCGTAGGCAGGGGGAAACCAGTCACACAATACTCTTACTACGTGTAATTCTTTGATTCGTTTATATATTGATTTGTTGATTCGGATAGAAATCATGCATTTGAAGTTTTCAGATCAAATTCGTTTTGCGGTCCCCGCGCCTTCTCTGAACACTTTGCGGTTAAAGTTAGAAGCTTGAAGCAGGTAGTTTTCAGTTATTTTTCAACTCCCATCTTTGGTCTGCCATAAAATTCGTAGCAGAACCAAATAAAAATCAATAACCTACAGCCATATCGTCGCCACGCGGGTCGGCGCCGCCTTCAAGTGTACCATCAGGTAAGACCAGGATGGCATCAACCCGGCCTATAGTCTCTCTTTCATAAAATTCATGCCCCATTTCTGTCAGTTGCCGGATGGTAAGGCTGTCCAGCATATTTTTTTCGACCATGATCACATCCGGTTTCCACTGATGGTGAAATCTGCCTGCTCCGACAGACTCCTGCATTCCCATTCCATAATCCACCACATTTATAATATTCTGGAAAACAGAAGTAATAATTGTGGAGCCACCCGGCGAACCCACCACCATAAACAACTTCCCGTCTTTTTCAACAATGGCAGGCGTCATAGAACTTAACATTCGTTTACCTGGTTCGATAGCATTGGCTTCGCCACCTACAAGTCCGTACATATTCGGGAAACCCGGTTTAATGCTGAAATCGTCCATTTCATTATTCAGGAGAAAGCCTGCTCCGTCAACAAACACTTTTGATCCATACCCGCCGTTAATGGTTGTGGTAATAGCCACTGCATTGCCTTTGCTGTCAACAATTGAAAAATGCGTAGTTTGTTCGCTTTCAGTAAAATACTGACCGGCAAAAATTTCATCGCTTGGGGTGGCCCGGGTAGGATCAAAATCATTCATTCTGTTCTGATTGTAATCCGGGTCGGTAAGCAATGTAGCCGGAACATTGTAGTAGTCCGGATCACCAAGGTGTGTGGCCCGGTCAGCATATACCCGGCGCTCGGCTTCTACCATAAGATGAATATTTTCAACTGAATGCCAGCCCAGGGAAGTCAGATCGTAAGGTTCTACGCTTTCGAGCAGTTGAGCAAGCGCGATGCCGCCGCTGGAAGGCGGAGGCATTGAAACTATTTTGTAGCCTTTGTAGTCGCTTATCACCGGCTTACGCCATTTTGCCTCATAAGCCGCCAGGTCGTTGTGGGTGATCCAGCCTTTTCCGCGTTCCATTTCTGCTACAATCAGATCAGCTGTTTTACCGGCATAAAATCCTGCTCTACCATTGTCACGAATCCGGCGAAGCGTTTCGGCCAGATCTTTATAATAAATAATGTCACCATCTTTCCATTCGTCTCTGATCACGAATTCAGGTATGACCGTATTATATTCAAGAAAATTTTCTTTATTGCTGTTCAGACCCCTAGCTTCACGCGCTGTAAGTGCGAAGCCGTTTTCAGCAAGTTCAATTGCGGGTTTGATCAGGTCTTCCCAGGATAATGTACCAAATTGCTCGTACGCTTTTACCATTCCGTCAACCACACCGGGTACACCGGCAGCCAGATGACCACGGGTACTGAGATTCTTTATCACGATATTGTTTTCACCAATGTACATGTTGCGGTGTGCCTTTCCGGGAGCCGCTTCCCTGTAATCCAGTGTATATGACTCTCCAAGATTTGAACGATACACCATAAAACCGCCACCACCAATATTGCCTGCAGCCGGATACACAACCGCGAGAGCAAACTGCACTGCAATGGCAGCATCAACAGCGTTGCCACCTTTCTTTAAAATTCCAACACCCACTTCTGAAGCCAAAGGGTGTGCAGACACAACCATTCCGTTCTTCGCAGTCAGTCCTTTTTTAGAGTTTTGTTCGGTGGGTGAACAAGAGAAAAGAATTAAGAGTATGGATAGAAACAGAATAAATTGCTTTGTCATAACGTAAGTTTTTTTCGCTCCACAAGATAATTTGAATTCTTTTAGAAATAAAACACCTGATACATTGAATTTTTGAATATTTTTTTCTTACTTAACCCGGGTAAACCTAGCCACGATGAAATATACGAAACCTTCGATACGAGAAATTAAAAAAGCCCGGATAAAGATTTCCATATTAAATGCTTCACTTGAACTTATCGGACAAAACTCATTTGATCATGTGTATGTAAAGCAGATATGTAATCTGGTGGGAATATCCAAAGTGACATTCTTTAAATACTTTCCCCAAAAAGAAGACATATTACGCTATTATTACAAAGTCTGGTCCTTTCACAGGGCGGTTGAATTGTCTAAAGACCATAAATCGGGGTTAGCAGGAATTCGGTATCTTTTTGATTGTGTAAGTCTGAGTTATTCAAAATACCCCGGCGTGTTTCTTGGATTGTATGGCTACCTGAGTAAACTGGGAATGCCCGTGCGCCCATTTTCACTGAAAATTGCCGAACGTACACTGCTGTATCCGGAAATCGAGAACATCAATGAGATCGATTCACTTTCGCTTGATCAGTTGTTTGAGAATTTCTTGCTGGAGGCCATCTTCAGTAAGGAGATTACCCGTACCGGAAATGTAAAACAACTTCTTCACATGCTTGACACAATTTTATATGGCACCATCCTTACCGCACATGTTAAACTAAGCGAACCGTCTCCGTTGCTATTTAAGCAAAACCTGGAGATGTTTCTTGAATCACTCTGTGTTACTGATTTTTCTTCACCGCAGGTTTATTGATCCGGGCTTTGGCATGGTAAACTTACAATATTCCGTCATTCTGAGGCCTTCATAAATTTAATCAACTTATAGAAAATGAACGGTTTGTGCATTAAAATTCACAAATGATCAAATCTAAATCCCGGCTACTTTAGCAAATTTTCTAGCTGTATTTTTTATAATATGGTTTTGTAATTAGTTGTAATATGTGCGGTGGGTCGTCCCTGCCTTTGCCGAAACGGCTACGTGCAGGCAGGCACAGTCAGCGTGGTTGCATTGAGGGTTAGCGGGCAGGCAAGCCTTCAAAAATGTCGCTTCCTGGTGTGCTGTAAACTTTACTTGACCTGTCAAGATATTTTTGTGCAGGGCTGGCCTGTGCGTTTAACGGGGAAACCTGCCTTTGCCGAAACGGCTACGTGCAGGCAGGTGTGTCTTTTCCCGATCGCTATCGAGAGTGGTGCCTTTTTCTCCCAAAGGGATGCCTTTGGCATTTTGTTTCGTTTTCTTTCCTGCCGGCTGTACTTAGGCACTAAGGCAGGCGGGTGGGCAAGCAAAAGAAAATGAAAAAGCAACTAATTGCCAGCGATACTGGATATTCAGCACCTAAATAATACGTAACCTAAAATATACTTCAACTTTTGAAAAACCCATCCCTAATCCCCTCTGGTGGAGGGGACTATCCATAAGTATATCACGTAATGAATTGACATTCATTGTATTATGGAAATTGTTCATTAGTACCAAAGGGAAGAATCTGTAACTTACTACCCGGTTAATACTAACAGGTCCTTCCTGCCCGATTGTGAACGTCCATGAGGAGTTATCCAAGTGGATCATTCCCGTCCGTACCGGCATGGGGGGGGCAGGCGGGCGTTGCACTCAAGATGACGTATATATTATGGTTAAAGGTATGTAGGTTGACAATCACCGCCCATCACCACCCCTGCTGTCATCCCGAACCCGATAAACTATTTTCCGATGGCTAACGCCCAAAAACCTTTCGGGTGAGGGATATTTGCCAGCAGAAATGGAAAAGTAGTTGAACTTCACTTCTGTAAAGATTACTCTCCCGCTAGCAGCGGGATCGAAATGACAATTGAGTGTTTGACTAAGACCACATTCGTAATCCGTATCAGGTGTTGGTAAAAGACTCAGCGAAATGCGGAGGACGAAGCGTAGCCGGCAGGCCTAGGATAACGGCCGGAGTGAAGATCGTAGATTTTATTGAAAGATACATAACCTCCTCCTCAAAGGATAGGCAAACACTATAACATCTTAATTTTCCGGTTTCAGATAGGTTTCGAACAGTTTAAAAATTCTCGAGTATTCATCCGTCCAACTTGAAGGCTCTGTAAAAGTATGCTTTTCAACAGGGTAAACGGCTATTTCCCAATCTTTTTTCCCCAGTTCGATAAACCGCTGCGAAAGCCGCACTACATCCTGAAAATGCACATTGGTATCAACCATACCGTGGCAGATCAGCAAAGGTTTTGCAAGTCCTTCGGCATAATAAATCGGGGAAGACCGGACATAGGCAAGGCTGTCCTGTACGGGTGTGTTTAAAATATTGGAGGTATATCCGTGGTTATAATGTGCCCAGTCGGTTACTGCCCGTAGCGCTGCTCCTGCAGCAAAAACGTCAGGCTGTGTAAATAACGCCATCAGTGTGATAAATCCGCCGTATGAGCCACCATAAATTCCTATCCTGCCGGCATCGATATCGTGCATCTCCACCAGGTAACGTGCGCCATCCACCTGGTCATTAAGATCCCAGCCACCCATATGCCGGTAAATGGCTGTTCGCCAGTCGCGGCCATAACCTGCGCTGCCCCGGTAATCGATATCAAGCACGGTATATCCGTTATCGACCAGGAAATTGTGAAACATGTACTCACGAAAATAGCTGCTCCACCAATGGTGAGCGTTTTGTAAATAACCTGCACCATGAACAAATATAACTGCGGGGCCGGCAGATTCAGGATCATCAGGTTTATAAAGCCGGGCGGGGACTTCTGCATTGTCACGGGCTTTGAAGGTGATGAATTCAGGCACTCGCCAGTTATACTCACTGAATGCACCGGTAAGTGAATGCGTAATGCGAACAGCTTCTGCACCGGGCTCGTTCTTCATCAGGTAGAGCTCCCAGGGCCGGTTGGCATACGAGTTTCTGATGGTAAGCATCGTTTCGTCAGGCGAAAGTACTGCATCGTTTCGTCCGTTCATGCCGGTAATCTTTTCCGGTTTCCCTCCGTTCAAAGCCATCCTGTATAAGTTCCGTACACCGGGATGTTCCATGTTGGCATCAAAATACCATTGTTGTTTGTTTTCAGAAATACGGGGATTGTAAATTTCAAAATTTCCTTTTGTAAGGCTTTTTTTCTTCCCGGTGTGTATATCAATTGTATAAAGGTGGGCGTATCCTGACTCTTCCGACTGGAACCAAACCCGTTTGTTGTCAGGCATCCAGCCGATGGCTTCACGACTGAACCAGCCGATACCGGGTCCGGCGATCCACGCTTCATCACGCTGCCTGTCAAGTACGTTTGTGCTGCCATCCGAAAGGTCAAGCAATGCAATCCAGCGGTCTTTGTTATCCTTCGAAAAGAACGTGACGATAGCATTTTTTCCATCATCAGACCACCGGGGACTTCCGGTGTCAACTTTACGCACTTCCGGTTTGGCCTCTTTGTACTTTTCATAATCGGCATAATAATCCGGAAAATCTTTGATTCCCGGTAAGATGTTGGTGGCAACCTTATATACCGTGTCTTTTTCGATATTATAAATCCATAATTCACGAGACGATGAACCGGTGCCTACATTTGCCCGTGCAGTAAGGTTTTCGGTATAGCCCGATTCGGTGACATAGTCTGGTACGTCGGTTTGCTTGGTCTTTTCTGCCTTTTCAAAAAGTGAATAGGTTATATATTTCCCGTCAGGGCTTATATCTATATTGGAAACACGTTTTTTTCCCGTAAAGATTTCTATTGGCCGTTCAGGCTCATTCTTCTTATTTATTTCAGACCGAAGTTCCCGTTTGTCTTTTCTTTCGGCGAGCACGGAAATTAAGTGTATCTGGTCTTCTTCAAGCCATTTGTCCTGCTCCGACAGCTTGGATTCTGATTCGTCGGAACCACTCTTAAAATTGGTGAGTTGTTTTGTATAGCCGGTACCGGTATCCCATGCATACAGATTTTCGTCCATTTGAAATACAAGTGACTTGTTGTCAAAGCTGAATTTTACCGCCTTGATCCGGTCGATGGTATTTGTAATCTGCGTTTCTTCTCCGGCAGTTATATGGTACATGAAAATGTCGCCGTTTTTGATGTACACCTTCCGCTTACGCTCTTTGTCATAATCTCCAGAACGTGCAGGAAGTCGTTTCCTTTCTGAAGGGGTAACACGCACCGTCTGATGATCTTCCGGCGTGATATAGTATAACGAGTCGCCCGGATTCCGGTCGGGATTCCAGTTGAAATAGATACGTTTTCCGTCTTCGGACCAATAAATGCCCGAAGGGGAGGTTCCGATCCAGGATGCTGGATCCTGCATGATCCGGCTGATCGTTAATTGCGATTGTGCGAGCAGTCCGTTAAAGTTGCAAATCATAAGAATGACGGCAGAAGCAATTTTTGTTTTCATGGCACCTGGGATTTAGATTTTCGGAAAATTAAAGAAATCATATGGATATCGGAACCCTTTCAGGCCATCATATAAAAATTAACGCCTGCTAAAGTTCTTGTTCCAATCCCCACCCTTTCTTGGTTCCAGGGTTATGTTACGTGTGATGAAAGCCTATTTTCCTGGAAATAAGGGTACGCCGTTATCAGTTTCTGATCTTCACAATTTTGGTTCTTGGCAGACGACGGTCCATTTTAGGACTATAATACCTGTGATGATTGACGGGCTTTACCATATAATTCGAATGGGCAAGCGACTTTCGTTGACAGGAATTTAATCCGGGCAATATCAGCATAAGCACTAAAACCGAGAGAAAAAATACGCTTATTCTCATAATTACTGGTAAAGAATGAAGATAAAATCCTGATAATTTACTTGAAACTAAAGAAAATAAAGTATACTTTGCAACATCATATCACATTTTGTAGTCAATTTTCGCTATTTTTTTGACTTTTGTGTTGATTTTTTTATCTTCATCTAACGGGATGAGCCTGGTTACTTTTATACTTTATAAAGAATTTAATCATGAACAAAAATTTTGATTTTCTAAAAATAATACTATTTTAATATGTAATTAAGTTTAATCAAGCAGAAGTAAGATTAGAATAATATAATTTTTTAAAGAACTTTTAATTTTTCCAAAATTGTATTTTTCAAAGATTTTGAAATTTTTTGTTCCATATAATTATTCTTGTTTCTATATTGTAAAACATTTTGTCCAAATTGGTACATAATTATTTGAAGAAATTGGAGATAAAATTTGTAGTACCTGAAATAGCAGATCCAGATCCAGGTCATATTCCTATATTTGTTGCCATATTTAAATCATGCCCTTAATTCTTGTTAATTTTTTATCATAACCTTTTCCTCAACTTATTATATTGTTTCTAAATTTTAACATAAAATCTTTAAACTTTTTAATTATTTTGTCTAAGACTCCTTCTCCTTTTAACTTTGGTGTTCTTAAAGCTGCTTTCTTTTCAAATTCTTTTATAACAGTATATTTTTTTAAAAGACTATCAACTTGGCTAGTTAATTCTGGTACTATTTTTAATATTTCTTCTAATATTTTTTCAAAATTAACAGATACTTTTGTGCCTTTTTGAGCTTTTGACAGTGTCAATATCATAGAAGCAGTGTCTACAACCCTAGTATATATGGCATCTTCTGCATCAAATAGAGAACTGACATATTCGGTCATTTCTAAATTTAATGTATTACGTTGTTCTGTGATTTTCTTTTGTGCGCTATCTATTTGTTTGTATCTAGTAGCTAATTTGGTAGCAGCTGAGGATTTTTGTTTTGTTAAATTAGCTATTACCTTTGAAACTTCGCCTTTT
>JADFHN010000094.1 GCA_022567155.1 Bacteroidota bacterium
AACTCTCTAACATTATTCTCCCCGGAATACATGCTAATTGATCAGATAGGATATTCAATAGAATGGCATGATACAGGTAAAGACGAAGGAGGATGGACCCTGGAACGGATAAACCCATTTCATCCCTGTTCCGGACCGGATAACTGGCGGTCATCGGTTGCCTTTTCAGGAGGTACGCCGGGTGAGGTAAATTCGGTTTATGATCCTTCACCGGACACAACACGGTTGCGTATAACAAGTATTGAGATTATTTCACAGTCGGAACTGAAAATTGTATTTAACAAAAGACTTGAAGCTTTACATTATCGGGAAGCAGTATTTCAGATAAATGAAATAGCTTCTGATAGCTTCATTGTGAACAAAAAACAATCGGATTTCGTAATCCTGCAATTAAACACCCCTGTGCAGTCTTTTACAACCTATGAATTGAAGATAGAAGGGTTGCTCGATTGTTGGGGAAACCTTCTTGAAGAAAACACACGTACATTCATTTTTGATGTGGATCCGCCTGATATTGACAGCATTTTCTTTCTTTATCATAACCAGATGGACGTAATATTTAATGAATCAATCAATGCGGAATCATTAACAAAAAATAATTTTGATTTATCCGGTGCCGGTAGTCCTGAAAGTATTATTACAGACTATACCCCGCCAAACCGGGTATCGCTGGTATTTGATACGTTGTTCCTGGAATCGTTTGAAGCTATATTGACGATCTGGAATCTTGCAGATACGGCAGGGAATGTAAAGCCGGAAATTTTGGAACATTTTATATATATTGCTCCACCGATAGCCTCAGGTAAACAATTGATTATTTCAGAGATCATGGCAAACCCGGTATCGGAAAACACAAGCCTGGGGGTGGAATATGTCGAATTGTTTAATCCGGGTGATGTTGCCATGCCTGTGCGAGGATACCAATTCGGGGATGCCCATAATTACACTAGAGTCGAAGACGGTATTATACAGCCACATTCTTTTCTGGTTTTGGCATCGCATTCCGCAGCAGAAAGTTTGTCGGACCGCAACATTGAAAATTTAACCGGGTTGAAAAACTGGCCGCTACTCAATAATGATAAAGATGTGGTAATTCTTGAAAATATGTATGGTCAGGTGGTGGATCGCGTGGATTATGACGATTCGTGGTATAATGATGCTCAAAAGCAGGAAGGAGGCTGGTCGCTTGAACTAATAAACCCGTTTCATCCTTGTTCGCAGGCCGGAAACTGGTCTTCCTCCACAGATCCTTCGGGAGGTACACCTGGAAGCATTAACTCCATATTCAATGATTCCCCGGATACCACGTTGTTACAAATGACAAATACCCGCGTCCTGTCTTCAACAGAACTTGCGCTTCAATTCAATAAATTCCTGGCAGTTTCACAGTTGTTTCAGGCCGTTTACACATTGAATGGCAATAAACCCGATTCATTGATCGCCAATGAAAGCTACTCGGATAATATCATTCTTCGATTTAATTCCCCGTTTGCATCACCGTCCGGATACCAGCTAATAATTACCGGGTTATCCGATTGCTGGGAAAACCCGCTTCAGTACGAATCTTATAACTTGGAATTTGACCTTACTCCTCCCGGTATAGACAGCATCAGTTTTCCGTACCACAACCAACTGGATATAGTATTTGATGAGCCTGTTGATCTACATAACATCTCCAAAACAAATTTTGAAATAAGTGTGCTTGGAAATCCTTCTGACTTAATCTGGGATCCAGAAAACAAAAATCATCTTGCACTTATGTTTGACACCCTGCTCCGGGAATCATTTGAGGCTGAATTAGTTATATACAATCTTGCAGATACTTCAGGTAACACACAGCCTCTGCTTACCTGGTCGTTTGTGTACAATCCGCCGCCAGTGGCAGGGTTCCACCAGTTGATCATCTCGGAAATAATGGCCAACCCTTCGTCAGAAAATACAAGTATCACAGCTGAATATGTTGAGTTGTACAATCCCAATCCTTACTCTCTGCCTCTCCGGGGTTATTATCTTGGAGATGCAAACAAATTTTCAAAAATCGAAGATGGTATAATCGCCCCATACTCCTTGTTGATCTTAACTTCAGAGGCTTCCATCGAAAGTTTAGTAAATTTTGAAATTAATACTGTAATTGGATTAAAAAGCTGGCCTGTTATCAATAATACAACTGATGCCGTAATTTTAAAAAACATGAATGGCGAAGTTGTTCATCGTGTTGATTTTGATGATACCTGGTATGACGACATCGAAAAAAAGCAGGGAGGGTGGTCACTCGAAATGATAGACCTTTCGAACCCGTGTGGTGAAAACGAAAACTGGACTGCATCGAATGACCCCTCAGGCGGAAGTCCGGGCAGGGTAAATTCGGTAAACAACGCAAACCCGGATTTGACCGGCCCGGAAGTAATTGCTTCGTGGGCGCTGAGCAAGGATACAGTTTATATTCAGTTCAGCGAGATCATGGATACTACATCGGCAAATCCATCTCTGTGGAAAATTAAACCGGCAACAGAAATAAAGGGTATTCAATGGGATGAACGCCACAAAAATTTATACGTGTTCCCCACCCGGCCATTAACCACCAGTTTGGAATATACCTTTGAAATAACAGGCTTGACGGACTGCAACGGGAATATCATTAAATCTGGCTCCGAAAAGTTTAGCATTGTTTTGCCTGATCCCGTTTCTGATTCTGATCTGGTCATCAATGAAATACTTTTCAACCCACGCCCACGTGGTTTCGATTTTATCGAATTGTATAATACAACCGCTAAATACCTCGAGCTGAAAGGCCTGAAATTTTCCAATCAAAAAGATACGACGCAAATAAGTGATCCGCTTCTTATGGAGCCGTACAGCCACATTGCATTTTCTGAAAGTATTGAAAATATCTTAAACGAATATCCCGGAACTCCTTTTGATAAAATACATTTTCTGAAACTGCCTGCCTTACCGGATGATAGGGGTGTGGTGGAACTCATCAGCCCGGCCGGTAAACTGCTTGACAAACTGGAATACCATGAAGGTATGCATCTTGAACTTTTTACGGATACACAGGGTGTCTCGCTCGAAAGGGTGGATTTATCGGAGGATTCAGACAATCCTGACAACTGGAAATCCGCATCTTCCGAATCAGGGTTTGCTACTCCCGGCCGGCTCAACTCACAGCACCTTGAAGTATCGTTTATTCAAAATGCAATTACCGTTTCACCACGGGTATTTGACCCGCTGGCACCAGGGGGAGATTCGTTTGTAACCATTTCCTATGCCTTTGATAAACCCGGATATATCGGAAGTATCTCCATTTATAATCTTGAAGGAAGAGAAATAAAGCAAATAATGAGAAATGCATATCTTGCTCAAAAGGGCTTTGTAACCTGGGAGGGAACATCTCAGAACGGATTGAAAGTCCCAATAGGGTACTATATTATTCTATTTGAAATTTTTGACCTTCAGGGCAAGATTATGCGGTACAAAGAAAAAGTGGTGGTAGGAACCAGGTTTTAATCTGCCCCGGTTGGTGTTAACAGGTTACGTAGTGACTAACCACGTCATTTATGGCGTGGAATCAGAGAATAAAACTGGCCGGGCTTTAGCCCCATTTTATGAGTGAACGTGAGTTTTTACGTATGAAGGCTGAAGCCCGCGGTTTGAATAGGTTGATTTACTCCGCCATAAATGGCGAAAATAGTCAGCCCTCGCCGGTGCACATTTGCAATGCGTGCCGTTTTAAGTCGTAAAGTCGGATTATTGAAGACGTTTACATTTGCTGCAGACAGGGTCGAACGAGGAAGAAATCATAAGATTTGGAAGGACAGATTTCATAAATCCGCACGCATTGCAAATGCGCGCGACTCAAGTTTGGCGGTTTACTATACATAACGACTTAATTAATACAGCATAATTTATATAACGTTCCATTTGGCTTGTTCCATAGAGACAGTTGACCTGAGACAGCCTGGACGAGTTCTTCGAGTCGCGGGAAATACTGATTATGAGTGCATAACTTCCTTGTTAGCTTCCAGACGCGTTCTATTGGGTTCAATTCAGGGCTATAAGGAGGTAAAAACTCCAGTTGGAATTTCTCTCTATGTTTTTCAAGCCATGGTTTTAAGAGCACGGCATGATGATATCTGGCATTATCCAGGATTACTGCTGTTTTTCTCTTCTTGCTTTTGTGACGCATGAGCTTCTTGAGAAACGCAAGAAAGGTTTCAGCGTTAAATATCGGATTAGCTGTATGTACAAGTTTGCCGGTCATCAGATTAACCGCTCCAAATAATGCCATGCTCTTTCGTGTCGGAGGATGCAGCAAGATGGGATCTTTTTCCTCTGGTGGTACCCACATTGTACAACGAGTTCCATGTTGCTGAAAATGACATTCGTCCAAACTCCATATATCAATCTTTGGGTCTTTTGCCATCATGCGAAGTTTTTTTAAAAGCTGTCTGAGCAGATGGATCCGCATTAGCAATAACCGGACGGGGTTTTCTACGCCTGAACCCCATCTTCTTGAAGATGCGTTGACATTGGCGAACACCCATCTTTACTCCATACCTTTGCTCCAAATGATGCGACAGTAATTTCCCATCCCACATATTTTGTCCGTAGTAAAAGTCTTTGGGATGCTTGCGCAAATCATGACCTAACTGTTCCCACGTTGAGTGATCTATTGTCATGGGCCTCCCTGTACGTTCCCCTTCATATAAACCGGCAAAACCTTTCTTGTTAAAGTGATTTACCCATCGCTGTACGGTCGTAGCATTGTGCCCAAACATATTACCGACTTCAGAACAGTTAAGACCCTTACTTACAAGAAGAACTCCATGTAACCTGTGATCATACCTGGAATCTTCTGAACGCAGAATCTCTTGCTGAATGGCCAACTGCATAATTTCTTTATCATCAATTTTTAATAGTTTCATGTATCCTATTGATTGGTTAACATAGGACAAAGAAACAAATTTTTATTTATACTGCAAAATATATGACGTCATGTATAGTAAAGCGGGTAGAATTGGATCCGTCCGAATGACGCAGCCAGAAAGACACTTTGACCAGTAGAGGATTTTATAATTAATATTCTTGCCCACGCGCACCTCACATTCTCCTAAAGCCTGCCCGACCGAAATGGAATGAAGGCGGGAGGTTAGGAGGTTGCGTTGGATGAAATAGACCGGAGGGCAGCGCTTTGGATTTCGGACTTCAAACTTTAAGCTTTTTAGTTTTCTGCTTTCTGCTTTCAATGTCATAAAATTTCCTGATCATAAATATTAAAATAATTTAGATAAGTCTAAATATTTGTTTTATATAAACTAATTTATAATTTCGTAACTTCATTAAGTATATATCATGGCAAGACTAATTCAAAATCTGAATGTTTTACTTATTCTAACGACGTTATCAGGTATGCTGAGCTGTAATTTCATTGCACCCGGACCTATTGCCGAAAATGAAACACTTGACGGCCCGATTGAAGGACTCACACTTGAACAGAATGCACTTTTTGTGGCAGGAGATGAGGCATTTAGTGCAACTTTTACATCCAAAACAGGGCTGGGGCCAACCTTTGTAGCCACTTCATGTGGGAGCTGCCATACCGCTGACGGAAAAGGACATCCGTTTACTACCCTGGTACGTTTCGGACAGGCAGATACCACCGGCAATATATTTTTAACACGAGGAGGACCACAATTGCAAAACCGGGCCATTCCTGGTCATACGCCGGAGCAGATTCCGGATGGAGCCACATCTGCAAAGTTTACCCCTCCGGCGGTAACCGGCCTTGGGTTCCTGGCAGCGCTTACTGACGAACAGATTTTAGCAAATGCCGATCCCAATGATTCAGATGGAGACGGCATATCCGGAAGGCCCAACTATATCGATCCGCCCGATTTTTTTCAACCTCAATGGTTTCATCAACCCCGGGCTGGAAAAATCATTGGCAGGTTTGGTAAAAAGGCCGCTGCCGTTAGCTTGTTACATCAGACAGTAAATGCTTATAATGAGGACATGGGGATCACTTCGGATTTCAGAATGGAAGATCCGATAAATTATGCGGTTGCAAATCAGAGCACTGACATGGTTGCCGATCCGGAAGTGTCGGCGGCGGTAGTACAAAATGTTGTTTTCTATATACGCACGCTGAAAGTACCTGTACGACGGAATGAAAGGAACCCAGAAGTGATCCGTGGACAACAATTTTTCTCCGAATTAAAATGTGTGGCATGTCACCTGCCCGAATGGAAAACACCGGAGTCAGATATCGGTGTGTTGTCTTATCAGACTTTTTATCCTTATACGGATCTCCTGCTGCATGATATGGGTGAGTCACTTGATGATGGTTATACCGAAGGAATCGCATTGACAAGCGAATGGCGAACACCTCCGCTTTGGGGACTCGGTTTGTCAAAAGATGCGCAGGGAGGGGAGTATTTTCTGCTTCATGACGGGCGGGCCGGTAGCATTGAAGAGGCCATCTTGTTTCATGGAGGTGAAGCTGACAAAAGCCGGCAGTTGTTCACTCAGCTAACCAATGAAGAAAAGGAAGCGCTTATCCGTTTTCTGGAATCATTATAATAAAAAACGGATGAATCGAATGTATTTTTTGAAATTATGCGGATACACCTGTTTAGGGGCCACCTTTCCGGTCGTACTGTCAGGTTGCGCATCTATTCACTATGTGGAAGCATATCTCTTTGACAATCGTCTGCAAATCAATAAAAAAGAATTTATTGCTGTAAAAAAGGACAAAACCACTATACGGCCTTTTATCGTTATCAGCGTTTCAGGTCTGGAATTCCCGATTGCATTGTACCGTGCATCCGACACGCAGTATGTGGCCCTTTGGACGGAATGTACGCACCAGAATTGTGAAGTTAATCCTCGTTCCGGTATCCTTGTATGCCCATGCCATGGAAGCGAGTATGACATTTCAGGAATCGTTCTTAACGGACCAGCCGAGAACAATCTCAAATCGTTTAATGTAACCACCGACCATGAAAACATATATGTCCATCTCTCTTAGTTGTGTATTCTTTTTTGCGCTTATAATACTTTCGTGCGTGCCACCGGCAATGGCCCAGGATAAACAAGCTCCCAAAGACAGCCTGGTCATCACATTGAATATGGATGCCGTTTACAACCGGCCGTTTCTTCAGTCGGGCAAATCGCCGATAGCTATCGGAGGATATGTGGAAGTAAACAGCGATTATGCTGTAACCGATGGAATCACAGAAGGGCTGTCATTCCACATGCAACGGCTCACACTGTTCATGTCATCAACCATTAAGCAACGCATTAAATTTTTAACTGAAATTGAATTCGAAGACGGAACCGAAGAAATTAATATAGAATTTGCCGCACTGGACTTTGAGCTTCATCCGCTTCTTGTTATAAGAGGAGGAATTATTATGATTCCGATTGGCGCATTCAATCAGAACCATGACGGCCCGAAATGGGAATTTGTCGAAAGGCCATTATCAGCTACTACCATCATACCTTCAACCTGGAGCAACGTCGGGTTTGGACTGCATGGAAAGTCATACCAGGGAGACTGGGTATGGGGATATGAAGCCTACCTGACCAATGGATTCGATGATACGATCATTGATAACGAGCATGGAAAAACCTGGCTGCCAGCCACAAAAAAAAATCCTTCCAGATTTGAAGAAAGTTTCAATGGTACACCTATGAGTACGTTAAAAACCGCCATAAGGCATCGTAAAATCGGCGAAATCGGCCTTTCATGGATGGGTGTCGTTTACAATAAATTTAAGGATGACGGTATAATCGTTGACGACAAACGAAGGGTAGATGTGGTAGTCGTGGATTACAATAAGACCATCAAGCAAAAATTATACATCACCGGTGAGTGGGCGTGGACGTTTATAGATGTGCCTGATACTTATTCACAACAATATGGCAGGAGGCAAACCGGTGGATATACTGATGTAGTATTTACGTTTCTGAAAAAGCGCATGCTGGGATGGGATAATGCAAGGCTGAATGCTTCGGTTCGTGGTGAATACGTTGACTATAACATGGATGAGTTCAACGAGACGGGGAGTAAAATTCACGATGAGGTATGGGGAATTAACACGTCCCTCAGCTTCAGGCCTTCGTTGCAAACGGTGATCCGTGTAAATTATGGATATTATTGGGAAACCGACCTGCTGGGCAACCCACCGTCGAAAACGGCTCGCATTCAATTCGGGTTTTCCAGTTATTTTTAAATCAAAATCTTTTGATTGGTTAAACTGTATGTACGTACGGGCAGAATTTCAAATTATGGAGGATAATATATTTACATTTGATTATCCTGATTGGTTTATTAATAATAAATTGCTGTAACAGTAACAATGCAGACCCTGGAAAACATTAATTTAACTCTCGACAATCGTGCTAAAACCAAAGACAGGTTGTTGCATACAGCCTTTGTTTTAAGTATCATAACGATCCTGTATAATCTCATGGAAGGAGGCGTCTCCACGTTCTATGGCTTTCAGGACGAAACCCTTTCCTTATTCGGATTTGGTGTGGATAGTTTTATTGAAGTAGTTTCTGCCACAGGAATTGCACATATGATCTGGCGAATGAAGCGCTCGCCCGTGGAACATGCGGACCGGTTTGAAAAGCAGGCATTACGGGTTACAGGTATATCATTTTATATCCTCACCGCAGGTCTGGCTGCCGGGGCGGTGATGAACATCTATGCACGGGCCCGGCCTGAAACCACCATAGTAGGCATTATCGTATCGGTTGTTTCTATTTTTACCATGTATTACCTGTACCGGATCAAACTGAAAACAGGAAAAGCCCTTCAGTCGGATCCGATCATTTCGGATGCAAATTGTACAAAAACATGTTTTTATCTGTCGTTCATATTACTTGTGTCAAGCGCCCTGTATGAGTTGATGCATATTCCTTACATCGATGCATTGGGAAGCATGGGAATTGCCTGGTATGCATTCAGGGAAGGGAGAGAAGCGTTTGAAAAGTCTCGGAAAGGATCGTTGGTGTGTACAGATAACTGTCATGTTGAATAATAATATCGGGACAGGATTGCCATGTTGTAGTACGCGCGTTTCCTCCCGGGGCTCCGGGGGGCCTGCACATAACCGCAATGAGCCACTAGCTGGCGCATGCGTCCATTACCCAAGTGTGGGCAGGCAACTTCATTGACATATAATTTACTAAAGTATCAACGAATAACGTGTCTTGTTCAGTGCATGTGCCAGTCGCATGGCGTCATCAAGTGAAACAATAAACGTGTTTTCATGCGAGTGAATCCACTCTTTTGCCGAGGATTCAGAACTGAAAAAATGCACGAAATGACAAAAATTGTTCACCAGGTTTTCAGTGATCTTTTCCGTTTCGGCAATGACCATAGATAGTACTGTACTTTGTGGATTCACTGCCACAACCTTGTTTCTTAGAATAGATAATTCTATGGTTTCTTTTGTTACCGGACACACAGAAGTTACCTCCGCAAGTTTGCCGATTATTTCCGGTATAAACAGTGCGTCCAGTGCACACCATGTATAGGAGGTAATGCCATTTACAGTAAATGTGTGTTTTGTTTTATGGCTGGTAAGTCCTCCAAATCCAATGATATCTTCATTTTCATTGCGGAAAACCCCACTATTCAGGCCGTCTCTAAGCGCTTCAACGGTTTGTGCTGTATGACCTGTTTCTTTTGCAATTTCCCCGATGGAAGGATTATGTCCTTTTGAAAGAAAGCGGTAAATCGCTGCCGAGATCTCCTGTTCAGCTTTTGAGGCGTTCAGAAAGCTTTCCGGAAACTGTGAGATAAATTTCTCAGAATTTTTCGTAATTGGGTAAATCATTTCTTAACTATTTAAGAAAATATTTATATACACGAATTTCATTTAGTAAAGTTCAGTTGTTTATCCAAAATACGGTGAATTACGGGAAATGATAAAAATTTACAAATTCTAATCAATAAATCAATAGAATACTAAAATAGTTATTATATTTACACTCAGCGATAATGTTTTTGAATCTTGATAATCTAATGAAAGTAATGTAAAATCAGGCCTAAAGGATTGACCCTGTTAGTAGTGATCAATGCCTTTCCCTTTGGTACAACAACCTTAAAGACAACAAAATATGCTAAATTGGTAGAATGATAATAGGATAATATAGAAGCTTAACTATAAACAGACTGAATTTTAGGTTTTTGAAAATGTAATTAATAGAGAGTTATTTGCAGCTGACTGATGTAGGAATCCTGGATCAGAATTATGTATAAAATTATTTTTACTGGTATCATTATACTACCTGAAAATAACTCAGAATATATATTAATAACTAAGCCGATTAGAGATGATAGAACAAGTGGGCAAAATAAGATAAATGGTCCGGTATGGGGCATTTGGCACAGGATCCTTATTTCATCAGATAAGTAAAAGAGTAACAAAATGATTTTTTTTGCACTAATTATAGGGTTTGTTTATGGATACATTTCCGTAAAAGGACAGTTCTGTATGAATTCAGGATTTTCCAATGTGGTACGAAAAAAGGACACCACAAAGCTGAAAAGTTTTTTGCTGGCTATTCTTATTCAAATTGCAGTGGTGCCGTTATTTTTTACACTAATCTATTTGTTTGCACCTGATAACAGCTATATAGACAAGATACAATTACCCCCTTTATTTCTGGTTGGCAATGTGGTAGGTGGTTTTTTGTTTGGTATTTTTATGTACTATGCGGGTAGTTGTGCTGCCGGAATTTTCTACAAGCTTGGTGAGAAAAAAACAGATACAATATTTGCGGTAGTGGGTTTTGTTAGTGGAGTTTATTTAATGGAAAAAGGATTTTTACAAGGAATCAGACAAGCTGCTCAAAGCACAGTTCTGTTTGACCAGCAACCCATTTGGAAATTGACATCATCAGTGACAACAGTGATCATACTTGTGGTTGGAATTTCACTTATCTCAATCGGATTGATTTATGTTTTATTAAGGCAAGAGGATAAACAGCCAGGAGGTGCTAAATGGGGGTGGAAGAAAACCGGTTTAGGGATAGGCGTTTTAGGAATTGTGGCATGGGTTTCGGCATTACTTTCTGATTTAACTTATGGGATGTCAATAATACCGGGAGCAATGGATATGGCAGGTCTTACCATATCCTGGGGTTTATTATTTGTTCTGGGTATTCCATTAGGTGCTTTCTGGAGTTTCCGAAAAAATACAACCACACATTTCTCAATACCTAAACCTATTATTATCTCAAAAAGGTTATTCGGTGGACTGGGATTAGGTATTTCGGCAAGTATGGCAGCTGGATGTACGGTGGGCCATGGCTTAACTTTTACCTCACTATTGGGAATAGGAAGTATTGTCGGAATAGTTTTTATTTTTTTAGGTAGTGGTTTTATTGGTTTTCTAACGCGTAAGTAAATGAAAAAGACCCTTATCCTCATTTTATTTTTCGTTGCGGTACTTATTGCCTTCTTTACAGACTGCAGTCATTCAGGCAAGGAAACAGCAAGTCAGAAAAATGATACCATACCACTCACTAAACATTGGGAAAGCGCTATACCTAACCAACGGGTTCCACAAGGGCTTGTTTCATTACGTGCAAAAGATTGCGGTGCATGCCACAATGAGATTTATAAAGAATGGAAGCAATCCATCCATGCTGTTGCCTTTCAGGACTTACAGTTTCAGGCAGAGTGGAAAAAGGATAATGTAAGTGTTTGCCTTAATTGTCATACGCCTTTACAAAACCAACAGGAGTTTATTGTAACGGGATTTCTTAATGGGAACTATGAAACACCGGTACAAATTCCGAATCCATATTTTGACAAACTCCTGCAACAGGAAAGTATTACATGTGCAAGTTGTCATGTTCGTGATGGGAACGTGATTGGTACTATTGGAACTAAAAATACACCACATAAAACGGTTAAAGATGCTGATTTTCTTTCTGAAAAGCTGTGCATCAGTTGCCACAATGTAGTGGATCAATTAAACCCTGTTTTGGTTTGTACATTTGAAACGGGTGATGAATGGATGAATAATTGGGCGGCTGAAGAGGGAAAAAACTGCATTACCTGCCACATGGCAGAAAAAGAACGTGCGATAGTTCATCAAGGCCAAATTCGGAAATCACATTATCATGGTTTTCCCGGATCGGGGATACCGAAGTTTTATAATACAAAAGTGGAGGGATTAAATGGGTTAGAGATATTCACTGATATGCCGGAAAACGTTTATGCTTCGGGCGACAGATTGTTTTACACATTGAAGGTGAAAAATAGCTTCGCAGGTCATAAAGTGCCAACGGGTGATCCTGAAAGGTTTTTTCTGATAATATTTACAATTTCTGATCAGGATGGGAATGTTTTGAAGAAGGAGACACACCGTATTGGTGAGCAATGGCAATGGTATCCTGAGGCGAAACAACTTTCAGAAAATAATCTGAAACCATTGGAAGAAAGGGTATATGATTTTACCTATGATATCCCCGATGTTGAAGGGTTAAATTTGATGGTTGAAATCGAAAAGCACCGGATGACAAAAGAGAATGCAATGTATCACGGGATATTGGAAGATTATCCGTTATCCATTTCTGTTTTTAGTCGAAAATATGAAATCAAAATCAAAATAAAACAATAGTTCCCATTCATTTGACAAAACGGTTGTCGAATACGATCTGTGGTTTGATGGCCATAAGAATGCCTATCAAAGTGAATTGTTAGCTGTGAAGCAGTTTATACCTGTAGCAAAAGAGGGAATAGAGATTGGCGTTGGTTCGGGAAGGTTTGCTTCGCAATTGGGTATTAAAAAAGGCATTGAACCTGCTCCTGATATGGCGCAACTAGCCCGCTCGCGTGGTATTGAGGTGGATGAGAGAATTGCAGAAAACCTGCCTTATGCCGGCGAACAATTTAACCTGGTGTTAATGGTGACCATCGACTGTTTTTTAAACAATATTGAAAAAGCATATTCGGAAGCCAGCCGGGTGCTTAAATCGGGCGGCCAAATCGTTGTGGGATTTTTAGATAAAAATGGGGAAACTGCCAGGAAGTATAAATCTAAAAAAGTAAAATCCAGTGTTTACAAGCAGGCACATTTTCATTCCCCGGAAGAAATGGTTTCAATGCTGATGAAGGCCGGGTTTGGTCGTTTCGAATTTTGCCAGACACTTTTGGTTCCGGATCCGGAAAAAGTTGAAACCCCCGTTCCTGGTTATGGTAAAGGAAGTTTTGTGGTTGTCAGTGGAATCAAATCATAATTGATTGGCCATAGGTACCTTGTGCTGGATGCTCCGGACGATGATACGCTAACCCTTGATTTCAATATGGCTTATATTCCGTATTTAAAAATCGAGTGATCAAGCTGCTTTTAATTTTGATGTAGAATTACACTAATAGACTGAGGATCGGTATTTCTTCATTTATTAAGTCTTAACTCGCACAGCAGCTTAATTCTGCCACATCTTTGTGGAAAGTAATGGCCGCCAGTTTAATCCCTTCTGATAGGGTAA